>JBDSLC010000252.1:0-6597 GCA_039916585.1 Pyrinomonadaceae bacterium | reverse complement strand
AATATCTTTGAAAGCCGTCTCAAATGAGGCGGCTTTCGCATTACATCTCAGGGATCCAGAAGGTTCTTCCCTTGTCGGTGGTTTTCTTTAAACCTAGTTTCGGCAGTTCAGAATCCGGCACGCCGAGGTAGGTGAAATGCGGCAGGTCGGAGATGACGGTTTGATACCAGCCGTTTTTCGCGAGGATGTCGCGGACCTTCGCGTCTTCGTGTTCCTTCACGTCCATCGCGAGCATTGAGAGATGCTGCGAGGTTCCGGGCGGGGCGACGGAATAGATGATCGATTTCGAGAGATCTTTCGCGAAGTAGATGCCTTGTTGTTCCAGTTTTAGGACCTCCGGGACCTGTTCGTAAGGAGAGAGCGATTTGAGTTTGTCGGCTTGTGCCTGCGTTATTCGCCCCTTCGACACCCAATGTTTCAGTGCCGGATCGACACGGCTTGCCCAGAGTTCGATGGTTTCGTTATAGCTGCGCTTTGCCGAACCTTTATCACGCGGGTTGATCGACAATCCCGCAGCGTTTGCTTCGGCGATCGCTTTGCGTAATCCTTCCATCGCGACTGCCTGGAGTTCGAGAACGAATCCGCCGATCGACTCGCTGCTCACCGGCAAATTATCCTGAAATCGCTCGACCTCTTCCGAATCTGCAAAAACGATCCGGTCCGGTGGAACAACACCGCCTCGAGCCACAAAAACCGCTCCGTATTCGCGTAGAAGGAGTTGCTCGGCATAAGAAGATCCAACGTTCATCACCGGCGGCAGGTTGCTGAGAAATGTATCCGATAGTTCCTTTTGATCTGGTGGCATCCACATTGTCATCTTAATTATAACCCGATGCTCATTGTCTCGCAGTCGAGTGGCCGCTAAACTTATCCTCATGGCAGCAGCTGAGTCGGCGAGAAAGGTGATCATCATTATCTACCTGATCGTCCTCCACGGTGCGATAGTATATTTTGCTGTCGATAAGTATCTCTTCGAGCCAATGATACAGAAGGATTGGTCTCCGGCAGCAGTGCCGGCTCCTTCGATCGCTCCGATGGTAACGCCAGCCGTGATTCCTTCCATTGAGCCTCCTCCTGCTGTGCAAGTGCCGACTCCGTTACCTTCGATCGGAGAACCCGTACGACTGCTGATCCCGGTGGCGGGCGTTCGTCCCGAAAAGCTGATCGATACCTTTTCGCAGGCCCGTTCAGAGGGTCGGACGCACGAAGCGATCGACATCCCGGCGCCAGACATGACTCCCGTGGTGGCGGTTGCCGATGGCGTGATCGTCAAGTTTCACGACAGCGAGCTAGGTGGAATAACCATCTATCAGATCTCCACGGATAAGCGCTACTTTTACTACTACGCACATCTCCACAGCAGAGCACCGGGCATTCAAGAGAGTCAGTTCGTTCCTAGAGGAACGACGATAGGCTATGTTGGCGACACCGGAAACGCCGGCACCGGAAACTTCCACCTGCATTTCTCGATCAATCAGGTTGTCGATCCCAAACGGTTTTGGGACGGCGTCAGCATTAATCCCTTTCCGATCTTGAAAGGCGAGCAAATGCTTCCGTAGATCGGCCCAATGGAACGCTACTTGCATCGCGTAGTGGCAATGACCCATTTTAATGCACGAATTCTTCTGGCTGGCCTTCTCGCCTCAGGCTTTCTTTTCTCTTCTTGCCAGCAAACGCCAACTCTGGAAGCGAACGCTCCTGTAAACACTAATAGCGTTGCGAACGCTGCTCCTCCTCCAACGAACGTTCAGCAGCCGGCACCGTCCGCTGCGGCGGTTAATCTCCCGGTTACCATGCCTTTGTTGGATGCGATGTTCGCTGACGAATCATTTGTCGCGGAGGCGAAACAAGCGGCCCAGTTGACGGATGAGGAAGCGTCAAAGGTCCGGGATGAGGCAAAGGATGCGGTACTCCAACTTGGCGTGGCTGCTGACGACGACTCGCGGTCTACGAGAATCGCCGTCGATGATACGCGGAAGAAGATCGAAAAGATCATCGGCCCGGAGAGATCGGAAAAGCTGTTCGCACTCGTTCGCAGCCGCTGGTCAAAAGGGTCGCAAGAACTGGCATCCGCCCGGCCGAACGAGGTGCCGACTGATACAAGAGTTGTGGTGAATGCTCCGGCGTATCGGATGGACATCTTCAAGGATGGGCAATTGATCAAGAGTTATAAGATCGGTATCGGGTACCCAGAGTTCCCTCTTCCGACAGGATTGCGAAAAGCCAGCGAGATCATTTTCAATCCGACCTGGACCCCGCCCGACGAGCCGTGGGTCAAGGGAAAGGTTCAACCGGGGAAAAAGGTAGAGGCTGGAAGCAAGCTCAATCCTCTCGGACCAATAAAGATCCCGATCGGTTTGCCGTCACTCGTTCACGGCGGAAAGGATCCGTCACGGTTGGGTACGTTCGCATCGCACGGATGTGTGGGACTTACGAGCCCGATGGTGCAGGATTTCGCTGTCCAGCTTTCCTCTCTTGGAGGGGCGCCGCTAACGATTGAAGATGTAAAAGGGTACGAGAAAGCGAGGACTGAAACAACGGAAGTTAAGCTAGAGAACGCGGTTCCTGTGGAACTCCGCTATGAGACGATCGTAGTACAGGACGGGAACGTGATGGTCTATCGGGACGTTTACGAACGCGGTACGAATACTGAAGATAATTTACGTAAGGTTATCGATTCCTACGGTGTGAATTTCGACCAATTGTCCGAAAAGGAGCGTTCACAACTACTCGACGCGGTGCGCCGGATGGCAGTTGATGCGTCAGGAGAGGAAGTGAAAGATCCGAATTCGAACAATAATACCGAAAAAAATACTTCTAAAGCGGTAACCCGAACCATTAAGGGGAAGAAGGAGATCGTGGTTCCGGTTGCCGCCCTTCGCGGGAAGGGCTATCCGACGCCGATCGGTCTCGCCGCTCGATAATCGGATCTGCCTTCGGAACCCAGTAATAATTTCCTCGATGAACTACTTTCTCCAGTCCGTACCCCGGAAGATCGGACTCCCGCAGCCCAAGGTAAGTGAAGTGAGGTTCGTCGGTCCGAATCGTTCGGAACCATCCGTGCCTGTTGAGTATCGCGCGGACTTTGGCATCTCGATACTCGACCACGTCGAACGCGAGCCCGGAGAGGTGTTGGGATGTTCCCGGCGCCGCGACCGAGGTCAGTATAGATCGACTGAAGTCCGTATTGAACCAGAGACCGCTTTGCTCCCATCCGAGAACCAAGGGTACCTGTTCGCTGGCGGGTAACTCCCTTGCGGCGTCCGCGGCGAACTTAGAGATCCGATTGCGGCCCTGCCAATGATCGAGGGCTCGATAAAATCTTGAGTTCCACAGTCGCACTGTGTCGGCATAACTTCTCGAGCCGGCGACCGAGCCATCGAGCGGAGTGATATGAAGTCGGGAAGCTCTCGCTTCATCCACCGCTGCCCGGAGGGACCGCATCGCATCGGCCTGTAAAGATATTTCGGCGTTCGACACCGTCTCGCGAGCGAACTTCAACGGCGCTTGGAATTTCCCTGCTTGCTCGTGGTCTGGAAACACACATTTCGAAGGTGGAACCACGCTTTGTGCCGAAACAAACACCGCACCGTAATCGCGAAATACGCGGTTTGCGACCGGGTCTTTATGAATGTCGCAGACCTTTTTTACAAAAGCCTCGGGGCTGAGACCCTGACGGTCTGCAGCACGCTGAAGAAATGATTGACCGAACGATGATCCAGCAAGAAGTGCGGTTCCGATCAAAACGTAGCGTATCCGTATCAAGCCTGCGACCTCCGTTTGGCATGGGCCTTTTCACCCCTTTCAATATTAAGACGCTCGTGCTCAGCTAAACCTAGGTACTCGTCCACTATTCGGTTCAGCCCCTTCTCATCCATCTCCTCAAATCCCTTCATTACGTTCCGGGCACCTTTGATGGAACGGATCATCTCGTCGAGCTTGATCTGCAGAGCCTCGGTGTCGCGATCCTGTGTGTTCTGGATAAGGATGACCATTAGGAAGGTAATGATCGTGCTGGTGTTGATCACCAGTTGCCAAGTGTCGCTGACACCAAAAAACGGACCTAGGAACGCCCAGGAGACGATTATCAGTACCGCAACGATAAAGGTGATCGGCCGGCTCGTAACGTTTGCCGCGTGCCGGGCGAATTTTGTGAAAAGGGACTTACCTTGTCGTTCCATAGTCAGCTTCCTTGAGCTAGGTAACTACAAACAATGGCTCCGACTTCGTCCATGTGAGATTTCATATAGCAATCCTCTCTGATGAACGGGACGCGGCGACGAATAGCCTGATAAATGTCCCGAGTACCCGAGCCGAGTTGCTTGTCATCGCCGAGCTTCGCCTTTCGAAAGTCGATGCCTTGAGCCGCGCAGAATAGTTCGAGGCCGAGGATGGTTTCGAGGTTCTTTGCGACCTGGCGCAATTTGAGCACCGCTGTGACTCCCATCGAGACGTGATCTTCGACGTTTGCCGAGCTCGGGATCGTATCAACGCTTGCGGGGTGGGCGAGGACCTTGTTTTCGGTGCACAAAGCTGCGGCAGTATATTGGACGATCATAAATCCGGAGTTGAGTCCGCCGTGACCGGTGAGGAACGCCGGTAACACGTGTGCATTCGATGACTCGTCGGTCAGGCGCATTATTCGACGTTCTGCGATGTTTCCGAGTTCGGCGAGGGCGATGGTTAAATAATCAAACGCGAGTGCGAGCGGTTCACCGTGGAAATTACCGCCCGAGATCACCTCGATGTTACCGTCGTCGTCCTGAAAGATCAGAGGGTTGTCGGTAACGGAATTCAGCTCTATCTTGAGGAGCCATTCGGCATATGCCACTGCGTCGCGGCAGGCTCCGTGAACCTGAGGAATGCATCGTAGAGTGTATGCATCCTGCACGTTTGTAGGGTCAAATCCACGGACGAATTCGCTGCCGTCGAGAATCGTTCTGAGATTTTTCGCACATTCTACCTGCCGCGGATGTGGACGGAGTTGGTGGATGCGATCGTCAAATGCCGAGAGCGTTCCGTGAAGAGCTTCTAGGCTGAGGCATCCTGAAACATCGGCGAGTTCAGAGAGTTTTATCGCCCGTGCGGTTTCCAGGAGACCGACAGCGGTCATGATCGTCGTACCGTTCGTTAACGCCAGGCCTTCTTTCGCTTTCAGACTCACCGGATGCAATCCGGCCTTCCTGAGTGCGTCGGCCCCGCTTAGTATATCGCCGTCGTATTCCGCCTTTCCTTCGCCGATCAACACACAAGCAAAGTGTGCCAGCGGCGCGAGATCTCCGCTCGCTCCCAAGCTTCCTTTCTCCGGGATGATCGGATGAACACCCGCGTTGAGGCAATCAATTATTAGTTCAAGGGTTTCAAGTCTAATTCCCGAAAACCCGCGAGAGAGAGTATTCGCACGGATCAGCATTATTGCCCGAACCGTCGGCGTATCAAACGGATCGCCCACGCCGACCGCGTGACTCAAGACGATGTTGCGCTGAAGCTTTTCAACCTCTTCCCGGCTGATGATCTTGTCTTTGAACGCTCCAAAGCCGGTTGTTATGCCGTAGGCTATTTCTCCGCGGTCTAGAAGGGTGTCGACGGCGTCTGACGCCCGCGCCACTTTTACTGCGGCCTCGTCGTCAAGCAATACACGCGGAACGGCGGCGCCACCGTAAGCAACGGAGAGAACTTGCTCAAATGTAAGGCTCTCGCCGTTCAAAACGATTTCAGATAATGTTTCCAAGTGTCTTGTACCAATTTCGGGTGCTCAGGTTGGGATTTCCGGTAAAAGTTCGCCGGCTTTGATTACATAACTTACGAGATTACCACCAAATTCGTAGGCGAGCTGGCGATAATCGTGTGAATCGAGGATCAGCAGATCAGCATTTTTCCCTACCTCTATCGAGCCGTGAGTTTCGCCGACTCCGATCGCGAACGCAGCGTTAATAGTAGATGTATTGAGTGTCTCCGATGGCAGCAGCTTTTGATATCTGCACGCGATCGCCATTGCCATGGGCATCGAAGGACACGGAGCGGAGCCGGGGTTGTAGTCGGTTGAAATTGCCATCGCACATCCGGCGTCAATCATCTTTCTGGCGTCGGCAAACTCAGTTCTCCCGCCGCTGAAATTCTCGGTCGGTATCACAACGCCGATGGTCTCGCTCTTGGCTAAGGATTCTATCTCCGCATCAGAGATGGCGTCGAGATGGTCGATCGAAGCGGCGTGTGACGCGATCGAATAGGCCGATCCACCGAGGTTTGTGAACTGATCGACATGAGCTTTCAGCCGAAAGCCGAGTGCGGCCGCAGTTTCGAGAACGCGTCTCGCCTGATCTAGGTCGAACGCATTCTTCTCACAGAACACGTCGGCAAAGAATGGAATGCTTTTAGCACGGAAATGGGAGGTTTCGTACCATTTCCACGCCGCCGGAAGCATCTCCTCGCAGATCAGATCGACATAGCCGTCGGTGTCGCCGCTGAATTCCGGCGGAACCGCGTGCGCCGCCAGGAATGTAGGGACAAGGTCGATCGGGTGCATTTGGTCGAGTTCCTCGACAACTCGAAGCATTTTCAATTCGGTTTCGGTGTCGAGGCCGTATCCGGTCTTGA
>JBDSLC010000251.1:0-9642 GCA_039916585.1 Pyrinomonadaceae bacterium | reverse complement strand
CTCGAATCCCAAGGCATGATCTGCGCCGCCTCGTTAGAGGATGACTCGGGTCCGAATCCGGCGCTGGCGAGCTTCCTCGAGGACGTCGAGATCGGCGCGAGGTTGAAATGAATCGTTGGGTTTGGACATGTTTTTCGGTCGCCGGTCTGTTTTTCTGTTTTTTGAACGAGGTCTATGGACAGGAAGCTAATCCAGATTGGAAAGTATTTAGTCTCTCGAATATTAAGGCTGAAGCATCTTTCCCCTGCAAGCCTAAAGAAACGACATTGAGAGGTGAAATGACCTCATTCCGATTTGACTATCGATGTACCAGTGACGGAACTGAGCCTTCACTTTCGCTTACGAAATATTCCGAGTATTTCAAAGCGGACGACGCATTCAGAGTTGTCGACGAGGTTGAAAAAGGGCTAAGAGCCCTGGGAAAAGACATGGTTGTTGTCCGAACGCAGGTTAGCGTTCAGACATTTCCCGCAACCGTGCTCGAAGCTAGAAGCCTTGCGACCCTTAGAAAGTATATATTCGTGAAACTTAAGCGAGGCCAGTTGGGCGCAGTTGTATGGCAAACGAGGCAAACGGGACAGTCTTTTGAAGAATTTGCGACTAAATTCGCCTCAACGTCGGAGAAGTTCGCCGACTCGCTGAAGATCTTGTCCGACAAGTAATCTGAACGTTGAAGGCAACACTGGTCGATTCCCATTGCGAGGGCTGAGAGTGAGAATGGAGTTTGACTGGGATACGGAGAAGGCCAAACTGAATCCTAAGAACCACGTTGGTGTCACCTTCGAAGAGGCGATAACAGTTTGGGAAGACCTTTTTAACATTGAATTATACGACCAAGATCATTCCGACGAGGAGCCGCGTTTCCTTATCGTCGGTGAAAGTTCGCGGCAACGATTGTTAATAGTTTCGTTCACCGAACGCGATCAAAAGGTTAGAATAATCAGTGCGAGGGAGCTTACTCCAAAGGAACGTCGAGATTATGAGCACGGAAACTTTGAATGACGATTTAAAGCCTGAGTATGATCTAACTTCCTACAAAGTACGTCGTGTAGGAGAAGGACGGCGTTTGTTGAATCAGATCAAACTCGATGTAGACGTTGCACGTGTCTTTCCAGACTCGGAATCCGTTAACGAGGCTCTCAGGTTCTTGATCCGCATTACAGAACAGCACCGGCCTGAACTTCCTTCTAAGTGACTTTGATCGACTCTCACTGCCACATTGACGGCGAGGCGTTTGATGACGATCGCGATGATGTCGTCCGTCGCGCGCGGGAAGCGGGCGTAGTTGCGATGCTAAATATCGGCACGGGGGATCCGCATTCGGATGATTTTCGGAAGGCGGTTGCGGTGGCTGAGAAGTATGAGAATGTCTTCGCGAGCGTCGGTGTCCACCCGCACGACGCGAAACTCTACGACGACAAGGCAGAAGAACATCTCATCGAATTAGCCAGATCTGAAAAGGTCATTGCCTGGGGCGAGATCGGACTTGATTATTACTACGATCACAGCCCGCGTGACGTACAGCGGGATGTCTTCCGCCGTCAGATCCGAACCGCCCGAAAGCTTGATCTACCCGTTATAATTCACAGCCGTGACGCCGATGACGAGACGGTCGAGATATTGACCGAAGAACTTTCCCAGACAACTGAAAGCTCGGAACTGAATGCTGAAAACTGGCGTGGAATAATGCACTGCTTTGGTGGCACACCACAAATGGCTGAGGCGTTGATGCCGCTGGGTTTTATGATCTCTTTCGCGGGAAACGTAACCTTTAAGAAAGCCGATAACCTTAGGGAATCCGCAAAGGTCGTTCCGTTAGACCGATTGCTGGTCGAGACCGATTGTCCATTCCTCACGCCAATCCCGTTTCGCGGTAAGCGGAACGAGCCCGCTTACGTCGAGCACACCGCGAGATTTCTAGCGGACTTCTACGGAGTTTCCTTCGAACATCTCGCAGCTCAGACAACCAAAAACTTTCTCGACTTTTTTCAGATTACTTTGGCCGCGAATTCCACGAACGACACGAATTAGCATCGCATTCGTGCAATTAGTGTAATTCGTGGCAAAATCTTCGTATGGCAAAGGAAAATTCTTTCGATATCGTATCCAAAACGGATTACGCCGAGGTTACGAACGCACTAAATCAAACGGAAAAAGAGATCTCGCAGCGGTTCGATTTCAAGGGCAGCAAGGCTTCGGTCGTGCTTCAGCAGAAGGACTTGATGCTCGCAGCCGAGGACGATACCAGGCTGCGGAATATGAATGACATCCTGCAGAGCAAGCTCCTCAAACGTGGAATTTCGCTGAAAGCTCTCGACTATCAGACGATCGAAGCCGCCGCCGGCGGAACCGTACGCCAACTAGTTAAGGTCCAGCAGGGAATTCCGATCGACAAGGCGAAAGAAGTCGTGAAATTCATCAAAGATGCGAAGTTCAAAGTGCAAGCCTCGATCCAAGGCGAAACTGTCCGCGTCTCGGGCAAAGATCGAGACACTCTGCAGGAAGTCATGGCGGCTCTCAAGGGTAAAGACTTCGGCATCGACATGCAGTTCGATAATTACCGTTCCAACTAGCGAATGCAGACCTTTGCGACCGTAAAAAAAGAACTGCTGCCGAATCTCGCCGCCCGAAAGATCTTCGGCTTGATCCGCGATGAGATGTCGTTGGTCGAGGCCGAGTTCGAGCGCCAGGCGAAATCGAACATTCAAGTCATTGATTATCTTGGAGAATATCTTCGCTCCTCTGGCGGAAAGCGCGTCCGGCCCGCTCTGTTGATCCTTGCTGCACACGCGGTCGGCGGGAATGGAAGCGAAGATAATGTCATTAGGCTCGCAACGGTGATGGAGATGCTTCACACGGCGACGCTGGTTCATGACGACATCATCGACAACGCTGATCTTCGCCGAAGCCGTGTGACGGTTAATGCCCGATTCGGTAATCACGCGGCCGTCTTGATGGGCGACTGGCTATACATGTCGGCGTTCGAGACTTCGCTGAAAGAACGCTCGCTGGAGATCCTCGATATCCTCACGCGCCTTACGCGAAAGATGACCGAGGGCGAGCTCATCCAGCTAACGACGGTCGGCGATGTGCGGATCTCTGAGGCTCGATATTTCGACATCCTCGAACGCAAGACGGCGTTCCTTTTCGCCGGATGCTGCGAGATCGGCGCGATCCTCGGCGGCGCGGATCGTGAAGAGCAGTCCGCGATGCGCGATTACGGTATGAACCTTGGCATCGCGTTCCAGCTCGCCGACGATCTTCTTGATTTCACATCCGACCAAACCGCGCTCGGAAAGGCTGCCGCAACCGACCTTCTCGAAGGAAAACTAACGCTTCCTCTTATCAAACTGGCTCAGGCAGATCCGGCCTTCGTTTCCGAACTCGAAGCGATAATGCTTAAGGGTGCTTATGATGATACCTTCCGGGCAACGCTCATGAGCAAGCTTAAGCACCATGGTTTGCTTGATGAAACACGTTCTGTTGCAAACAGTTACGCAGATACCGCAAGAAAAAAGCTTGAAATCTTAAGCAGAAGCCTGTATCGTGATGCATTAGACGAGATTCCTAATTTCGTCATCGAACGAAACAGCTGATCACCCGTAATCCCGGCCTCCGCGTCTAAGCTGCATCACGTCAATATGTTAGACCCGAATCTTATAGCAACACTTGAGAAAAGTCTCCAGGAAACACGGAATGCCCAAGTCCGCCTGATGGCGAGGCTCCGAGAGGTTGAGCACGAAAGTGATAGGTTAAGGGAAGAGATTCAAGCGCTTGAAAACAGTGCGGCGCAAACGGAGTCCGCGATCGATGGTTTGCTGGTAGCAATGCGGTCCGGATCGCGTTCGCTTGGAACCTTGAAGTCGCTGAGCATCGAGGAAGACGCGGGTTCAAACACGGCCATCCGAACCAAGGCTCGACCTCCTGTGCCTGCCAATCCTAACGCTGAGCAGTCAATGCCGCTGCCGTTCCATCCCAAGAAATCGGGCACCGTCGCATATCTAAGTCAACGGAGGATCCCGCACAAGGAAAATAACTTGTCTGCGATCAGCAACCGCTTTTCGGATCGAACTATCACACAGGCTTGTACCCTTCTTTTGAGGGAGGCTGGTGAGCCGCTCCACGTTAATGAACTTTATAACCTTCTCGTTTCTGGCGGCATGGAGTTCAAGGGCAATAATCCAACTATTTCCGTTGCGGTTTCCCTTAACCGTAATCGTCGGTTTAGAAAGGTTGGGCCGGGGACTTTCGACCTCATGATGCGGGAAGCATCTCGGGCCGCCTCATAGGAAAGAATTCGCAACCACTTCGCAGTCGCTGTATAATCTTAGCCGTTTGGTCATCTCTTGCAAGGACCAGGCGGCTTTCTACTTTCGGCGGTATAGCCATTTTCAAGATCAGCATTATGAGAAGGATTCTTTTTGTCCTGTCGTTGCTAGTTGCCCTGGGTTGCGGGCATTTCGCGGTAGAAGCTCAGAAGGTCAGATTGCGTTCGCGCATCACTCCGAATTGTGGCGTCACATCAGATCTGAAGTTTGCCGATATTTGGGCCGACGGCAACATAGCAGTCATGGGCACATACAATTGTCGCGGGGCCTTTATCTTCGACGTCTCAAACCCCGACGAGCTGACTCTCGCGAATTGGTATAACCCTTCCCCGAACCAGTCGTTTCTAGAAGCGATCGTGATAGGAAACCGCGGCTACTTCGGCAGCGGCGGGCAAGGGCCGAGCAGTCCCACAACAGGTGATGGCGTTCACATTGTCGATCTAACCAATCCGCAAAGCCCCTTACTGCTTGGCAAGGTCAATTCAACCTCCGGTGGCGGATTCAACGGAATTCACGAGATGGTTATCTTCGATCAAGGCGGGCAGAGATTTCTGATCGAGAATTACAACAGTTTTGCAACCAAGATCATTAAGGTCATCAACATAACAGACCCGGCCGCCCCCGTTTTCGTGCGAGACATCACCCCGACCGAGATCTCGTGGGTTCATGCGTTCCACATCCGAGGGACCAAGATGTATACGTCGGGATGGGGAACGGGCTCGGTGAAAGGCCGGACCGAGATCTATGACATCTCGAACATCGCAACTCAGGCTCCGACGTTGCTGGGCTTCATCGAAGACGCCAATGCTTCTGCAACTAACGGAAATAACATGCACAGCAGTTGGACGAGCGAAGACGGCAACTACCTCTACAGCGCCCGTGAGGTGACCAACAGTAGCGGAGCGAGTCCGGGCGACGTGCGGGTCTATGATGTGTCAAATGCCGCGACACCGCTGCTCGTGAATCGCGTAACGATGGCCGATCTGGGCTTGAACGCGGTAACACCGCACAATCCCGTAGTAATGGGAAACAAACTCTTTGTTTCCTGGTACCAGGCCGGCCTACAGGTGTTCGATCTTTCGTCCCCGACGATCCCGAATCGGGTTGGCCAGTACGATACGTACGCGGCGGCGTTTCGTGAGCCCGACGCATCTGCCAAATCGCTGTCGGACGAATCATGGGATATCATTTGCGGTCGCGACAGTCTGCAAAACTCGCTGCCAACCACCTACAACGGAACGTGGGCAGTATTTCCTTTCCTTGGCGAAGACAAGGTTCTGATCGGCGAGATGGGCGAAGGCCTCCTGATCGTCGATACCACTCAGGCAACTGCACCCCGGAAAAATGTCGTATCTGATTTCGATGGCGATCGAAAGACAGACCTTTCGAGATTCGCCCCGGCGACCGGGGTATGGACGATCGAGAATAGCTCGACGGCATCTCTGGGAGGAACCCAGTTTGGGTTGAGCGACGACGTGATCGCACCCGCCGATTATGACGGAGACGGAAAAACCGATGTCGCCATTTGGAGGCCATCATCCGGAGACTGGTGGATCGCTCGAAGTTCCGGCGGAATTTCCGTCGTAAATTTTGGATTGGCTCAGGACGTGCCGGTCGCTGGCGATTTTGACGCCGACGGCAAGGCCGATATTGCGGTCTGGCGGCCCTCGAACGGGGTCTGGTATATCTGGCAGAGCACCCTGGGAATACGCTATACCCAGTGGGGAGTCTCCGGGGATAAACCGGTGACGGGCGATTGGGACGGCGATGGTAAGACGGATATCGCCGTGTTTCGTCCGGCTCAGGGTGTCTGGTATATCATGCCGAGTTCATCGAGCATTCCAATGATTGTTCAATGGGGTATAGATGGTGACAGGCCGGTTAGCGGAGATTTTACCGGAGACGGCAAAACGGAGCTCACGGTGTACCGGCCCGGCGATGGAAATTGGTGGATCCTTGACGCTTCGGCTCAGACCTTTTCCGTATATAAATGGGGAATCGAAGAGGACATTCCCGTGCAGGGCGACTACGACGGCGACGAAAAAGCTGATATTGCTGTTTATCGACCCAGCGATGGTGTGTGGTATCGATTGAACAGCTCCGACTGGTCGTATTCGGGATTTGTGTTCGGAGCTCCAGGCGATCGCCCATCGCCGGCATCGGTAAATCCGTTCTAAACTGAGGCCAACTCTTGCATCTGCTTGACTTCGCCCTCATTGCACCTATTATGGCTGTATGAAATTGAGGTTGACGATCACAAGCGGAACGCTGAATGGGCAGACTTTCGAACTTGAAACGGGATTTCTATCGATCGGGCGAAGCGAGACCTGCAGCGTTCGGTTCGACCCGAGTGCGGAGAGGATCGCATCAAAGCAGCACGCCTTCATCGAAGCCAAACAAGACGGTTTCTACATTCGCGACAACGCCAGTACCAATGGCACTCTCGTCAACGACTCTCGGGTCGAGACCGCGAAATTGAATCACGGCGATAGCCTTCAGTTTGGACGGAACGGAACCACCGGTACCGTCATCATAGAACCCACAATAACTGCACCCGCGATCGCCCCGTTTGAGTTTCAGCAGATCCAAAACCAACAATTTCAACAAGCTGAAGCCGAGGCCTCGGCTCAATTTCAAGCACAGCAATCGGTTCCGACGCGGAGTATCGCCCAGTCCCTCGGCAGCTTGGGCCTTGGCAATATCGAACAGCCGAAAACCCCGCCGCCGAACAAGACAGGTTTATATATAGGTGTAGGTATAGCGACGCTGCTGTTTGTCGTACTCGGTGCTTTGGTGGCTGGCTTATTCGTCCTTCTGCTGGAGCCCGTCCCGGCGGTGCTTGCTACCGCGATCGCGTTTACTCCCGCTCTGCTATATATCATTCCGCTTGTCGGGCTCGATCGATACGATCCGGAACCATTCTGGTTACTTGCATTTGCATTTGCTTGGGGAGCGATCGTCTCCGTTCTTGTCTCGTTCGTGGGGAATACCGTTTTCGGAGGATTCGCAGCAGTCGCCGCCGCGATCGCGACCGGTGTACCGGAGCTGGGATCGATCATCACGGCGGTAATATCGGCCCCGTTGTTTGAGGAAAGTTCGAAGGGATTTGGCCTGCTCATCCTTCTGATTTTCCTTCGGCGATATTTTGACGACATCCTCGACGGCATCGTGTATGCCGGTGTGATCGCACTCGGATTCGCGACCGTTGAGAACGTTCTCTATTACGGAACCGGCTTGAACCAGGCGTACAAGGAATTTGGCCTGAGCAGCGAAGCCTTCTGGTCTTTTATGCTCTTGTTCACGCTCCGGGGCATCCTCTCGCCATTCGCTCACGTGACCTTTACTGCAATGACCGGCATCGGCTGCGGCATCTCGCGGGAATCGCACAATTGGTTCGTTCGCATCGCTATGCCTATGCTCGGCTGGACAGTTGCGATGATCCTGCACGGGCTTTGGAACGGCCTCGGAATAGTCGCGACTGTTCTGCTTGTTTCCATGGGTATGGAGCCTACGTGTGCGGCGATCGGGCTGGGCGGTCAGAACGTCGGGCTGTGCGGATTCTTTACATTCTATCTGTTGCTAGAGGTCCCGCTGTTCTTTATCTTCATGATCTTCGCATTCTTCATTATGAGACGGCAGCGACGCATCCTGAACGATATGCTCGCCCTGGACGTCGCCCGCGGGTTGATCACCGAACCGCAGCTCAAGACCATTACATCCGTATTCAAAAGCACTTCATGGCTGATCGGCGGCATCTTCAGCGGAAAGTTCTTCGCCCGCTCCCGCTTCCAACGAGCCGTCGGCAAACTCGGCCTCTCCTACTGGCACATCCAACGAGCCACCGCCGCCCAAGGCCACACCGGCAGCTTCCAACAAAACCCCATCCTTCGAGATGAGGTTCTGAGATGGCGGGACAAGATCTAGTTTTGTTCCTCCCGTTATCCCGTTCTGTGGTTGAAAACTCCGGAAACGACAGATCAGGAAGAGCAGTCAGAAGCGGCAAGGTGGAGATCTTCCTCTGTCACAACGGCCAGGGCCGCCGAGCGATTAGAGATAATGTCGGCGACTCCCCTTCCTACGAAGGAGGGGTGGCAGCCGCCGCTTTGGGCTGACGAGGTGGTTCTTCTCGTCACTGTTCACTTTTAGGTCCGCCACCCCGACGGCCACGTCTTCCGCATCAGCAAAGGCATCGCGTGCGAGGATGAGTGAGGTATGCCTGCGGCTCGCTGCTTTTGTCTTGCGGCTTGCCGCTATGATGAGCGGAAGGGCTCCGCCCTTCCGAAACACAACCCCAAAACTAAGGGAGGCTATGCCTCCACTCATGTCGAATACCAATGAATTTGCTTAAGGTCCATTTCGAGCGGTTCCTCATCGAGCAGCGGTTTGCGGAGCCAGTATCGAACACTCGAATATTTGTAATCCTCCGGCCGCTCTACTAAACCTTCCGCCACCGGATTGTTGTGAATATAATTCACCATCTGCATGAACATCGATTCGCTCGTCAGCAGAAACTTATCCGAATGATGCTCCCAGAGCGAGTATTTGTAATTGGCCGCCTTCTCTTCAAGCTGTAATTTCCGCAACGATTCTTCAGGTCCGTTCGCCTTTAGATGATCGACCAATCGCCTCGCCGAGATGCCGTTCAGGTAGCGAAGGGTATCGGAGATCTTTCGCCTTCCGTCGGTGATAATGTGAAAGTGATCGAGCATTATTACATATGCAAAGAGCAGCATTTCCGATGATGTTCTCGCCTCGTCGAGCGCTGTACACATCAGATCCTTAAACTTGTCAGTTCGAAAGACAGGAAGACGATGGTGGGTGACGGAAGTGATGAAGTAACAGGGACTGTCGAGGGAAATGCGTGTCATAACGATGGAGGCACAGCCTCCTGAGAAAATTAAAGTAGACTTGCCGGAAAGGCAAGCCTTTCCGCTCATCATAGCGGCAAGCCGCCGGAAGTCCTTCCGCGGGCTCACAAAAGATCTCTCAATGGCTTGCCATAATGATCAGTGGAACTGCTCTGTCGCAGCTTGCTGCAAGGATGAGCGGAAGGGCTGTGCCCTTCCGAATCGATCGCAACCAACAGAATTTAAAGAAGACCCTCCAGAAGGGCAATCCCTTCCGCTCATCATTGCGGCAAGCCGCAAAAGAGTTATCACCTCAGGCCGACTGAGGGTTGACGGTTTCTGGAATCGGGAATAGGATTTCAGGACTATGACGAAAGGGCCGGGGTATATATCGCATGTTGGGATCAGGGCGCGGAATTATGAGGCGATGCTGCGGTGGTATGAGCAGGTGATGGGCGCGGAGATCC
>JBDSLC010000250.1:0-21763 GCA_039916585.1 Pyrinomonadaceae bacterium | reverse complement strand
CGCCGCCGACTTTGACACCATCTTCGACCTGTACGATAAGGCGATCGAATTTCAGAAAACGGTGTTTGATAAGCAATGGCTGGGCTTCGATGGTGATCTTGTGACTCGCGAGATCGACGAAGGCCGTCTCTGGAAGATCGTCGAAGACGAGGGCGTGGGATGTATCTTTTCGATCGCCTACGAGGATCCCATCATTTGGGGTTCGCAGAGTAATATAGCCGCGATGTATATCCACCGCATCGTAACGAATCCTGAATTTCGCGGACGTGGGTATGTCGCGAAGATAGTCGAATGGGCCCGCGGACACGCTGCGGAAAACGACCTCCGCTACATCCGAATGGATACCTGGGCGGACAATCTAAAGCTTAAGGATTACTATACCGGGTGCGGATTCGAATGGAAGGGCACCGTCTCGCCGGAGGATTCGCCGACGATGCCCGCTCATTATCGAGGCATTCGCCTCGGGCTTTTTGAAATGGACCTCGGACCTACGGCCGAGCTTCCAGCACAAGGTTAAACGGAGTCTCGGTCGCGCGGCGAAATCGCGTGAAACCGCCTTCGCTCACGACGCCGCGAAGCTTTGCCTCGCCTGCCTGTGCTCCCAGTCCTAATCCAACCTCCTGAGATCTCGATGCGGGCGTGCAGATCATCGTCGACGCCGAATAGTAAACACGGCCGACGGGATTGAGATTCTCGGCGATGGAGTCGTTGGCGAACGGCTCGACGATCATCCAGGTGCCGTCTTCTTCCAACGCTTTCCGAACGTGAGCCGCAGCTCCGACTGGATCGCCCATGTCGTGGAGGCAGTCGAAGAAAGTGACGAGATCGTATCCTTCGCCCGGAAATGCTTTCGACGCCCCTACCTCAAACCTCACACGATCACCGACGCCCGCTTCATCCGCCTTCTTGCGGGCTGATTCGATCGACTTATCGTGATAATCAAAGCCGATAAACTCCGAGTTTGGAAACGCTTTTGCCATCAGGATCGTCGAGGCTCCGAGCCCGCAGCCTACATCGGCCACCTTCGCTCCGGTGTTGAGTTTGTCCTCGACGTCGTCCAACGCCGGAATCCACGCGTTTACGAGATTGGCGATATAGCCGGGACGGAAGAAGAGCTCGGTGCCGCGGAAAAGATCTTCGTGATGCTCGTGCCAGCCGAAACCCTCGCCCGTCCTGAACCTATCGACCAGCGTCGGAATGGATCGAAGGGCCGATGTCGCAAGCACAAACGCACCCGGAAGGTACGCCGCATTTTCCTCATTCGTCATCACGTACGCCTGCTCGGGTGTCATAAAATATGCGTCCTTATCGGCGTCGTATTCGACGTAACCGCTGGCAGCATTGGCATTCAACCACTCGCGGACATAGCGCTCATTTGTGTCCGTTCGTTTGGCAAGTTCGCCGGCGGTTACACGCTCGTTGGGCGTCATCATCGCCTTATACAAGCCGAGCTTCTCACCGATCACGATCGATCCCGCATGCATTGTTGCACCGAGATCGCCCACAAATCTTCCAAGTAGGGAATTTAGTTTGTCTTCATTGAGATCCATTCGTTACCTCCATCAAATCCCTTTTCTATTCCTGTTAAACGCGATATTCTCCCGTTTGCGGACACCAGATCCGGATCGAGCGGTTTGAAGATCTACGCGATATAATCGCTTAACGGAGACGCATTATATGTCAATTCAGCGACCTTTCAACCTTAAAAACTGGATCGGTGAGAATCGGCACTTGCTCAAACCGCCCGTTGGAAACAAATGCGTTTACGATGATGACGATTTCATCGTCATGGTGGTAGGTGGGCCGAACTCGCGAAAGGACTATCATTGGGATGAGGGCGAAGAACTGTTCTATCAGCTTGAAGGCGACATTAAGGTGCTCGTTCAGGAAGATGGGAAGGCGGTCGAAGTACCGATCCGCGAAGGTGAAATGTTCCTGCTGCCGCCTCGCATTCCACACAACCCGATCCGCGGAGCCAACACGGTCGGGCTGGTCATCGAACGCAAGCGCCGCGACGGCGAACTCGACGGCCTGCTATGGTTCTGCGAGAACTGCAACCACAAACTCTACGAAGAATATTTCGAGCTGACCGACATCACAACCCAATTCCAGGGCGCCTTCAAGAGGTTCTATGGTGACGAGGCTTTGCGCACCTGCAAGGAATGCGGCTCCGTAATGGAACCGCCCCCGGTCGCTAGTTGACCGCTTGATCTACTTTTTCTTTACAACCGAGATCATGATCTCCGACGGATATTGCTTCGAATGATGCACGGCGTTGTTTGCGATAGTGCCAGTAGTTTCGCTGAAATTGTCGCCGCCGGTATTCAAGTTCCGGTCGAATCGCGGAAAATTGCTGCTTGAGATCTCGATGCGGATCCGATGTCCGGCGGCAAAGTAATTGCTCGTATTCATCGGTGAAAACTTCACGCGATAGACCTTGTCCCGTTCCATCCATACGAGCGGCTTCTCGTAACCGTCGCGGTAGCGCATCCGCTGGATCGTCTCGTCAAGATTCCACGCTTTACCATTCTCGTCCACGTCGATCAGCTTTACCGTAAAGTCCGTATCTTTCGCGTCCGACGATACATAGAGCGTCACATCGATCGGCCCGCTCAGTTCGACCCCTTCGGTCAGAACGTCGGTGGAATACACAAGAATGTCGGGCCGCTCCTCCATCTTGCTTTGGTCGAACGAGCCGCCTCGAATCGCGTTGCCGGTACAACAGACGTTGCCCCCATACGATGGAACCGGATTCATCGGATCATATTGAAATCTGTCGGGAGCATCGCTTGCCGGGGATAATCCTACAAGCTTGCCATCTCCGCTTCCCGTGTTCGCTTTACCGCCGCTGGAGAGATAGAACTTCATCGGCTCCGCACCGACCGGCGGCCATTGCTCCGAGGACTGCCACTTGTTCGACCCCATCGTGAAGTACTGCACCTTCGGCCTTTTGAGAGTGTCGTTCTGCTCGCCTTTCAGAAAGTGGTCGAACCAGTCGTACGTCATCTTGTTGTAGTCGAGCCGAGCGTCACCCATGCTTCGTTCGCCGACGACCGTGTTCTCGGTCGCGCGCGTGTAGCTGCAATGCAGGACTGGAGCGATCACCGCGTACTGTTTGTCCGCGATGGCCTTATCCGCCGTCTTGCGAATGTGGTTGTACATTGCTAGATTCGGCCCGGTCGAAACGTCGTACCAGGACATAAAATAAAAGCCCGGAATGTTGACCTTCATATTGTCGTGCCACAGGCCGCCCTTATACCACGCAGGGTCATTCGGAGTTCGCCTGATCATGGCACCGCCAGTCGGCACCGGCATTTCGTCTGCGAATATTCCGCGTGGCCCGTCAACAGCTGTGAAAATATCCTTGACCGGAAGATGCCGAAGAGCTTGTGACCAATCGACCGAAGGGGCCTGCTCAGAAAGGTCAAAAGATTTCGACGCACGTATCAAATCCGCCTGCGTCGTGCCCGGTGCAAACATCGGACGTACCTGATTCTGCTGACCGTATAGCCACGCGATGAAAAGCATCTGCACCGCGCCGCCGCGATACCAATTTCCTTGCTCATAATATGGCCCGACTCGACCGACACCGGCTCCAAACCCTTGCGCGATCATCGTGGTGAACGCTGGATTCCCACGCGCCGCGACTGCCATCTGCCACTCTGCGGTTGACGAACATCCGATCGTTCCAACCTTCTTGCTCGACCAAGGCTGCGACGACATCCACGCCAGAGCATCGTCACCGTCGGTTGTTGGCGGCCCGAGGATGTCGTAACTCCCTTCCGAGAAGAAACGTCCGCGTTCGTTCATGATGATGTACGCGTAGCCACGTTTCACTGCCTCGAGCACCGTCGTCATATCTCGCGGAGCACCGAGCCGCACGTCCCACCAATTGAAGTTGTAAGGAGTTCGCGAAAGGATGATCGGATATTTCTTAGACGGATCTTTCGGACGATAAACGTCAGCCTGGACGCGCTTGCCGTCACGCATCGGAACCATAACCTTGCGTTCTACGATGGCGATCGATTGTAGTTCGGCCTCGATCGCATTTCTCTTGGCCCGCGTCTCAGCGTCTTGATTTGCCGTCGGCTGTGAATTCACTCCGGCAGCCAGACAAATAGCAAAGACTCCCGTCAGAAACCAACGAATGGAACCGCTTCTCATCACAAATTTTCTCCTGTGGTACGTTGATCGAATGCCCCATAATTCTAACAGTCTGGTGAAGAGGCAGCCATGCCGAAGGGTAAGAATTCGTAAGTCCGTGGAAGATTGATTAGAATCGGGGGTGATTCGCACACGCCATTCAGATGCTGAAGATCGACGTCCATACACACATCCTTCCCAAAGGCCTCCCGAGTTGGAAAGACCGGTTCGGCTATGGCGGGTTTATTCGGCTCGATCATTACAAGCCGTGCTGTGCTCGAATGGTTCGTGACGACGGTAAGCAGTTTCGAGACATCGAGGCGAACTGCTGGGACCCGCTAACGAGGATCGAAGAAATGGATGCTTCTGGCATCGCAGTACAGGTGCTTTCGACGGTACCGGTAATGTTCAGTTATTGGACCAAGCCTCGTGACGGACTTGAGATCTCGCGATTTCTCAACGATCACATCGCTGATGTAACGACGGAGTTCCCGCTACGCTTCGTCGGCCTCGGTACTGTTCCGCTCCAAGATGTCTCGCTCGCTGTAAAAGAACTCGAACGATGCAAACAGATCGGACTTAAGGGCGTTCAGATCGGCACCAACGTCAATCAACTAAACCTCAGCGAACCTCAATTTTTCGACTTCTTTGCAGCCTGTGTCGAGAACGATATGGCCGTTTTCGTTCATCCGTGGGAAATGGCTGGCGAGGCTGATATGCCAAAATATTGGCTGCCGTGGCTGGTCGGAATGCCGGCCGAGGTCTCTCGGGCGATCTCGTCGCTGATATTTTCGGGTGTGCTGGAGATGTTGCCGCATCTTCGTATCTGCTTCGCCCACGGCGGCGGATCTTTCCCGTCGACAATCGGTCGGCTAGAGCACGGCTTCAAGGTTCGGCCCGATCTATTCCCCGACAACCAGAACCCTCCTCGCAAATATTTGCGAAATATTTACTTTGACTCGCTGGTACACGAACCCGCAGTTCTGGATTATCTCGTCAACCTGGTCGGTGCCGATCGAGTGATGCTCGGGACCGATTTCCCCTTCCCGCTCGGCGAACTTGAACCGGGAAAACTGATCGACTCGAGGCATTACCCGCATTCCACCGAAGAAGCTCTTTACCATAGATCAGCCCTTGATTGGCTGAACCAAGAGAAAGCGTCATTCTTATAAATCTGATCAATCTTACTTTTCTTTCACGACGATTATCATGTTGCCATAAATACGTTTAAGAAGTTGTTCAGCCAACTTTGCGTTTGTTCGCTTCAAAAATGAGTATTGTTCCAATGCCTCCGATTTTTTGCTGTCGGCGAGTTGGGCAATCGCCAGATTGAAGCGCATTGCCTGATTGTTTGGTTCAAGCTCTACCGCCTTTACCAAATGCGCAATGGCCTCCCGGTAGTGACGAATCTCAAACAAAGACACCCCTAGATTGTTAAAAGTTTCGGCGCTCGGTGGGCTGTATTTGATGCTTTCCTCAAAGACATTAACCGCTTCTTGATAACGCTTCGCGCGCATTAATGCGGTGCCGTAATTTGAATGCGTTCGTGAAGCCGTCGGGCTAGAGGGCAGCAGCTTTTCATAGCAATCAATTGCCTCATTAGCCTTATCCGAGGCGAGATAAACATCACAGAGTTTTTTCTGAGCCAAAATGTATTTCGGATTAATCCCAACCGAGCTTTTTAACGCGGAAATTGCTTCATCAAAGCGATCCAACTGAAAATAGACAGACGCCAAATTAAAAAATGCTTTTTCGAATTGTGGGTTTAAGCTCACTGATTTTCTTAAGGCGAGAATTGCATCAGAGTATCTTCCCAGCTCAAAGTAGTCGGCCCCGAGATTGTTATACACTGTTGCGCTCCCCGGGGAAGTTTTGAGTACCTCTAGGTAAGCTCCTATCGCCTCGACGTAATTGGCACGTTTTTCGTGTTCAGCCGCCTTATCGATCAACTGTTGAACTTCGCTCTGCGCGGTCACGATTGAAGCGAGCGGAAGTAGAATTAAAAATATAAACAATGTTTGCTTATAGGGCATAATCTGGTTCCTCGTTCTCGATCGTCCAAAGTTTTTCGTACACGCCGCCGGTTTTGCGTTAAAGTTATTTTGCAAATACGAAAACGCTTCCAAACCGGCGGCAACAGCCCAGTAGCTGTGAAGGAAATTTAATCTGGAACGGCGGGAATAATCTTTGAGAAAATGTCCTACTTTTTTCCTCAAATGGTTGTGTCCTTCTAAAGCACGATGATTACTGGCTATCGGAATTCGTATAGTTTTAATGAGTTTCATCTCGATGTAGCGGAACGGTTACTTCTGCGCGAAGGAATCCCTATTTCGCTGCCGCCGAGAATGTTTGATTTGCTTGCCTTGCTGGTCGAGCGGAATGGTCACCTAGTTCACAAAGACGAACTTTTGCGGATCGTTTGGGAAGACGCCTTTGTTGAGGAAGCGAATGTAGCCCGAATGGTTCATTCGCTGCGAAAGATCTTTGGCGAGACTAACGACAGTAAGTTCATCGAAACAGTGTCCAAAAAAGGCTATCGCTTTGTAGCGGAGGTCACGATTACCGGTGACACCAGCTCAACACAAAGCGTCTGCACGTTGAATGCGAAGCCTGATTTGTCGGACGTGAGAATCGATGACGAATCGCAAAGCGTCCCGCGAAGTCCCGAGATTGATGACGGGATCTCGCTCTCGACCTATTTGCCCGATAGGCCTCCGGCTGAATACTCAGGCAATCGACTTCTCATTGCGTCGCTCGCGGGTGCCTTTCTCATTTTTTCTCTATTAGTCGCTGGAGCTTGGATCTTTAACCGATTCCCGACGGTCTCAAATAGCCAGATTCACAAAATGTCGATCGCTGTTCTACCGGTGAAGCCGATAAATAATGAAAGTCGAGAACTGATATATGAGCTTGGGATCGCTGAATCTATTATTTTCCAATTAAATAAGGGGAAGAGTGTAAAGGTCCGACCCTTGAGCGCAATACTCAGATATTCGGCAGTCGATCAAAATGCGGTCGACGCGGGCAAGGAGCAGCAAGTGGAGTTTGTTCTGTCTTCAAATTATCAAGTCGAAGACGGCACAATCCGCGTTACCTCGCAGCTTATAAATGTTCAAGACGGAAGTGTCGACGAAGTTTATAAAAGCGAATCGGAGGCGGCAAATAAATTTTTGATGCAGGACGCGATCGCCAACGACATCGGCAACAGACTCCTGGCGCGCTTCAGCGGAGCGTCAGTTAATCTGAAAGCAAGACGCGAAACCTCAAATGAGGAAGCGTACAGGCTATATCTCCGGGCTGGGGTTATTTTAGAAGAATGGGAGGAACCTAAATTAAGCGAAGCTATAGAATATCTTGAACAAGCCGTAAGCTTAGATCCCAACTTCGCCGCGGCACACGTGGATCTGGCATATGCATACCAAACTTACCAATATAATTGGAGCAAAACCCTTTCTTCGGAAAAAGAATACTACCTTAAATCAAAGCAGGCCATTGAAACGGTACTATCTTTGGACGAGAATTCTGCTAATGCACACGCCGTTTCGGGGCTTATAAAATCGGGATATGAGAATGATTTCGCCGGAGCGGAAAAAGAGTTTCAACGAGCGATTGAACTCGATCCAGATTCAATTTATGGTCACGGGTTGTACGCGAATTTTCTGATCATGAAGGGACGTTTTGACGAAGCGCTTGTCGAACGAAACAAAGCAATCGAAATTAATCCGGCTCTGGTCGTGAATCATCTTGCTTACGGGATGATTTTGTATAACGCCCATCGATATACGCAAGCGACCGTTCACTTTAAAAGTCTACTTGGAAAGGGGTCAGATTCTCAACCATATTTCTGGCTATGGCGTTTAGCTGATTTGCAAGGCAACGAATCAGAGGCCTACGAGTGGTTCATTAAGCTGCAAACTCAAAATAAGACCGCCCCCGAAACGATTCAGCTTTATCAGACCGCCTATCGAAAAGCCGGCTCAAAAGGAATTCTTCGCGAGGTAATTAGACAGGACGAGAAAATAATCGCAGCCGACAATAATCCAGATTTGCTTTATGAAATAGCTACTTTTAACGCACTCCTTGGAAACAGCGAGAAAGCGCTCGAGTACCTTGATAAGGCCTATGAAAGACGAAGGTCCTCGTTAAATTATATGAAGGTTGACCCAGCTCTCGATTCATTACACGGAGACAGGCGGTTCAACGAGTTGGTCGCTCGAGTGGGGTTTGAATAAGTAGGACTCGACGAAAATCATCGCCGTAGCCGTCGATTCCGGTTAACTGTGATTGAGCGGGTCCGCATTGACTGACACTAGTAGAGGAGAACAAAGGTAAGATGAAAAGCCTCAAACCAGACCTGCGTATAAGGCTTTACGGTAACGTTGACTGTAGACTCAATTCTTCACTTTTCGATCATTCATTGTCTTCGCCGCTGCGACGAGCCCTGCTCGCTTAGAAAGTGAGATGGAATACCCCGAGCGATCCGAAATGATCATTGCAAGTTCCGCCTGCCCGCGGAGCTTGGTGAACCGTAATTCGGCTGAATCATTGAGACGCTCGCCATTGGTGAGTGCGAGGCCGCTGTAAACTACCTCACGCTTTTCGTTTCTCACTTCAAGATAACCAGGCCCGTTGGCGTCGCCCGAGACGCGGATGAAATACTTTCCAGCGGACAACGTTTTGCTGCCGATCGAAAAAGCGAACGGAATGTTCGCATCGAAGTTCCTTCCAAGGCCCTGCGCGTTTGCCGCAACACCGCCGAGGACTAGTACGAACGCGGTGAATGCCAGACGCTGAATGAATTTTTTCATGATGACTCCTTTCTGCAAATAATATGAATCTTCGCGGTTCTGTTCCGCCCGACTATCTAACGCGTGTCGCGTTTAGAAAAAGTTCGGCAGCGGAAGATCTCCGCACAGCGCCCACCTAAAAATCGAACGGAGACGCTGATAACTCAACGTCTCCGTCATCAAAAAGCGGACAAATTTCTTTATCTGCTAGTTTTTCGTTTCGCGATCTTTGCTCTTCTTCTTTGAGGCGATATTGACCGTTCGGTCTGAACCTTCCTTCTCGTTGATCGAGAACCCCTTGTCGCCGGTCCTGATCTGCGTCAAACGAGCGACCGATCCGCTACGGTCAAATACGAGGTTCGACTTTCCTTCGCCTGTATCGCCGGTTTCGAGCAGAAAGCCCTCGTAGACAACCCGATATTTCGAATCGCGAAGTTCCGCGACGGTCGCGCCTGTGTTTGAGTGGCGTACGCGTAGCACATATTTCCCAGCGTCGAACTGCTCGCCGCCGATCTCGAAGTCATACGGAATGCTGGCATCGATCCGGGTTGTTCGCTGTGCATGAACATCGGCGCCGGCAATGACGAAAACTAGAGCGAGGAATGATACGATTTGAATGATCTTTTTCATGATGTCTCCTTAATTCATATAAATCGGAAGGCGTGCTGTTCAGTACGCCGATATGCTTTCGGACAGGGTTAAGAAATGATCGTCCGTCCATGAGCACAGACGTTCGCGATCGCGAAAGGGTTCCTCATCATGAGCGAGTTTTTTGTAGTTTAGCTACTGAATCGACGTTAACTTCAATGACGACAGATATTTACGCCGACAAAATAGAAAACGGCTCGTCCCTGGATTCTGTAAATTCCGTTCAGAATTTCAGATCGCGATTCCATATTCCGAAGACGCTCGGCGGGGATGATGTTATCTATCTCACCGGCAACTCACTCGGGTTACAGCCTAAGACAACTCGAAAGTACATCGAGGAAGAGCTGGAGGATTGGGCCTCTCTAGGTGTCGAAGGCCATCTACACGCTCGCCATCCGTGGCTGCCGTATCATGAGTTCGTAACCGAACCGATGGCAAGGATCGTCGGAGCAATACCCAGCGAAACCGTGGTAATGAATTCGCTTACGGTGAACCTGCACCTGATGATGGTTTCGTTTTACCGACCGGCAGGAAATCGGCGAAAGATCATGATCGAGAAAGGTGCGTTCCCGAGCGATCAATACGCGGTCGAATCGCTACTGACATTTCATGGATTTGGGAAAGAGAGTTTGATAGAACTCGCACCTCGCGAAGGTGAGACGTGTTTGAGAACGGAAGATATCATCGAGACGATCGAGCGAAACGGCGACGAGATCGCGCTTGTGATGATGGGCGGTGTGAACTATTACACGGGTCAGGCATTCGATATGCAGACGATCACAGAGGCGGGCCATCGAGTCGGGGCCAGGGTCGGTTTTGATCTCGCACATGCCGCCGGAAATCTCGAACTTCACCTTCACGATTGGAACGTTGATTTCGCCGTCTGGTGTTCGTACAAGTATCTGAATGCCGGACCCGGCGGAATCGCGGGAGCCTTTGTCCACGAACGTCACGCAAATGCATTCGACCTGCCGCGTTTTGCGGGTTGGTGGGGACACAACAAGCAGACCCGGTTCCAGATGGGGCCCGAGTTTGATCCGCTGCCAGGTGCCGAGGGTTGGCAGCTTTCGAATCCTCCGATATTCCAGCTCGCCGCTTTACGTGCGTCGCTCGAGATTTTCGATGAAGCCGGAATGTCGGATCTGCGCGCGGAGTCGATCGAACTAACGAATCATCTTGAAAAGCTTCTTCGTGAGATCGACGACGACCGTATCTCGATCATCACACCGAGTGATTCGGGCCAGCGCGGCTGCCAACTTTCGATACGAGTTCGAGACCCGGAGAAGAGTCTGTTCGAAGCGATCACTGCTCGCGGTGTCGTCGCCGATTGGCGCGAACCAGATGTGATCCGCGTTGCTCCAGTACCGCTATATAACACTTTAGAAGACGTCGAAAGCTTCGCTAAGATTTTGAAAGAATGTCTAAAGTAACGATCATCGGTGCGGGGCTGGCGGGTTCCCTGCTTGCCATCAATCTCGCAAAACGTGGGATGAAGGTCGAGGTTTATGAGGCGCGCGGTGATATGCGTAAAGTGTCGACCGCAGCGGGGCGTTCGATCAATCTCGCGTTATCGGACCGAGGTATCGCCGCCCTTCGTGAGGTCGGGATGGACGAGTATATGCTCGCCGAAGCTGTACCAATGTACGGACGGATGATCCATTCGCCAGCGGGAGAAACGAAACTACTTCCGTACAGCGGGCGTCAGGGCGAGTACATAAATTCCGTTTCGCGTACGGGACTCAACATCGCGCTGATGAACGAGGCGGAGAAGTATGACGGAGTTTCCTTTCACTTCAACGAACGTTGCGTCTCATTTGCTTGCAAGAGCGGGACAGCCAAATTTTCATCGGGCAACGAAGTGGCTGCCGATACTGTGCTCGCGACCGACGGGGCCGGATCAGCCGTGCGCCAGGCGATGATAAACGGCGGTGTCGAACGGTTCGATTTTTCGCAGTCCTGGCTAGAGCATGGCTACAAGGAACTCCACATTCCGCCTGGTCGGAATGGCGAATTCCTCCTTGAGAAAAACGCTCTCCACATCTGGCCGCGGCACAAGTTCATGATGATCGCCTTGCCGAATTTCGACGGCAGTTTCACGTGCACCCTGTTTCTGGCTCACAAAGGCTCCGACTGGAGCAGTGAGCGTCCCGCTAGCCTGGCCACCGGGACTGTGGCCGCTCCAGTCTACAGACCTGCTTTCGACCAACTCAGAGACGAAACCACCGTCCTCGAATTCTTCGCTCGCGAATTCCCCGACGCTTTACCACTAATGCCGACGCTTGTCGACGATTTCTTCCATAACCCGACCGGCAACCTGGGCACCGTCAAATGCCGGCCATGGAACGCGAATGGAAAGGCATTGCTGCTGGGTGATTCAGCCCACGCCATCGTTCCTTTTTACGGGCAGGGAATGAACTGCTCGTTCGAAGATGTTCGGGTACTCGATTCCCTGATCGATCGACACGCGTCAGAACCGCATGCGTCAGCGGGCGGACAGATCGATTGGGAGCGGATCTTTGAGGAATACGAAGAGCTCAGAAAGGTAAACACCGACGCGATCGCTGACATGGCCGAAGAGAATTTCTACGAAATGCGCGACGCAACCGCCGACCCGGTCTTTCAACGCAAACGCGAACTCGAAACAAAACTAGAACAAACGTATCCGGACTATTTCTCTAAATACTCGATGGTTACTTTCCGGGAAGACCTCCCTTATTCCGTAGCAAAGCAGCAGGGAAACGCTCAGGATCGACTGCTGATGGATATCTGCTCAAAGATCGAGAGCGTCAGCGAACTTGACCTTGATGAGGTGAGAAAAGCGATCGTCTGCATTAAATGAAGATAGTTGCCGACATCTCGATCCCTCTGCGTTTCAATGGTCCGCAGCCCAATGCATATGGCGTGGCGGGGGCGAGTTCGGAGCCAGTGAGCGCCGGTTCGCTCGTAGGCGATACGCGTCGGGGCGGGAGCGTGAATTTCGAGCAGTACACCTTCATCCCGCACTGCAACGGAACGCACACCGAATGTGTCGGGCACATTACGGATGAGCGGATCTCGGTTCGGGAATGTTTGCAGGATGTGGTCGTGCCTGCATTGTTGGTGACGGTCGAGGCTGAGCGAGATGACGGTGACCTTGTTATCACCAGGGAGTCGCTAGGCCGAAAAACAGCGGACAGGAATGTCCGCGTTCCGGCATTGATCGTCCGAACGCTGCCGAACGATGTTTCGAAGCTAACCGCACAATACGGCGACGCAAACATTCCGCCTTACTTCACAGCCGACGCGATAGAGTACATCGTCGAGTGCGGCTTCCAACATCTCCTCATCGACATGCCGTCGATCGATCGTCTCTTCGATGAAGGAAAATTGACGAACCACCGCGTCTTCTGGAGCGTCGAACCTGGCAGTCGCGAACTGAACGCCAACACTCGCATCCACAGCACGATCACCGAAATGATCTACGTTCCGGACGAGATAGAAGACGACGAGTACTTGCTGAATCTGCAGATCGCACCTTTCGAATCCGACTGCGCGCCGAGTCGGCCTATACTTCTTCGTGCAACCTAGACACCGAAGCCCGTCAACAAAGTTGAGATGATCAGAACCGCCCTATTCATTCTTTCTCTTGCCGCATTTGCCGCGGGCCAGACTTACATCCAAGATTCGAAACGCGAGTCGGCCCGATCCGACAAACTGACTGGCGGAATCAAGAGGGCGGCGTTTGTTGCAGGTGATCCGGACATTCGGCTCACGCTGAACATTCCTTCCTTCCAGCTGACGGTTTGGCAGAGCGGAAAGGAAGTTGCTATGTATCACGTCGGTGTCGGCAAGATCGACTTCCCTGTGCCGGTCAGCCTCCGCAACGCAACTTCCATCGAATTCAACCCCGTCTGGATCCCGCCTTCGAGCGATTGGATCGAAAAATCGAGTACGGTAAAAGCCGGCGATATCGTCGAGCCAACTGACCCGCGCAATCCCCTTGGAAAGATCAAGATCCCGCTCGGTTACGGCTATCTTCTGCACCAGGCGAAAGGCCCGCAGGACCTTGGCGATCTGGTCTCGCACGGGTGTATTCGGGTGATGCAGAAAGATCTTTACGCGATCGCTGAGATGATCGCGGCGGCACGCTCGCTCAACATTTCACCTGAGCAGATCGCCGCAACAAAACGCAATAAGAAGACCCTGCTCGTTCCACTCGAAACGCCGGTGATCGTGGAGATCACGTACGACACCATTGTCGTTGAAGACGGACGTTTAAACGTATATCCGGACGTTTACGCGAAGAGAATGAACACGATCGAGAACGTGCGCGCGGAAATGAGATCCAGCGGCATCGATGACTCGCTCGTTACCGATAAAGAGATCACTCGTATGAATTCATTAGCAAAAGGAAAGCAAAGATATACGGCTCTAGTGGGTGATCTCGAAGCCGGGAAGGCAACCAGTCGGGGCAAATACGTCGGCGTACTTTCGGCACCTCCGGTTGCCTCGACCGTCGGTTTGCGATGAGCCTACCGCCCCGGGACATATTCCCAGTGCCAAGGCTCGTAAAAATAGGGATAGAACCCGAACTTCGACGCGTTCTTTACTAGCCACCTGTAAGCCGGTGTTTGAACCTGTATCAGGCGGTTCGGGTCTTTGGTTGTAACCGGTTCACCGCCGACGTAGATATCCAACGCATGACCTGTAAAATGCGGACTGTTCTTCGCGAGGGCGATGCCTCCAGCGTTCGGTTCGCGTTTTCGAAGAGCTGCCTGATATTCCGGCGAGCGATATGCCGAAACGATCCTCAAAAACTTCTCACCCGGGGCGAGCTCTCCATTTGAGGAGAATTTCAGAACCTTCCCAAGGTCTTTCGCGGCCGCAGCGATCAATCGTCTGTAAGCAGCATAAGTGTTTCGTTCCAGTTGCAGCATGGTCGGATCACGTCCTGCATCCCAGAAATCAGTTATCGGGGCCGAAAGCAACTCGCGGTTCGCCGCCGGGGCATTCTTTCCTAATCGCTGCGACTGCCAAAAGCCGGCAAATGCCTGCATCGTGTCGGCATCAATAACTCCCGTGGCCGGCAACCCTTTAACCTCTTGCCAGTAGGACAAATTCGCCGCAAACTCAGCCGTACCAGCGTCCGGTTCGGCACCTATCGTATGCGCGATCAGCGGTACATAGATCGCCCAACCGATCTGGCTTCTACCGGCGAACGGCCACGCGAGTCGGCCAACCGACGAAGCGTTCGTCGCTGCTGCTGCTACAAATGCTTTAGAATTAGAGGCTTCCGAGCGAGCGGTGCTCGCCGTTTTGGTGATACGAGGACGTTCCGTGCCCAAACTGGTCTGGCCGAAAACCCGCGGCATGCAAAGCGAATAAACAAGGCTTGCGACTGAGAATAGAACGAATAACCCGACGAGGAGAATAAACTGCTTCTTCATAAGGCAATCCGGTGTGATGAAGAATACGGGCAGCCCGTTTGCCCTAAATCATTCTACAGCACGCCGCAAGGCTGCTTTCAACTCCGGATACTTAAACTCATACCCCGCATCCTTCATACGCTTTGGGATCACTCGCGTCGAATCTAGCAGGAGTGCGTGTCCCATTTCGCCGAGGATCAAGTGTACGGCGAACTCCGGGAGTGGCAAAAAGGTCGGGCGATACAGAACGCTGCCGAGCGCTTTGGTGAAATCTTCGTTGGTGACCGGATTAGGCGCCGTATTGTTTACCGCTCCGCGCACGTTCTCGTGCTCGAGGACGTAGTTGATTATCCCGACAACATCGTCCAGTGATATCCAACTCATCCACTGCTTTCCGTCACCGATCACACCGCCTACGCCAAGTTTGAAAGGCGTGAGCATCGTCGCGAGAGCCCCACCATCCTTTGAAAGAACGATGCCCGTACGAAGAAGAATTGTACGGATCCCGAGGTCTTCTGCCCGGCGAGATTCGGCTTCCCATTCTCTACAAACCTCAGCGAGAAATGTCTTTCCGGCGGCACTCGATTCGGTCATCTCGTCATCGCCACGATCACCGTAAAATCCGATTGCCGAACCTGAGATGAATGTCTTGGGTTTATCCTTAAGTTTGTCGAACGTCTCGATCATCGACCGGGTGCCGAAAACTCGGCTGTCGCGGATCGCTTTTTTCTTCTCATCCGTCCAACGTAATCCGGCTATGCCCTCGCCCGCGAGATGTATGACGGCATCGAGCCCTTCAAGCAGTTCGAGATCTTCGTCGCGAAATCCGGTATCTGCATCCCATTGGATCTGCGAGGGCTTCTTCGGGGCGCTGCGCGTCGCAAGCAGCATCTCGTAGCCTTTCTCTTCAAAAGACTTCTGCAAGGCCGTGCCGATCAGGCCACTGACTCCAGTTATAAGGATCTTCATTGCCTTAGTTTGTTATGAACAAGGTCGGTAAGCAAGCGAATTTCACGCTCGGTAAGCTGCGTGCGAAACGGCGTCATGCCGTTGCCGCCTTCGGAGATCTGGTTGTAGATATCGGTCTCCGTTTTCTTCTTGAATTCGCCCGCTCGAAGCGAAGGCACGATCGTCCCATCATCCAGCGTCCTGCCATCGCCCTCGGGCCCATGGCAGATAGCGCAGTTTTGGCGAAAAAGAGACGCTTCGTAACCGGACGCCGCAGCGATAGAGAATCGAGCAGTCCCCGACGAACCGCAGGCGGCGATCGAGATCACGACGAAAGTCAGAATAATGATAAACTTGACGCCGAGCATCCAGAATCAGTGTCCCGCAAAGCCGCAAAGCGAGTAAAGAAGGCAAAATTAGGCCACGAGCCTAAGTCTAGAAGGAAATACGATATTTGATTCCATGCTCGAAAGGTTAGCTGAAAGTTTCGAGTTCTCTTCTGAGTTCAAGCTTAGATATTTTGCCCGTGTTCCCGATCGGCAGCGAATCGCGGAAATCAACGTAGCGAGGATATTTGTTCGCGGCAAATCGTTCCTTGCACCATACGATGAATGCGTCGTCCGAGAGTTCCGCTCCCTCTCTTAGAACTAAATAGGCCTTCACTTCCTCGCCCATCTTCTCATCAGGCACGCCGATCACGGCGCAGAGGGAGACGGCCGGGTGAGTCATTATTATCTCTTCAAGTTCCCGCGGATAAACGTTGTACCCGCCGCGAAGGATCATATCCTTCTTGCGGTCGACGATCGAAAGATAGCCATCATCGTCCATAATGCCGACATCGCCGGTGTGAAACCAGCCGTTCTTAAAAGCTTCGGCCGTCGCCTCTGGTCGGTTGTAATAGCCCTTCATAACGTTGTTGCCGCGTATTAGGATCTCGCCCCGCTCGCCTCGAGGGACTTCCTTGTCGTTCTCGTCCGCACAGATCACCTCGACGCCGAAGATCGGCTGGCCCACCCAACCCGGCTTCGACGGCCTTTCGAAATGGTTAAAACACGCGAGCGGCGATGTTTCGCTAAGCCCATACCCTTCTCTGATAGCAACCCCAAATTTGGCCTCAAAGCCTTTCATTACTTCGACGGGCATCGGTGCGCCGCCCGACGTGCAGACGCGCATATTCTCCTTAACACCGCTGATGTCTTCACCCGTTTCTTCAGCATATTTGAGCAACGCCCAGTACATCGTCGGCACGCCGATCCAGAAATTTACCTTCTCCTTGATCATCGTGTCGAGCGTAGACTTCGGCTCGAAACGCGGCAGAAGAACGACGCGGTTTCCGGCATATAGGTGCGTGTTCATCTGCACCGTCTGTCCCGTTGTGTGAAACAGCGGCAGCGTTATCAAAACCGTCTTTTGCTCGCCGTCCGTAAAATCGATATTCGAAAGATGGCTGCTGTAAGTCGTTACGGAATTCGACCAAATGTTGAAGTGGGTTAGTTCAGCTCCTTTCGGCTGGCCGGTCGTGCCCGAGGTGTAGAGAATCGCGCATGTATCGTCGGGAGCCGTCGGATAGATATCAAAGGTTTCAGGCTGCGGGAAGATCAACTGTCCGAGCGTCTTATGCCCCTCGATCGGCGATGCTCCCGCAGGGTCTTTCGTCATCACGATCAGGTGCTCGCAGGTATCGACCTTGTCAAATGCCGCCTTCGTACTCGCTCCCATCGGCAGTTCGTCGGTCCCTTCAAAGACGAATATCGCCTTCGCATCCGAATCGCGCAGCTGATATTCGATCTCGCGAGGGGTAAACAGCACGCAGGTCGGTACGACGACCGCCCCCGCCTTCAATATGCCGTAATAGACGATCGGAAAATGCGGTAGGTTCGGACAGTTGAGCGCGACCTTGTCGCCGTGCCCGATACCCATCTCGACCAGAGCATTCGCAACCTTGTTCGAGATCGCATCGAGCTGGCCGTAGGTCACCCGCGTCTCGTTCCATACGATCGCTTCCTTCTGCGGTGATAGGCGCGCATGATGCGACACGATAGATGCAAGGTTCAACGTAGTTGCACTGCTCATAGGTCCCGAATTTTCTCCAAAGATTACCGAACGGTTCTAGGATGGTACGGGTATTTTTACCACGAAATGGTGTCTCCGCAAAGACTTATAGGCCGATCAGTGACGGCCTTGGCGAATCAGCTTCGACCTGGACGAAACACCAGCGCAAAGGAAAAAGATGACGAGAAGGCATGGAAGAACCCGACGCAAGAGAAAATCCTGCTCGGGAGTTATGTAATGGATAGCGCCGTGATTATTGTATTGTACGGTCCTATTTGATGAGGAATCGGGATTTAAGGAGCGGAAGCGATCGAACTTAGTAGAACGAGCCAACCGATCAGCCCCGCAGCCGAAAGAAAATAGCCGACTTTTCTGAATGTTTCCAGAATAGGCTCATTTGCGCATGCTCGAATAATTCTCGAAATCTATCTTTTCGCTGGAAGATATCGTCTTGCCGATCTTCTGGATCGAATGTACGCGAAACTCTTCATGCTGATCAGGAAAATCGCTGCGAAAGTGGCCGCCGCGTGACTCTTCTCGCCAAAGCGCGGACCGTGCGACAAGGAGTGCGAGCGTTACGAAATTTCGAGACGACGTACCGAGGTTGGATCGTTCGATCTGTTCGAACTCCGATATCGCGCGCTGCAACGATGCCTTATCGCGCAAGATGCCAACGCGTTCCCACATCACCCGCCTCACCCGTTTCTTCACCGCTGTGCTAATTGCGGACTGGGTACTCCGTTCTGTGATCTCCTCCGATTCAAACTTCGAACTTATTACTTGGAAGTTGGAACCATCGGCCGCCGCCGCTTCACCAGCCCTGGCTCCAAACACCAAACCTTCAAGCAGCGAGTTTGACGCCAACCGGTTCGCTCCGTGAACGCCGGTGCACGTAACCTCCCCTGCAGCATAAAGTCCTGGCACAGTTGAGCGGCCGTGCAGGTCGGTGCGGATCCCGCCCATGCAGTAGTGCGACGCCGGCGAGACCGGCAGCATATCTTTAGCGATATCAAGCCCGAACTGGCGACACGTAGCGTCGATCTTCGGGAAGCGCTCGCGAAGGAATTTGGCATCCAGCGCGGTCATGTCCAGAAAGGCATGACGCGAGCCCGTCCGACGCATCTCGGCAACGATCGAGCGAGAAACAATATCCCTCGGAGCAAGTTCCAGCCGCTCGTCGTAGCGGCTCATGAACCGCTCGCCCTGCACGTTCCGCAAGATGCCGCCCTCGCCGCGCATGGCTTCGCTGAGCAGGAATCGCGGAGCACCTTCGACGCTCAACGCCGTCGGATGAAATTGGATAAACTCCATATCAGCCATCTCAGCCCCCGCGAAATAAGCCATCGCCATCCCGTCGCCCGTCGCTACCGGCGGATTAGTCGTGTGCTGATAGAGCTGCCCCGCTCCACCCGTACACATGATCACTGACTTGCCGTAAACCTCTCGCGGCGAACGCAGGATCGGATCAAGAAATCGCACGCCGACGCATCGGCCGTCATTCACGATCAGACTTTCGGTATTTGCGAACGGAAGGAGGTTGATGGTGGTTTCCTGTCGAGCCCTTGCGATCAGCGACCTGACAAACTCAGCGCCGGTTGAATCACCGTGAGCGTGTAAGATCCGCCGACGTGAATGCGCAGCCTCTTGCGTGAACACCAGTTTGCCGCCCTCACGGTCAAACTCGGTTCCCCATTCTATAAGCTGTTTGATGTACTCCGTACCTTCGGTTACGAGAGTCTCGACCGCGCGTTCATCACAAAGACCGGCTCCCGCAACGAGCGTATCGCCTTCGTGAAGCCCCGCGTCATCGTCCTCGGAGAGAACCACCGCAACGCCGCCCTGTGCGTATTCCGTGTTTGATTCGCTGGCCTTATCTTTGGTGAGAACGGTCACGCTAGCACCCGTTTCAGCCAAGGCAATAGCAGCCCGCAAGCCCGCTACCCCGCTACCGATAACGATAAAATCCGTAACCAAAGACATTAACGAGAGGGTATCAAATTCAGAATGCGAAAAGCACGCTGAACAAACCGTCCAACGTGCTTTTCGAGTTCTGACAAATCATGCCGATCTTACATCGGGATCTTCAATTCCTGGCCCGGGTAGATCTTGTCCGGATCTTTCAGGATGTCGCGGTTGTGGTCCCAGATGGCTTTCCACTGGATGCCGTACTCTTTCGCGATCTTGCTCAGGCTGTCGCCTGACTCGACCGTATGAGTATGCATTCCGCCGCCGGCTACGTCGCCGGTGGAGAGGTTGAGGATCAGGTCGTTCCCCTTAAAGTCCGGGTCGAGCCTTTCGTATTCGTCCCAGAGAGCCTGTTTTGCCTCGGCGGACGGTGAGGTTCCCGTAACAACGAGCGTTCCTCCATCACCTTCCGTCAGTTCGTATGTGGTGCCATTAGAATTGGCGAGTTCAAGAAGCGATTGATATTTTTCTTGTACAGACATTTTCTTCCTCCTCCTTGACTATGCGCCCTTCTTGAGCTGGTTATCGATGCCCGTGATACCAGACTGCTGGATCGTTTGGATACACGTCGCATACTTCGCGCTCGGTACTTCGCCCGTAACGGTAACCTTTCCGTTGACGACTGTAACGGTTGCCCCGGTACATCCCGCTTTCTTCAGATCTTCAGTGATCTTGCCCGTCAAAGCTGGATCAGCAGCAGCCGGAGTCGCGACCGGAAGGGGCTTCGTCGTGACGCTGTTGGTTACAGACTTGATACCCTCCACAGCCTTTGCCGAGGCTTCTGCCTTCGACCTGACCGTAACGTCGGCAACTTCACCCGTAAGGGTTGCTACACCGCTTGCGACCGTTGCCGTGACCCCCGTCACGCCATCCGCCTTCAGCTTGTCGTTGACGGCCTTCGCTAGATCCGCGTCACTCTTTCCACAGGCTGCGGCCATAACGGCGATAGCCAGCATTAATACAGTTAAGAACTTTGCTCTCATTTTCCCTCCTGAAAAGTTGGTTCGAAAATTTATGACTATTGTGGTTGCCAGCCGTGAAAAAATACAGCAGGCGTCTATTCGCTTTTGCGAAACATGGGCGATCTAAAAGTTCGTTCAAGGTATCTTGATGTATCGCGGAAGTTTTTTCAATACAAAAGTTACGAAAGCTGATCACGAAAAAACCTGTTCGGCGATCTGCGTCGCAATCTCGTAGGAAGTGAACTCAGGACGCACGATAAAATGCCAATCGGCGAGGCAGTAAATGCTTTGGCGAGACTCAAACAGCTCTCTCGCGGCATCCTTATTCTTCGCCAGGGGACGCTCCTTCCGAGATTTGGATATGTTCGTCCAACAGTGCTCAAAACTCGACTCGAGCCAGACTGTCGTCACCCCATCGGCCACCAGCAGTTCCCGATTTGCCCGAATCGTCCAGGTCCCGCCGCCTAGAGAGAGGATACGGGCAGGCGTACCCCGCAGTGCACGGACGAGATTCTCCGTTTCGATGACACGGTAAGCAGACTCGCCGTCGCCGTTGATAATTTCGGCGATGGTCCGCTTCGTGTTCTTCTCGATAAATGCGTCGAGATCTAGCCGGTCGCATCTCAAGATAGACGAAAGATGGCGGGCAACGCTGGACTTGCCTACGCCCATAAATCCTGTGAGTGCGATCCGCCGCCCGTTATCCATTTGAAACTGAGGATAACACGTCGAAAAACTCAGGGAATGAGACCGCAGCACACTCGGCCCCACGAATCTCGGTCTCACCCTCGGCGAACAGCCCCGCTATCGCGAACGCCATCGCGATCCGATGATCGTGAAACGTATCGATAAC
>JBDSLC010000249.1:0-4265 GCA_039916585.1 Pyrinomonadaceae bacterium | reverse complement strand
TGCGGCCGAACTTTCTGGCGGCTCCGTAACTGTGGACGCCTTGTTCGTGCATACTCTCTAACAAATTTATAAAGATCTTGGCGGTCGCGTGTGCGTCGTCGCCGGCCCGGTGATGATTGATCAGGTCAACCGAGTAATAGTTCGCGAGCGTCTTAAGCTTGTGATTTTCGATGTCCGGAAGAACGGTCCGCGATAGCTCGACAGTACAAAGCGTAGGGTTCCAGATCGAGCAGTCTTCGTGAACCTTTGCGATCTCATGATTTAGAAACGCGAGGTCGAAAGCGTAGTTGTGCGCTACCAGGATCGAATCGCCGAGGAACGCGAGAAAATCACCAACGACCTCGTCGAACCTAGGAGCCGTTCGGACCATCTCGTTGCTGATGCTGGTGAGTGACGAAATAAACTCTGGGATCACCGTCTCAGGATTCACGAGCGTGATGTATTCATCGACGATCGCTCCGCCCAAAACACGATAGGCACCGATCTCAATGATGCGGCACGGCGGCGCTTTTGCCCCGGTCGTTTCAAGATCGAGCACGACGTAGCTCGCCTGCGAAAGATCGATCGAGTCTCGGTCTGGTTCGTGCAGCAACACCGTATCGCCATCAACGCTGATCCGCGGATCGCGCTCGCATAGATCCGAGACGAGTGCCCGCGACATCACATCGTTGGCGTTCTGGATGTTCATCACATACTCCACAACGCTCGAGGCTCCCGCCGACCCGCCGACACTGACGAGGTAATCGATCGTCTCCACTACTAGAATCGAACCTGAAATTAGATTTGCGTGGCCCGCCATCTGATATTCATTCTAACCGCTGTCGATCAGTTTTGGTAGATGGCTGAGTTTTGCTCAGTGTGCATATTTGGCATAATCTCCCTTTAACTCAGATGAAATCCGAACAGATCCTTCAACACTTCCAAGATACGAATGCCCTTTTGGAAGGCCATTTCCTTTTATCCAGCAGCCTGCACAGCCCGAAGTATCTGCAGTGTGCGCTAGCTCTGCAGTATCCGGCAGACGCCGCGAAATTCGGCCACGCGATCGCCGCTCATTTTGTAGACGCGAACATCCATACCGTCGCGTCACCAGCGATCGGCGGTCTCGTGATCGGCTATGCAACCGCCGCGGCCTTGAACACTCGATTCCTCTGGACCGAGCGTCAGAACGGCGAGATGACCCTGCGTCGAGGATTTTCGCTAACGCGCGGCGAGCGGATATTGGTGGTCGAGGACGTCATCACGACCGGCGGATCGACTCGCGAATGCATCGCCGCCCTCGAAGCCGCCGGAGGTAACGTTGTCGCCGCGGCGTCGATCATCGACCGCTCGAACGGAACGGCTGATGTCGGTGTACCGCGAATCGCGCTCGTCAGCCTCGACGTTCCGACCTACACTGAAGACAAGTGCCCGATGTGTGCCGCCGGCGACACGCCGATCAAACCCGGTAGCAGAACACCCGCGTGAACTTCAAACTGCTGATTCAATACGACGGCACTGACTTCCACGGCTGGCAGGTGCAGGAGAATGACCGCACGATCCAGGGTGAGTTGGAGCGGGTCATCGGCACGCTTGAGGGCAGGCATGTTGGGGTGCACGGTTCGGGGCGGACCGACGCGGGAGTTCATGCTGAGGCACAGGTGGCGAACGTCCATATGCGAAAGCTGTTCACGCCGGAGAAACTTCGCGCCGCCATCAATGGAAATCTGTGGCGAGACATTCGTGTAATGAACGTAGAGCAGGTTCCGGACGATTTTCATGCGAGGTTCTCGGCGAAAGGGAAAACCTACGTTTATCGGGTGGTGAACGCTCCCGTGATGTCGCCGTTCTTGCGGCGATTCGCGGCGTTCGAATCGAAGCCGCTGAACCTCGCAGCGATGATCGAAGCGTCACGATTCTTCCTCGGCGAGCATGATTGGACAGCGTTCTCGTCGGCTCAGGGTGACAGTGAGGATAAGGTCCGCAACCTTACGGAATTTACCGTACAGTCGACTTGGGACGCCCGGGCGGGTGCGAACGTGATCGAGTTTCGGGTATCAGCGAACGGCTTTCTGCGGTACATGGTTCGCTCGCTCGTGGGGACCTTGCTCGAGGTGGGACGGGGCGATAAGGATTCTGATACAATCCAGACGGCAATTATCACAGGCAACCGAAGTCTTTGCGGAAAGACCGCACCGCCTCAAGGGTTGACGCTTTTGAAGGTGGATTACTAAAAGTTGAGCGATGTTCATTTACCACATCGTGCTTCCTGAAAAATGGGAGGCGGTAAAGCACAATTCGATGTACTCGGCTGACAGTCTCGACACAGAAGGCTTCATCCACTGCAGCTATGGCGAACAGCTTGATGGGGTGATCGGGCGGTATTATTCGGATGCTCCGGAACTGGTTGTACTGAAGCTGGACGTCAATAAACTTACGTCGAAACTCGTGTCCGAGCCATCGACTGGCGGTGAGGCTTACCCACATATTTACGGGCCGATAAATTTAGACGCGGTGGCTGAGACCGAGGTCAGATAGCGACCGGGTTTCCTAAATGCATCCACACTTCACAGAGGTATTCAAAGCAAACTCGGCCGAAGCGAAACTGCTTGACCGGATCGACCTTGCGCGTCTGCCGCGGCACGTTGCCGTGATCATGGACGGCAATGGACGCTGGGCCAAGCTACGCGGAAAGCCGCGTATCTTCGGTCATCGGGCTGGTGCGGAAACGGTCAAGGCGATATTGGATACCGTCACGCGACTCCAGGTCGAAGCCGTCACGCTCTACGCATTTTCGACGGAGAACTGGAAGCGTCCGAAGGCCGAGGTGATGGGCCTGATGTCGATGCTGAAGCGATACATCCGAAGCGAGATGCGCGAGGTGAAGTCGAACAATATCCGTTTTCAGGCGATCGGAAATATCGCAGGGCTAGGCCAGGACGTGCAGAAAGAGATCGCGTGGGCGACGGAAGAAACTCGGGCGAATACCGGCACGGTATTGAGTGTGGCGCTCAATTACGGCGGGAGATCGGAGATCGTCGAAGCTTGCCGGCGAGCAGCAGCCAGCCACAAGGGATCGCCGGAAGACATCGCCGAAGCCGACATCGCCGCGAATCTCTACACTCAAGGTTTGCCTGACGTCGATCTCCTTATTCGAACAAGCGGCGAGCTCCGGATATCGAACTTCCTCCTGTGGCAGATAGCTTACGCCGAGATCTACGTGACACCGACGCTCTTCCCTGACTTCCGCCGCAAGGACATTTTCGAAGCGATCCTCGATTTCCAGAAGCGCGATCGGCGGTTTGGGGATGTAACGTCTAAGTAGAGCCCAGTTTCGACCAACTTTCTTAACGCAAAGTCGCAGAGATGCAAAGACGCCAAGCTTTTCTGCTTCGCGGCTTTGCGTCTTGGCGGCTTTGCGTTGAAAATTCTTCTGACCGCTCTCTGACCGCTCTGACCCATGAAGACCAGAATTCTTACAGCTCTCGTAGCACTACCGATCCTGATCGCGTCGATCGTCTTGCCGTCTTATTTCCCGGAGACCGTCTGGATCTTTGTCGTGATCGCGGTCCTAGCGTTGGCGGCGGGGTTGTTTGAATTTTTTACGCTTACTAAGAAGCTTCAGCTAAAGGCTGACGCAGGGATGGCGTATCTCGGGGCGGCGGCGTTGACGGTCGCGTTCGTGTTCGATGCTCCGGCGAAGGCTCCGGACCTTCTGATCGCAACGATCGCGGCGTTTGTGATCGCAGTGCTGGTCTCTCAGACTTTTCGGTTTCAAGCGGATTTTTCCAAGATGCTCACGGGAGTCGGCGTGACGATCCTGGGGGTGCTGTACGTCGCGTTTCTCGGCGGATTCCTGATCTCGACGCGGCTCGGGTTCGAATCGCACCCGTATCTTTCGACACATCTGCTCGGCTATTTTTTCCTCGTCATTATGGGCGCTGATGCGGGTGCATATTTCGCGGGAGTTTCTCTCGGCAACCACAAGCTGATACCAAAGATCTCGCCCGGGAAAACGTGGGAAGGCCTGATCGGCGGACTCGTCGCGGCGTGCTTGTTCGGCGCCCTCGCGACGTACTTGTTCTTCCCGGAACTTCCTTACAAATGGTCGATCCCGCTCGCGATGGTGATGGCAGCCGTCTCCGTCCTCGGCGACCTAGCCGAATCCGCCATCAAACGCGGCTCCGGCGCCAAAGACGCCGCCAACATCCTCCCCGGCCACGGCGGCCTGCTGGATCGATTGGACAGCCTACTTTTCAACGCCCCGATCTTGTATTATTTTGCGA
>JBDSLC010000248.1:0-7234 GCA_039916585.1 Pyrinomonadaceae bacterium | reverse complement strand
CGTAAGTACAAAGTTTGCAATTCTCTTTGACGTATAGATATTCGTCCCACGTGACGTCGCGATGGCGTCGGTTCATCGCCTCCCATTGGTCTCCGTCGAGGTTCCCAACGTTCGCCATTCGCGTGATCATGAAGTGGTTCGATCCGAGCACCTTCGAGACTTGCCCGATCACATACGTCTTGAGCCCCGCGATCGACGCACTAACAACGATCACCGCGGCCACACCGATAATGATCCCGATCAACGTCAAAAACGCCCGAAGCTTGTGCTCCAGGATCGATTTCCAAGCGATCCAGAACGCGTCCGTATAAAATGAGTAAAGCTGCCGCATTATTGCCTAGTTCAGAGTTCACGCTTCAGCGTGTTAACTGTTGCCTACAGGCGAGATGAATTAACCCCGGAATAAGTCAAAGTTCATAACGTATCCCCGACTCGAAAAGTTCATCAAAAAACTCATCCCTTCTTTTTTCCGTGCCTTCCGTATATTCCGTGGTTCGATTTGTGGAATTAAATGCGGATAATCGAACGCGCATCGATAACTTCAAATAAGGACCTGCTGCGTGATATACTCCCGCTTTACTCAAACCCTTAGGAGATAACCGCTTTGGCAGTTTTAGTCGACAAGAATACACGCCTGATCGTTCAGGGAATTACCGGTAAAGAAGGTACGTTTCACACGCTGCAGATGGTCGATTACGGCACGAACGTCGTCGGCGGAGTCACGCCCGGCAAGGGCGGCACGACCCACGAAGGCATTCCAGTATTTAACACCGTCGCCGAAGCGGTAAAAGAGACCGGAGCCAACGCGTCCGTCATCTACGTGCCGCCCCCGTTCGCCGCCGACGCGATCATGGAAGCCGCCGCCGCCGGAATTCCGGTCGTCGTCTGCATCACCGAAGGAATCCCGGTCGCCGATATGATCAAGGCAAAGGAATACCTGCGCGACAAGAAAACGACATTGATCGGCCCCAACTGCCCCGGAATCATCTCGCCCGGCAAATGCAAGATCGGCATCATGCCCGGCCATATCCACAAAGAGGGAAGGATCGGCGTTGTCTCACGCTCGGGCACGCTTACGTATGAGGCCGTAGGGCAACTCACCGCACTCGGACTCGGCCAATCGACCGCCATCGGCATCGGCGGCGACCCGATCATCGGCACCACTCACACTGACGCACTAAAACTCTTCCAGGCTGACGACGAGACCGACGCAATTATCATGATCGGCGAGATCGGCGGCAGCGCCGAAGAAGACGCGGCCGCATACGCAAAGGACAACGTCACCAAGCCGATCGTCGCCTTCATCGCCGGCCAGACCGCACCTCCCGGACGCCGCATGGGCCACGCCGGAGCGATCATCTCCGGCGGCAAAGGTACAGCCGAAGAAAAAATGAAAGCCCTCGAAGCCGCCGGCATCCGTGTAGTCCAATCCCCCGCCGACATCGGCCAGGCGATCGTTGAAGTGTTGGGATCAAAAGCCGCGGCGTGATCAGCAGTTCAGAGTTCAAGCTTCAGCTTGCTTCCGTTGCCGCCGACTAATAAGAGCACGACAAGGTAAAGCTTGAACTCTAAACCCCTAAATGTCCGATTCGAACGACGAGCACGATCATAATCACGACAGGCTGGAGCGCAAGATCGTCACCTCGGTCTGGTCTAATATCACCGATTCGATCATCGACACTCACACGGCTGTAAAGGTTCTTGCTATCACCGTCACAGCCGAATTCGGATTGTTCGCGATGTTATTCGTTGCGAAGGACAAGGTCCTCACGTCCATCGCCGAATCCGAAGACGGTCTCTGGATCTACGCCGCGATCGCCGTTTACGTGATCGGGTTCCTGACCTTCTTTGCTTCCTACCGACTCATCGCAAACAAGTGGCGCCACTCTTATTCCGCGATCCTCATCTGGCCACTTTCGATCATCGCCGGCGTCGCCAATCTCGTCCTTTTCCTCGCCCTGCTTACACTGGACATACGCTGACGAAAACTTCTTGGTGGCATGTGGCGGACTCTGATATCCTTACCTTGACCGATTCTTTCGACTCACCCCGAAAGAAGCCAATTCCGGAGCCCTCCAGAACCGGTCGATCAAACTAATTAGTCGAGTATTCAGATGAAAACGAGCACCGCGTTTTTCTGGTTCTTTATCGCCGGCGGATTCATTACCGCCGCCACCGCCGTAGCCTATTTCGCATCCGGCGTATCCTACCGCGGCACCGACCAGGAAAACTACACCATCCTCCTCCAGATCCCTATCGGCATCGTCGCCTTTCTCTACGGCGTCCAACATATCGAAGCCTCCCGGCCCAAACGCCAAAACCACGACCGCTAGGTTGCACAATATCTGACCGGACCGCCCGCGTCCCGCTGCGAGGCTGCGCCCAGATGCCGAGTTCGACCATATCGCGTTGACGTTTGGCGGGGCGATAAATAAGATAAAGAGGTAACACTCTAAATTCTAATAAAAGTTCTGCCACACTTTTATGCGTTTATCCAGTTTCATTACGGAAAACATGGAGGAGATCCTTGTCGAGTGGGAGTCGTTTGCAAAAACGATACTCCCCTCTGCGAAGACAATGGATTCTCTATCATTGCGGGACCACGCGGCGCTGATGTTGAAGGCCGTTGCAAAAGACATTGAAACGCATCAATCCGACTTCGAGCAACACGAAAAATCAAAAGGCTTGGCACCTCTGTTGGCCGGTAAAGAGACAGCGGCGACGACGCATGGTGCGTTGCGACAGCTATCCGGTTTCGATCTGGAGCAACTGGGGAGCGAGTATCGCGCATTGAGAGCGAGCGTCCTAAGGTTATGGAAGCTGCAAGTGACCGAGTTCAAAGAGCCCGAGTTTGAAGATATGACTCGCTTCAACGAAGCGATCGACCAGGCCTTGGCAGAGTCAATTATCAGCTTCTCGGAAGAAGTTGACCGCTCGCGTCTGACATTTCTAGCTATTCTCGCCCACGATCTTAGGGGTCCGTTATCGACCGTCGACCTCGCTTCCCAGGTCCTGATCAGATCAATAACTCCAGACTCGCAAAATTGGGTCGTCGCGGATCGCATAAGAAAAACCGCGTCGAGAATGAACAGAATGACCCTCGATCTGCTGGAATATGCCGGCGGTCAGTTGGGCCAGAAGATTCCGGTTAAACCGGAAAAGGCAGACATGGAGCAGGTCTGCCGCCGGGTAGTCGAAGAAGTGCGGCTCGCCTATCCAAACGCGCTGATCGACTTTCAGTCCGACGGCGATCTCAATGCTACGTTCGACCCGACACGCTTCGAACAGGTCATCTCAAACCTGTTGATAAACGCCGTGAAGTACGGTGACCCGGCGAAACAGGTTCTGCTTTCCGCCCGTCGCGATCCCGCGGCGATCACGGTCGAGGTAAAAAACTTCGGACGCCCGATTCCCCCCGAATCGTTACAAGTGATCTTCAACCCATTGGTCCAGTTATCGTCTAAAGAAAACCGCTACGACCCGTCAACCGGGGTAGGACTCGGTCTCTACATCGCACAAGAGATCGTCCAGGGCCATGGCGGAACGATCCACGTCACTTCGTCAGAAACCGAAGGAACTATCTTCACCGTCCGCCTACCACATGGTGACTAACATTGCGATCGGCTTGCGGCTCGGTTTGAGATCGAAAAAGAGAACGGGGCAAGTCAGGTTGTTACTCAGTCCGCTGTCGCCCGAGAAAACACTAATTTACAATCAGCATCAGAACAGGCGGCACTAGTCGAGTGCTACCAAGGCTCGCCCCGCCTCAGACTGAACCCAATGGATTCTCAGTTATGTCGCATAGCCGACATATGCTACGGATTAGTGACTGCAAGTACTGTTAGATTTCCGGCGATCTTCTCAATATACCTAAATAACCTTCGAACCAGGGTTCCAACCGGCAAACAGATTGATAGCGGCCCAGGTCAGTACCCACTGCGGTAGCGGTGGGTTGAAGTTAAAGGCTGGACCGCTTTCTAAGGGATTAAGGGATCAACTGGCAGCGTTAAACCACCACGTGGGCGCAGGTGGTACCGACATTTGCGGAAAAAGCGCAAGCTTCCACCCTGAACTGGTTTCGCCGCGATAGCGGCTGAGAGACTTTAGCCGTGGGTTTCAACCCACGGGAAGGCGCAAACCGTCGCGTCGCGTCGCGACGTCTGAATCAATCGAGAAGATATTTCGGGTCGTATTCGACGCCGTGGAGCTTCATCAGGCGCTCGTATTCTTCTTCGAACGATTCCTTTTCGTGATGCTCCCGCTGGTTCTTTATGTAATCGATCACATCCGGCACCTTCGATTTGCTGACGGAAAAAACCCCGTATCCGTCTTGCCACGCGAATGTCCGCATTTGGTCGAACTCCGTATGGATCCATTTTGACGATTCACCTTTTAGGTGCTGGACGATCTTGCTCGGTGCAATCACCGGCTTCGCCATGATCAAGGCATGTTCGTGGTCGGGCATACCGCCGACTTGAAGCGCAGTCATCGCATGCGTACGTGCGACGCCGCCGATGTATTGCCAGACCCGCTGTTCGATATCCGGCTTTATCCAATCCTTGCGATGCTTCGTACTGAAGACAATGTGGTAGAAGAGGGAAGAATACGTATTTGCCATTCGTTTCAATCGTCGCTACGCGACGGTATTGATGACTACTCGACCGTGGGTTGAAACCCACGGCTAAATTCATCGAGCCGCTACGCGGCAAAAGAAGTAGACGTTTTTATGCTTGCCGGTCTTTGTAACGCCCACCGATAAGCCGTAATGAGTCGGTGTTGATGTCCAGATCACGCCAATTATCAAGGTCTAGCTCGGTAAAGTTTCCCGTAAGCTATAGCAGGACACAGTGCCCTTGCCATCATTACGAGATAGGCCATCATCCGATTTTGCCCGATGAAAGCTCTCGATCATTCGCCCGACCTGATCGGGGTGATTTATTAGTTCGTTGTAGGTCTGCTCCGCCTGCAGGTTCCAGTGCCAAGTGTCCTCGAACGCGGTTATCTGGGACTCTGAATTGGTGCCCGCTTCGTTTTTGAAGAGGACGTTGTAATTTCGGTTGGAATTGAACGGCGGGTCGAGATAGATCAGGTCGACGGACTCGTCCTTTATGTAGTCCCGCAAAATGTTCAGATTGTCGCCGTAGTAAAGGGTGTTCATGGGAAAAATTACCCAAAATGTAGCATCACCAATGTATTGCGGGCAAACGTCAAAATCTCACAGTGAATAGTAAACAGTGAGTCGTACTTGCACGAACTTCAGGCTTTCGTGTCCGATCTAGGAGGCGACGGGCTTGAGTTCAGATAACTGAGCCAGGACCATTCGCCAGCCCTGGTCGCCTTTCACCAAAACAGCTCCGATAGTCATCCTGCCGCTGTGGGACTCGCCCTTGAGCGATGCCTTTTGAGTAACTTTTAGGACCGCGACGGCAGTGTTGCCGTAAATGCGCACGTCCGTCGTATTTGAGCTCGGATCTCCCTCCTCGATCTTCTCGGTTCCGGTGGTCAGCAAATCCGTCCACTGCTGCTTGGTCAGGGTGTTCCCTTCATGATCTATCAGTACGACGTCGTCGGCCCACATCTTGTGCAGTGTCGCCGTGTCTACTCTCGCCATTGCCGCCCCGTGGTCGTCGAAGAATTTCCGAACCGCCGCCTTATCCGCTTCCGGGTTGGCCGGCTCGGCAGTAGGGGTTGCTTTCGCCACAGTGTCGGCCGGGGCAACCTGCGCGCAGGAAGCGGCAAATATAACCGAGAGTGCCAATACGACCAGGACCGTGAAAGCTTGTCTTATGGAGTCGCTGAGATCTTTCTGTTTCGTTGTCATTTGGATGAGTCTACTCCTGTTTTAGTGAGCGCGAGTTTGCGAATCTGTAAGCCCTTTTTGATTAGTTGTGGCTTACGGAAGTTTTTAGCCCCCGTAGCTCGCGAAGGATTTGCGAGTGAGTCTAGTTCGTTTATTAGTTCGTTGTAGGTCTGTTCGGCTTGAAGATTCCAGTGCCACGTATCTTCGAACGCGGTTATCTGCGACTCGGACTCGGTGCCGGCTTCGTTTTTGAAGAGTACGTTGTAATTCCGGTTGGAATTGAACGGCGGGTCGAGATAGATCGGGTCGACGGACTCGTCCTTGATGTAGTCCCGCAAGATGTTCAGATTGTCGCCGTAGTAAAGCGTGTTCATGGGAAAAGCTAGCCAAATGTAGCATCAGAGATGTATTGCGGGCAAACTTAAAAATCTCGCCAATATTCAAACGAGGTCTCCATCCGTTCAGTGATAGAGATCGGTGAGGCGGAGGAGGGTTTCGAGCGTGCCTTTTGAGTTGATGTGATAGGCAACTTCGGTTTCGGGTTCGGTGAGGTTTGCGTCTTTGGCGGCGCGGACGTGGGTGGGGACGCCGAAGTGGGTTTCGGAAATGCGGATGTCTTCGATCACGAGGGCGGCGAAGTGTCTTAGGCGGAACCAGCTTTCGCCGCGGAGCCGCTCTATCTTTCGATCCATTTCCTCGCTCCATTCGTTCCCGGTCACGAGGTCCGATCGTTTCGCGGCCCTTAAGTGGCGGGTATTCCCGCTGTAGTCGTGGCGTTTTGCGATCTCGACATCAACCTCGCTGTCCAATACCCACCAGATATCCGCTTCGTCGCGTCCGGCTAAACGACGGTACGGAACGAACACTTCCGCAACAACGTTGGAATATCCCTTCCCGCCACAATTCATATGCAGACCGCCTTCGCCCAGGCCGTACAGTAACGCCAAAGCATCGCTGACGAACTTTACCTCCACCCGTTCAGCTCGCAGCAAAGGCGATGAAATAGATGCCTTTGTGTAACGATAGCGGGGCTCCATCGCCCTCAGATTATCACCGTCCGTTTCACGTCTGCAACTGCTCGTCGCGTGCGAAATCAAGTCCGCGCGGGCGGTTGCGGGCCGTCCTCGATCTTCGGTTTCGCGGCTTCGCGTTTTCTTATCGCGGCGACCGAGGTTGGGTTGGCGACGGCGGTGCGGAGGTCGAGAATGAGGATGCCGTCGGGGTCGACCTCGATGAGTGGGAATTGGAGCGTATACGGCAGCACGAGGCGGCATTCGGCGATGATCGGAAATGCCATGATCCGCCGTCCGCCGTGACGGCCGCGAAGTTCGGCGTGATAGCAACCGCGGATTCCCTGAGCCGTAGGCTTTAGCCCGATCCGCTGGTTCGCTTCGTCAAAAAAGATCTGGTAGGCAGACGGGCCTCCCGTCTTCT
>JBDSLC010000247.1:0-11668 GCA_039916585.1 Pyrinomonadaceae bacterium | reverse complement strand
ATTTTATACGGACGCGTTCTGGATCGCTTGGAAATCGATCCTGGAGCACAAGCTTCGTGCGTTTTTGACGCTGATCGGGATCATTATTGGCGTGGCGGCGGTGATCGTGGTCAGCGCGTCGATCGCTGGGCTTAAGACGTATGTGATCGGGCAAGTCTCGAAGGTGCTGGGGTCGAACCATTTCATGATCACGCGAATGGCGAACGTTGGGAACCTGGACGGCGACCAATGGGAAGCGATGAACCGACGCCATCGCGACGTCACGTGGGACGAATATCTATACGTCAAAGAGAATTGCAAACTTTGTACTTACGTTGGTGCTCAGAGTATGTCGGGTACGGATCTGCAGGTCGGCATCGTCGAGATGCCTTCGGTGCGAATCCAGGGAATGACGTACGAGTTGTTCGATATCGAAGACAAAACCCTGATCGCGGGCCGGACGTTTTCGGCAGAAGAAGTGCTGCGTTCGTCCCCCGTCGCGGTGATCGGATACGACGTAGCCCAGAAGTTCTTCGAGTTCACGTCGCCGATCGGGAAAGAGATCAAGATCCGCGGCGTGCCGATGACGATCATCGGGGTGGAGCAACAGCGAGGATCGTTCTTTGGCCAGTCGCAGGATAGGCACGCGTATATTCCGATCACGGTTTTCAATCAGATCTTTAACCGCACGGGCGGTATTCAGATCCACGGAAAAACGCTCGATAACGCGATCTTCAAGGAATCGATCGACGAGGCGAATCTACTATTACGCAATAAGCGTCAGATGATCGGTACCGATGAGAGCACTTTTTCAGTCGTGAACGTCGACGAGTTCAACTCGACGATGGACCAGGTTACCGGTGCGATCGCGATGGTCGTACTTCCGATCACGGCGATCATCCTGCTTGTGGGTGGGATCGTGGTGATGAACATAATGCTTGTTTCCGTAACCGAGCGAACGTTTGAAGTAGGCTTGCGAAAGGCTCTCGGCGCGACGCGAAATCAGATACTGCTGCAGTTTCTGATCGAGTCAGCTCTGCTATGCGTGGTCGGGGGTATTCTGGGGCTGTTCTTATCTTTTGGCGCAACTGCCCTGGTGGGTTACCTGCTGACGATGACAATGACTATCACGCCGTTCTACGCGATCCTGTCGATCGCAGTCTCGAGCGTTATTGGGATTGTTGCCGGCCTCTATCCCGCGTGGAAGGCCGCTCGATTAGACCCGATCGTGGCGTTGCAAAAGGTTTGATGATTTGCGGACGGGGGTGTCCGCGTTCCATTTATGCGAGTCTCAACATCTTTACCAGTCGAAGTTCTGAAGATGGCCGCGGATAGCGTCTTAGGGAATAAGTTTCGCTCAGGGCTCACGATCCTCGGCATTGTGATCGGCATTCTGACCTTCGTGGTTGTCGCGTCGATACTGACCGGAATGAGGCAGAACATCGTCCGTATGTTCGAAGATTACGGCACGAACAATATCTACCTTTTTCACCTTTCGACAGGATTCGGTCCCGGCAATCGCGATGAGCGAAACCGAAAGCCGCTGACGATCGACGATGCAAACGCGATCCTCGCACAGGCGCCGTCTGTAAGCGACATTGCGACCGTTGCTATCAACATTGGATCATGGGGCACGGGCTTCGACGATAATATGATCTATAAAGACAAGAATTATCGTTGGGCCAAGACCGATGGTGTGACCGCGAACTATGCTGGAATTGCGAATTTGAAGGTCAAGGAAGGGCGTTGGCTGACCCCTATGGACGATCAGGAGCGGCGTCAAGTTTTGGTCGTGGGTGTGAGCGCGGTCGAGTCGCTGTTTGATGGGAAAGCTGATGAGGCGATCGGTAAAGAGATCCGGATGAACGGCACGCTGTGGCAGATCGTCGGCGTGCTTGAGAAACGGGAGGCCGGATTCTTTGGCGAGAACGAGGAAGATCAGAAGATATTCATGCCTTACCGAACGGCTCGCAAGGTTGCTCCGACTCGCGACGCGGTGCTGCATATCGCTCAAGCCAAGCCTGGATTTTTGAATGACGCGGTCGACGAGATCACGGGTGTGCTTCGTGTTCGACGCGAAGTGAAAACAGGCGATCCGAATAATTTTGACATTAAGACTGCTGATGATTTTATGAAGCAGTTCGACGGGATGCTAGCGGGAATTGGTATTGCGGCAATCGCGATCTCCGGGCTCGGACTTCTTGTCGGCGGGATCGGCGTGATGAACATCATGCTCGTTTCTGTTACGGAGCGAACCAAGGAGATAGGCATCCGCAAGGCGATCGGGGCGACGCGTTGGGCGATAGTCCTTCAGTTCCTCGCGGAAGCGATGGCACTCACATTTTTCGGCGGAGTGATCGGGTTAGCGTTATCGATAGGAATAAGTAACCTGATCCTGATGCTCGTCCCTGCTCTTCCTGCAAAGGTCGAACTGTGGATGATCGTCACTTCACTTACGATCTCAGTCCTGATCGGCCTAGTCTTCGGCGTCCTCCCTGCCCGAAAAGCGGCTAAGATGGACCCTATCGAGGCTCTTCGTTACGAGTAACATTTGTCTGGTAGAATCTGCGCATGACGCGTGGACTTAAGCAGGCTTTTCTAATTGGGATCACGGCCGGAATGAGATGCTTTCTCGCTCCGGCCATTCTTGTTTCTAGGGAATCCTCTTGCGGTCGTGCCGTGAAACTCGCAACTACCATCGCGGCGGTCGGAGAACTAGTCGCGGATAAAACTCCTTACATCGGCAGCCGACTCGACGCGGGTCCGCTTGCCGGTCGCGTGGTCGCCGGAGCCCTGTGCGGTGGACGTGTTGCAGCCAATAAAGAATCTAACGCTGTTCTTGGAGCTGCGGTCGGCGGGCTCGCGGCGTTCGCCTCTGCACACTTCTTCTATCACGTCCGCCGGACTACAACAGAAGCCGGAGTTCCCGATTTCGCCTTCGCTCTAGCCGAGGACACAGCAGCTATCGCCATCGCATCGAATGCCTGTCGCGAAGGCTGACGAATTGAAGGTATGCCGAGTGCAAATTCGTGTATGCTGTCGCAATGAAGCTCCTCGCAGCAACCTTCGCCGTTCTACTCTTTTCGATTTCGATCACCGCTCAGTCGGGTTCGAAAACGATCGATCTTCGGCCGTGTGAGGTTCCCGGAGCCGAACCGGACAAGAAAGATTCGGTTCTGTGCGGCAAGTTAGAAGTATTCGAAGATCGCGTGCGAAAGACAGGACGAAAGATCGCCATCAACATCGTCGTTTATCCCGCGACCGGCCCGGACAAGGCTCCTGACCCGATCTTCTACATTCCCGGCGGCCCAGGCTCTTCCGCAACCGACGACGCTCCGTATATTGCCCAGGATCTTGCGAAGCTGCGTCCTAACCGTGATCTTGTCTTCGTTGATCAGCGGGGCACCGGCGGATCGAACCCGTTGAACTGCGAGCTATTCGATCCCAAGAACATCCACAGCTATCTCGGCCACTGGAATCCTCCGGCCGCAGTCAAAGCCTGTCGAGCTGCGCTGGAAAAGACTGCTGATCTGAAACTCTACGTGACGTCTATTGCGATGGATGATCTCGAGGACGTTCGAAAAGCGCTTGGTTACGTGAAGATCAATTTGTCGGGTGGCTCATACGGTACGCGAGCGGTGATGACGTATGTGAAGCAGCACGAGTCGAGCGTGCGAAGCGTGCTACTCCATGGCGTGTCGCCCGTCGACCAGTTTATGCCGCGGGACTTTCCGCAGCACACGCAGCGGGCTTTGGAAGGGGTACTTGATGAGTGCTTCGCCAATGCGGATTGCCGAAAGGCCTTTCCGGATATCAAGAAGAATGAGCGATCAGTGCTGGCTGTTTTGAAGTCGGATACCGTGGATGTCGATGTGACGGTCGATAAAAAGGCATTGAAGGTGACGCTATCTCGGGACCTCGCCGCTGAGGCGATCCGCTATATGCTCTATCAATCTGGATCCGCTAGCCGCGTTCCGCTTGTGTTGAATGAGGCGGCAAAAGGAAATTTCAAACCGCTCGCCGAGGCCGCGATCTTTTACCGGCGGGAGATCGTCGCAACGGGTGCTACGGGTCTCTATCTTTCGGTGACGTGCGCCGAGGATCTGCCATTTGTGAAAGCGAACGAAGGGTTGAATGCGGAAGATACATTCCTCGGCTCGTATCGGCTCCTTCAACAACGTCAGGCCTGCGCGGAATGGCCGCGAGGCGAGATCGCGAAGAATTACGCCAAGCTCACTCGGTCAAACGTTCCTGCTCTGATCTACTCCGGCCAGTGGGATCCGGTAACTCCCCCGCTATACGGCGACCGCGTCGCAAAACTCCTTCCCAATTCCCTCCACCTCGTCATCCCCAGCGGCGGCCACGGCTTCGGCGGACTCGATGGCCTCAACTGCCTCGACGACGTCACGACTAAGTTTATTCAACAAGGTTCGATTCGGGGGCTGGATGTGAAGTGTGTCCCTGCGATCAAGCGACCCGGTTTCGTTCTCTCCCTGGCGAAATAACGCTGGGGCATTTGCGGCACCGGTCAAGGTCTGCCAGGTCAGCGACCGATGGACGCTGTTGGACTATGCGAACATATCGTACACTCACGTGAAATGACGGAGCTTGCCCCATCTCGCTCGAGCGAAAATACTCAATTCGATCGTTCTATGATCGCAGCCGCCAGGCTGGTTCTGTCGTGGAGTGCTCTACCCATCATTTACCTCGATCCTACGGAGCCCGACCGGTTCGTCTCGGCAACATACGGCGTAATGATTCTGTACTGCAGTTTCAGCCTGTACGTTTTGGCCATGGTATGGACGCGCGGGAAGCTTCCCCGGCTAATAGAAAACCATTCGTGGTGGATCGATACCGTGTCGTACCTGATACTTATCTCACTCAGCAGCGGAACCAACAGCATTTACTTTTTTTTCTTTTTTTTCGCGGTTGCGGCCGCGGCCTTTGGCGGCGGCTTTCGAACCGGTATAAGCGTGACGGGCGTGTCGGTTATCGGGTTTTCAGCCCTTGGCATTCTGCTGATAGCCGACCTGCATCAACTGGATCTCGGCCGTTATATCCTGCGGCCGCTTTCGCTTTTCGTTGTGGGTTATATGCTGTCGATCTGGGGTGAACACCAGAGCAAGTCGCTGCGACGGCTCCATTTGCTAGGCGAGATCGGGTCAGTGTCCAATCCAAGGTTCGGTATCGATCGAACTATCGAAGACAACCTTGAACGTATACGAGAGTTCTTTAGGGCAGACGAGTGCATTTTCATCATTCAGGATCCGGTTTCAGGCATTCTGGATCTGAGATACAGAAGCTCGACCGGACTAAACGCCCGCCCAAGATCGCTCGAAAGAAATTCGCCGCTTTCCAAGTTTCTCCTTTCCCCACCGGTTTCCGAAGCGGCGATATGGGCGGAGCCGGCGAAGATCGCACGATACTTTCGCTCACCCGAGGCACAGGCCTACAACTGCTACGATCATAAGTTTATACCCGGGAACGGAGGCATTTACCGAACCCTCGCTGAAGCTATAGGTGCGTCGTCTATCCTGACCTGTCCCGTCTACTTACGCGGAGATGTCATTGGCCGGGTCTTGATTGCGTCAAACCGCCCGGATATGTTCGACACGAATGACATCATATTCCTGATGCAAGCGATCGATCAGTTCCTCCCGATCGTCGAAAACGTTCGGCTTGTAGACAGATTAGCCTCAGACGCCGCGGAATGGGAACGCATGCGGATCGCGAGAAATATTCACGACAGCATCATCCAGCCTTATATTGGGCTTCAGTTAGGGGTGGAGTCGATATCGCAATTTCTGAAAGAAACGAATATCGACAGCCCCTCCGCGAAGGAGCTGGCTCGACGCACGACGCGTCTGGAGGCCATGACCAAGAAAGCGATCGATGACCTGCGAAATTATGTTCATGGGTTATCCACTACCGAGACAGGGGAATCGTCAGTTCTATTCGACTCTCTTCATCGCTTCACCGACACGTTTACTGCCGGCACCGGGATCGGGGTCTTCATCGAATTTGAATCCGGCCTTCGACTGCGAGACCGGCTCGCGGCCGAAGTATTTCAAATGATCGCTGAGGCGCTGAGCAATGTGAGAAAGCACACTACTTCGAGGTCGGTTACGGTCAGGCTTCGAATCGAAGAACTTCAATTGATGATCGAAATTCTAAATCGTGCGGACATCGCTGCGGACTCAGATTTTTTGCCGCGGTCAATAGTTCAGAGAGCCTCGTCACTCGGCGGAAAGGTTAACGTAATGAACGAAGGTGAATTTACCAAGCTTCGCATCGGAATACCGATGTGATAGTAGTATGGCTGAGATGAACGCCGATGAAGAACATTCCAAGATCCGGGTCGTGCTGGTAGATGATCATTCGGTCGTCCGTGAAGGTGTTCGGATGATACTCGAAAACGACAAGGAAATTCACGTCGCGGGTGAAACGGGCGACATCGACGCAGCCGTGACCTTAGTGGAAAGCCAGCAGCCGGATGTAGTTCTGCTGGACTTGGCCTTCGGTTTGGAAAACTCGATCGACACGATCCCGCAAATAATGGAAGCCGCGCCGTCCGCCCGCATCCTCGTTCTGACCGGAGTTTCCGATCAGGAACTCCATAAACGCGCTTTGCTCAAAGGTGCTCACGGATTGCTGATGAAAGATAAGGCAGGTGCTGTGCTGCGAACCGCGATCAAGAAGGTCCATGCAGGCGAAGCGTGGGTCGACCGCAGCCTCACCGCGACCGTGCTTCGTGCGGCCGCGAAGGACGACCAAGTTAGACGAATCCTGGCTGATCGTGTCCGAAGTCTCACCGTCCGCGAGGGGGAGATCGTTGATCTGATCGCGGCAGGACATTCGAACCAGTCGATAGCAGACAGCCTATGTATTTCTGAGAAGACCGTGCGCAACCGGCTGACGGTCATATTCGACAAGCTCGAGGTAACGTCTCGTCTGGAACTTGCCATCTTCGCCTCATCCAACCGACCCTCCCGCTGACATGATGTCCGAAAAAAGGACAAATGTCCTATAAAATTCGGGACAGAAGCCTCTTTCTCGAATTACCAAAACGAATATACTCATTACATTCACCCATGTCGAAGTAGGTCACTTTTCAATTTGACAAGTGGCAGTCGGGACTTCGCTTAAAGCATGTAACTGTTGAGATTAGTAACTGTATTGGCTTTAGAAGGTCCTTGACAAGACATCCTAGGGGCACAGATTGTCTCTATTCAAGTAGATCAAGCGGTTTAACACTGTTGGAATCTCTTGCCGGAGGAAATTTCGACCAAAGAGTTTTCGTTTTGCCACTGACCACCACACTTAATTGGTCAGCGGCAATTGGAGTGATTTTGCCGATGCGAGGTGCCCCAGCCTCTTGCTATATTCCAAACCACCGTGCCCACAGCGCGTGCGGTAGCAATGTGCCCACTGGATTAGTTTTACACGCACACCACAGCCGACAAGATCGCATTTTATTTCAAGCCTGGTACCAGCCGCCCCACGATGTACGTGCATCGATCGGCAGTAGCCAGCGCTGGAGGAAAATTTGCGATGAAAGCCCATAAAATTTTTGGCTCTTCAAAACTGATACTAATTGCTTTGCTTTTGCTCGGCGGCCTTACCGTTTCAGCGGTAACCTACGCCGACTCAATCCTGCTTCCTCTCGGAGTTGCATCCGAAGGGTCGGTTTTCGCAGGACTTTTTGCTCCTGCAATATTGGCCCCAGCCGCACCGGTTGTGGGCGGGCCCACGGTTTCAACCGATCAGGACGACTACTCGCCTGGCGAGATCGTTCAGATATCTGGCTCAGGTTTCAGGCCGGGAGAAGTCACCCTCCAGATCGTTCACGTCGAGCCAGTAAGCGCGCTCAAGGCGGCTTCTGCGGATTCCCTGAGCGACTATGATCACGCGGGCCATGAACCATGGACGGTAAATGTCGCGGCGGACGGGACATTCTCGTCTTCGTGGTTAGTTGAACCTGCGTCCCTTAACAAGACGCTCCTCCTAACGGCTGATCAGCCGGCATCGGATGGACTCGAAGCCCTTCACGCAGAAAAGACTTTCACTGACGGTTCGATCGGCACGTATGACCAATGCTCCAACGATTCTGGCAACGGTTACCCGAATGGGAATCCGCCGGAAGGCTGCAAATGGATCAACGGCAACCTTAATGGAAACAACTCGACGTATCCGGAAGGAACATCGACCGTCCAGCGTGTCGAACTTACTGGTTTTGGACCAAACGAAGAACATTCGGTTACCTTCCAGTATGGCACCTCCAAAAACGGCAGGCACTCTTACGACTTCCTGACCCGGTGGGATTGGTCGGAAAAATGGATAACGGTCGCAGATCGTTGCGAAGGACTCATCAACGGTTGCGAAGCCGCGCCAGAGGCAGCTGCAGCTATTCCGGTAGATATCAATCTTCCAGCTAACTGGGAGACCGATTCCGTCTCGCCGACGGCTCCGGATACGCCCCATCAGTTTGTCATGCGCGGAGCGACCTTCTCACTTGTAAATACACCCGCAGTGACGCCTCCCCAATTCCAAGATCCGAATATGACGTACGCGGGAACCAGCGAAACGTTGATCACCGTTAAGTTTAAGACTCCCGCCGCCGGCAGCCCGATGTGCTCCACAAAATCAGGTGTAACAACGTGTAACGTCGCGATCTGGTTCGGAGCTCACGTGGCAAAAACGGTCGATTGGCTCGCTTTTAACAATACGACCGGTGCTGGAAGCATTTCCGGATCACCGTATCACGTCGCCCTATTTAGATTAGACGACTTGGCGATCGGCAACCGTGACAACCAAATGCAGGCCAGCGCTGTGACTAGCCAGTCACTGGAAGTAGTTAAGGTACTATCGCCTTCTACCGACGCCGGTCGCTTTGACTTGCTAATCGATACGGGAACTTTGAATGCGATCGAAACCCCGAATCAGGGTGACGGCGGCACAACCGGTGCGCGAGAAGTTGGCGTAGGCAACCATACTGTTGGCGAGGCCGGTGGAGACAACCCGGTTACCGACATGGCTAACTACACGACAACCCTTTCGTGCGTCACCACCCCGGCTACCGGCTCCGTGACAACTCAGAATTTCGGCGATGTCACCGGCAATCTCACTCGGCAAGTAACCGTTCCCGAGAATGGTGATGTCGTGTGTACATACACAAACACGCTTCGAACGGGATCGATCCAGATCGTAAAAGAGACGGTCGGAGGCGTTGCCGGGCAAACCTATCCTTGGGGCTTCACCCCGGTTGGCTTTAACGGCGGCAGCGTGATCAATTTCTCCACGAGCGGAGTAAATGGAACAAACTCATCGTCCGTATATAGCAATCTCCCGGCATCCGGTACGTACAGCGTCACGGAATCTTCGCTGCCGTCCGGATGGCAGTTTACGAGTGCAGTTTGTAGGATCGACGGAGGCCAGGTCAGCAGAGTAGGAACAAATGTTTCGCTGAACATACCTGTCCAGATCGGTAAAACAACCATCTGTACCTATAGAAACTCTCGGATCGACGATATCTTCGGGCGAATAATTGTTCACAAGGACGTCATACCAGACGGAGACAGTACACAGTTCGAATTCACTACGAGCGGGTACACATCTCAGGATGCTTCGACGACCGGAACGAACCCATTCACGCTCGGTGACAACGGTGTCGACAACAGTTGCGGCGCGAGCCTCAATTGTCTGGATCCGGGGACCTATGGTGTAGCCGAAACGGCCAACAGCAGCTATACGACAGCTTCATACTGTACGCCGGACGGCGGCACAACGATCTACAATGCGGCGAGTTTTTCGGTTGGCGCCGGCGAGACCGTCCATTGCTACTTCACGAACACACGGAATACAGGAAGTCTAAAGCTCCTGAAGGCGTTGACAGGCGGACCGGCCGGATACACCGGACCGTTCACGATCGCTTACGACTGTAACGACGGAACCGCTCACGACGGAAGTGCAGGTCTCAATGTAGGACAGACATTCACCGTCAGCGGCATTCCCACGGGAACACAGTGTACGGTCAGCGAGACCCCGCCGACACCGCCTACCGGCTATACGTTCGGAACTCCGACGTTCAGCCCACAGGCTACGGTGACGATCGCTAATAAGGATGTTACTGTCGAGGTCACGACCAACAATTCGTTGACCCGCGACCTTGGCAATCTAAAAGCGGTTAAATTCCACGATTTGGATGCCGATGGCACCGACGATGGTGGAACTGATCCGAAACTGGAAAACTGGACGTTCTTTGTTGACCTTAGTGGCGATTCAATCTACCAGGTTGGCGAGCCAACGGGTAATACCAACAGTAGCGGCGAAGTACCCTTCACCAATCTGCCGACCGGGAGTTACTCGGTTTGCGAGATTCAAAAGACCGATTGGTTCAACTCAAAACCAGGTTCTTCGGCTGCTGTTGTATGTCAGAGTGCCACGGTCCTCAAGAACACAACAACAACAGTCACTTTTGGCAATTTCCAGAAGACTGACGTAAAAGTGATCAAGACGGTTAACTCACTCGCTCCGTTGGCGGCGGACGGTAACATTGCGTTCACAATAAGGACCGGAGCATCAACCGAACCGGGAGCTACGGGAACGACTGTGACGGGTGGAAGCGGAGTTGCAAATGCCGGCAATGGCGGCATCATCGAATTCAACGTCGCTCTAAGTCCGGGTAAGTATCAGATGTGCGAGGTAGTACCTGTGGGCTACGACACATCTGTGAAGAACGTTGACTGGGATGGCGACGGTACACCGGGTGAGTATGGGGATGACTGGTTCTATCCGGGTATCAATATTAACGATGCCACGTCGACGCTTGATAACGGTACGGTGTGCTTTAACTTCACCGTCGTGTCGGGTAGCGACACTGCCGGTGACGGACTCGATAGGACGCTCGTATTCACGATCGACAACGGTCGACCGGGAATGCAGCGAACGATCGGTTTCTGGAAGAACCATGCATCGTGTGCCAGTAGTAAGGGCGGTCAGGATCCGGTGCTGGATCAAACTTTGGCGAAAGCACCCAATGGAGGCATCTGGGAAGGTGACGTTTTCGTTGATACCTGCAACGAGGCTGTTAGTTTGCTAAGTAAAACTACGATAGGTACAACGAAGAAGGCAGGCAAGCAAATGTCGAGCGACCCGGCCTTTAACTCCGCGGCTCAGCATGTTGCTTTCCAGTTAAACGTGCTCATCCCATCCACGGTCACGTGTTCGTCGGCAAACCAAGCGGCGGATCTGATCCAGGATTACTTGGATCAGGTCGGCTTCACTGGTCAGCCATGGACTTTCAACTGGAGTTCAGGGATCAATCCGAAGGTTGGCGCTAATCTGAACTTCCTTTCGACATTGCTCGACCATTACAACAATGACACGTTGGATAATGGTTATTCGAGTAGTTCGGGCACGATCAGCTGCATCACAAACGCGGCGTCGGCCATGCCGTATCCATCGCAGCTTCCGACGGCGAACAACCATGACTCGCTGCCGCAGTAACTGCATGTAATCGCCCTCAGAACGAGGCATTAAAAAAGGCCTGGAGCGATCCGGGCCTTTTTCTTTTGGATGGCATTGAGCTCTACTTGGTGACGGAAAAGCTCGTCGTGGCCTGTGCGGAGTACGCGTTAAAGACCGCTGACGCGTTGACGGAATAAGTTCCGATCGGATCGCGTTTGCGGTC
>JBDSLC010000246.1:0-4289 GCA_039916585.1 Pyrinomonadaceae bacterium | reverse complement strand
TCGATGGCGAGACGCTCGATGAGCTTTCCCATTGCTCCGTAACCGATGAGTGCGATCTTCATAAACTCAAGATTCTAACGCAGAGTCGCTGAATAGGCAGAGATCTGATTTCTGATTTCTACTCTTCGTTCTTTGCGCTCTCTGCGTTCAATAACTTCTTGACAAGATTCACATAAAGCTCTACCGCCGTCTCCAGATCTTTCTTAAGAACGAACTCATTCTTTGTATGAGCAACGAGGATCGAACCGGGGCCGAGAAGGAGCGGTTTGCCCCAATTGGGGAGATACGGGATGTCGGTGGTGAAGCGGACGACCTTTTGGTTGAATCCTTCGACTTCGAGCAGCTTCACCGGTTCGCTGCACGAAAGCACCTCGATCTCGCCGCGGTTGCGGACGATATTTCGCAGGGCACTTTCTATCGGTTCGCGCTTAGTCGTTAGGCGGATGAGGAGGCTCGCCTCGGCGGACGGCGGAATTACATTTAACGCGACTCCGCCCTCGATCACGCCGATATTGACGGTCGTGTCGCCGAAGAAATCGTCGTTTGGAAACTTTGTCTGTCGGATGTCGTCGAGAATGTCGAGCAGAGTCAGGATCGCCGAATCGCCCATCTCCGGATACGCCGAATGGGCTGCCTTCCCTTTCGTCTTTATCTTCAACCGGAACGAGCCTTTCGAACCGATCGCAAGGTCATTGTTGGTCGGTTCGCCGTTGATCATGTACTCGCACTTTGCCGCAAGCGGGTGGAGATTCGCTGCTTTCGCGCCTGTGCTCGCACGCTCTTCCTCCACCGTATAGAGCAATCCGATGTCGGTTAGACCTTCCTTTCGCAACTGCTCAGCAGCCGTGATCTGTGCGGCGATGATCCCCTTCGCGTCGCACGCCCCGCGGCCGTAGATCTTCTCGTCGTCCTCGGTCGGCGGAATGAACGGCGGCACCGTGTCCATGTGCGTCGAAAGCCAAATCCGCGGTGTATCGTTCACCGTTGCGATGACGTTGTTTTGATTGTCGCTCACCGGCTGAAGCTCGACGTTCCACCCAAGCGATTGCAGATAGTCGCGGAGCCGGAATCCAACTGCTTCCTCTTCACCTGACGTTGAAGGGATCGCCATTAGTGCTTTGGTGAGATCGAAAATATCCATCGTTTATTGTTGTGTGAGCCTCTCGCCCAATAGATCGATTTGGGATCTTAGTTCCCGGAGTTCCGCGTGCATGTCGGCAATGCACGGTTCGCCCCGTTCGGAAGCGGTCTCGATATCCCGTTGTGTAAAGAATGTAGCGAGAGTTGCCGTGACGTAGCCGAAAACCGCGAACCCGTAGATCGAGATCAAGAGGCAAAGCATTCGGCCTTCGGGCGTCTTCGGAAAGTAATCTGATCCGATCGATGTGATGATCATCGCCGTCCACCAAAGAGCGTCAGCATAACTTACGAATCCGCTTTCGATCCCCTCAAAATTGTACATCCCCGCGGCGCCCGCAAAGATAACTATCAGCGTTAACAGCAGCACGTAGCCAAATCCGCGGCGACCGAATGCCTTCCCGAGAGATCGCATCCCGCGATTTAGCGACGTCAGCAATCTCACCAACCTCAGCCCTCGCGCTGCTCTTGCCGCTCGCAGAAGGCGAAAGGCCCGGAATGCTCGGAATATACGCAGTGCCGGCAACGCGAGCGCCAACAGGGTGAGCCAGTTGGACTTTAGATATGTGAGTCGGTCCGGAGAAAGTAGAAGCTTGATCGCGAAATCGATCCCGAAAATGATCCAGATGACGTTTCCGACGGCTTCAAGGAACGGACTGACGCCGAGTGTCATCTCGGCGACGAAAAGCGCCAGCCAGATGATGCTTAATACGAGCATCGGGATCTCGAGCCAATCGTCGAGTTGGCCAACGATCTCGGATCTTTCGGCTGCTATCTCACTTTTCACGTCTTGCTTTTCGTCAACTTGCATCCTGCCCCCCTAGATTTACGGCCAAATTTCCATAGACCACGACCTCCGCCGCCACGATCGCATTAGAAGAACTCATCATGCAGCTTCTTGATCACGTCTGCAGCGTCTGATTCCTTCACAACAAAAGTCAGATTCACCGCTGACGCTCCGTGGGAAACGAGGGCGACATTTACGTCGTCGATGTTAGAGAAGATCTTCGACGCGAGTCCAGTTGACGCTCGTAGGCCTTCGCCGACTACGCAGATGACGGCGTAGCCGGATTCGACCTCGACATCGCCGAGACGACGCAGATCTTCGACCAATTTATCTATGCCGTCCGCGTGGTCGAGCGTAAGTGCGACAGAAACCTCGGATGTAGAGATTACGTCGATGACAGTGCGGTGGCGGTCGAAGACTTGAAAAACGGCACTCATGAAGCCGTATGCCCCGAGCATTCGGGCCGAACTAATGCGAAGGATTGTGATGTTCTTTTTGCTCGCGATCGACTTGATGGTGTTCGGAGCGTGGCCCGATTCGGCGAGGATCATGGTGCCGATCTTGTCTGGGTTGAAGGTGTTACACACGCGAACGGGAATCGCATTATCGACAGCAGGCTTGATCGTCTTCGGATGTAGGACCTTCGCACCGAAGTAGGCAAGCTCGGCGGCTTCTTCGTATGAGAGCACGGGAATCGTCGACGCGTCCGTGCAGATCCGTGGATCGCACGTCATCACGCCCGTCACATCGGTCCAGATCTGAAGTTCCGATGCGCCGAGTGCGGCAGCGACGATTGCAGCAGAGTAGTCCGAGCCGCCGCGGCCGAGGGTCGTCGTTTCGCCAGCTCGATTCCCGGCAATGAACCCGCCCACGACGGGAATTTCTCCGGCTTTCAATGAGGGTTCAAGTTCCAGCCGGACGATCTCGTTGGTCTCATCGATGATCGGCTGGGCGGCTCCGAATTCGTCGTCGCTCATTATCAGACGACGCGAATCAAATTGGCGTGCGTTCAAGCCTTTCGCCTTCAACACCTCAGCCAGCAACCGCGACGACAACTGTTCGCCGTAGCTGACGATCGCGTCCTTAAGCATCGAGAGCGGCAGGGAACGGCGAGCGGCTCGCATTAACAGGTCTGAAAGCTCGCTTCGAGCGAATTGAAGCTCGGCGTCGAAGAGATTTGACGAGCCTTCGGCGATGAAGTGTTTGACCACATTCACGTGCCTTTCGAAGTGTGGTTCGAGTGACGTGATCGCATCGGTAGAGTCACCCTTCTTTGCGATCTCGAACGCTGCGAGCAGGGCGTCGGTAACTTTCGTCATCGCCGAGACAACCACGACCGGACGTTTTTCGATCTGCGTCGAAACAACGTGAAAAACGCGCTCGAAGGCGGCAACATCCCCTACGGATGTGCCGCCAAATTTCATTACTGTCGGGCCGATTGATTCACTCACGTTCACGTGTAAAGGTAAAGCAATTGCCCAGCATAAGCAAAAATGATGGGTGTCACTTAACGGTGAACGAAACCCGTTCTTTTAGCTCAGCCAGCTTTACGTCGTTTGCGTTATAGGCGGTCAGAGTAAGGCTGTATTTACCGGGCTTGAGGTCCTTGGTAACCGTATATTCGCCGCCCTCGACCCGTTCGTTGCTAACGGTTGAGTCGGTGTCATATTCGGCTGGATTCACGCTAAGCTTATAGTAAGCGGCGTTCGGATAGGCCTCCCATTTGACCTTCAGATCGGCGCCAGCGACGCTGGCGTTCACTTTCGGTTCCTGCAGTTTTAAGTCGAATTTGAAGAGGTTTGTAACTGGAGCGAAATAGGTAGTGTCGGAATCAAACTTATATTTGGCAGCCGAGACACCAAGGCCCTGAGTGGCGAAGACATAGCTGTCCGTGTCGAATACCTTCACAAGCAACCCTTCGTAAACTCCCGCGACAATGTTTGAGAATAAATACTCGCCGGCAGCGTCGGTCTTTGTCTTGGAAGAATCGCCGCTGCATTCACCTATGAATCTGCTGAATTTCTGACAGATCTTCACCTCGACTCCCGATGCGGGTTCACCATTGAAGAGCACCTTCCCCTGAACATTAGCCTTCCCAGATTCGGGAGTTGCTTTCGCCGTTCCATCCTCGGAGTCGACGTAATCGCCATCGCTCTTTTCAGTGGCCGGCGTCGCGATCGTTTTCGTATTCGTGTTGGAAGCATTGGTCGAGTTCGAAATGGCTCCGGAACATCCGGCGAGTAGAGCTGAACTTGTTAACAAAAGGCAAAGATATCTTTTCATCTGATCTCCTAGAAGGTACTAAATTCTAGCCGCAAAGCACCGAACCGCCGTTCACGTTCATTATCTCGCCAGTTGTGTGCCG
>JBDSLC010000245.1:0-2236 GCA_039916585.1 Pyrinomonadaceae bacterium | reverse complement strand
CGTCGTCATGAATTCGTGTTTCGAAAGAAGTCCGGTCTTATCGTCAATGTAAAGGGAGATCTCAAGGCCGTCCTCATTGGCGTACGAGATCACGGTTTGCGGCTGCGCACTGATCTTCGCCTTACCCAGATAGCGGAGGCGAGACGATCGATCGAGAGCGTTCAGGACGACGAGATCCGGGAGCATTCTAAGCCGTCCTCGAAACGTCGCTATTGGAACGTTAGGTATCGGATCGAAGGTGCCCCGCAATTCATCCCAAGCCACGCCCGCGGCCTTGTTGATCACGAGACCGTTTATCCAATCGAAGCCGCCCGGATAATGCCCATCCTGCCGCTGACGGAACCGAGTGTTCTTAAGGTCAAGAATATATTCTGCCTTGAAGGGCGTCCGATCCAGCGCAAACGGCTTTTTGCTTTGGTTTCGATGGACCGTATCACCTTCAAGCCGAAACGTGACATTCTCGATCGCCCTCAGCGCTTGGACACCGCCATGTGCGGCAATCGCCCGGTCCAGAACCGCACGTGCCTTAACGTATGAGTCCATCGTCACGTTGCTCTGTCCGACAGCGGCAGAAACTGCGACGAGGGTCGATATGATCGCTAAAAATAACTGCTTCATATATAGCTCATTATCGAACTGCGCTCGGCCTAACATCTCGCGTCACGAGACCTTCTTATAGCTTATCCGCCATTCGAGCTTCCAGGTCTTCCCGCCGTCCTCGGTCTTCTCCCAGTCCCAAGTGAACGAAACGTTCTTAATGTCCTTGAAGACCATTCGCTGGATGATCTCCTTGCCATCCGCGGTTCTCGGCAGTGTTTTGAATACCCGGACATCACCGTTTCTTTCGCCGATGAGATTGTAGAATCCGCCCTGATTGTCAGCCCATGCCTGATGCCACTGATTCGACGCGGATCCAAAAACGGACAGGCTCATGCCCTTAAATCCTTTTTGCAAACCGTCCGTGATCACAAAGTCTTCTTGGATCACGGTGCCGCCAAGCACCTTGGTGATCGTGTTTGTACCTTTGCCGATCTTGCCGTCCCCTTCGTCCCAGCTCGCGTTCCACTTGCCGACCCAGAAGTCGAACCACTTGTTAACCTCTGACTGGGCTGACACATTTTGAAAAGTCATAACGACAAGAATTAACGGAACTATCAGTCTGGTCATTACTGATCCACTCCTACTAAAGCACGTAACTCGTCAGCTGCGCGGAGCCAAGTTCAAAGCGGGTTTGATCTCGCCGCGATGGCAAGTCGTGCAATTTACCGTTGGGTTTGGACCCCTGAGATTCTTGATGTTCTTCAGCGTCGTGCCGTTCAGGTTCTGAACCATCGCCCACATATCGCGGGCCGTCTGTTTCTGAGTTTTGTCTTCCGCTTCCCATTTCCCAGGCGTGTGACAATGCGTACAGTCGACTCCGAGCGAACGGCTGAATCCCATCTGCATAATACCGAGCACATTACGCGCAGGCATTCCTTTCAGGCTCTGGATATTCTTGAACACCTTCTCAGCCGGTTCCTGCTCGCGGCCCTTGATCGATTCGCGGAGTGCGGAAAGAGCGGCCGTTTGATCGAAATCTGCCGGCGTTGGCAGTGTTTGGGCGCTCACGTAAAATTGGCCGATCGGACGTTTAGGAAGGACGGCGACCGAAACTAAGAAGAAGGTCGTGATCGAGATGACTATTGCGACAGTTTGCCAACGCTTCCGCATAATTATGCTCCTCCGATCTCATCGAGAACCTAAAGAACGAGCCTCCGACAATAAAACAGCGCGGTGGCAGTTCGTCGTTCAAGTTAATGGCCTCCAGCCGAAGTATCCGAGTCCCTCCGATCGATCAGCTCGGCGATTTCCACGATCAACCTTGACGGAGACTTTCCGCCAAAGATCTGCGGAGCGCTCGAGTTCACCTGAACGGCGATCGCGATCTTCTTGTCGGGGAAATACATCATCTCGGTGAGATATCCCGGAAAAAATCCGCTGTGGCCGTAGGTCAGCCCGGCAGCGGTCGGGCGAATGATAACCCCAAGTCCGTATTTCGCATTCGGGCCGAGCTTTGCCGGAACTCCATCGACCATCAACGCGACCATCGAAGCGTCAACCGCCTTGCCGTCATACAAAGCCTTCGCCCAGCGGGCTAGATCTTCGCCGGTCGAGGCCCATCCGCCGCCCGTCCACTCAAGCTGTGGGTTGATGATGAACTTTCCGTTCTCGATCATTGCGTCTTTGCCGCCGAACG
>JBDSLC010000244.1:0-49184 GCA_039916585.1 Pyrinomonadaceae bacterium | reverse complement strand
CGCTTCCCAAGAACCAAGCTTCAAATCGTAGGATCGCGGCCATCGACGCATCGCAACCTTCATCCGGGATCAGTGGTTCACAGCCTGTTACAAGACCCAGAATTATAGAAAACAGGGTTCCGCCGAGAAAAACTAGTAGAAAAACGGCGAACCCAACTATAAAAGGTCTCTCAACTATTCTTGCAACAAGACTCATGATCTTGGGTCTTATCGTAAAGTGACATCGCCATTGCCGGCAACAACGTTTCCAATAATCGAAGAACCTACTCCGTCGTTGAGCGTGGATGCATTATCAGGCGAACAAATAACTACCATCCCGATTCCCATATTGAACGTCCGAAACATTTCCTTGTCAGAAACATTGCCAAGCTTCTGCATCATGCCAAACACTGGCAATTCGGGCCAGGAGCCGCGGTTGATCTCGACCGATACACCTTCGGGCAGAATTCGCGGGATGTTTTCCAGGAATCCGCCACCGGTTATATGGGCGAGGCCTTTGATCAGCCCACCATTGAGCAGCGGGCCGAGGTGTGGAAGAAAGCTTTGATGGGTCGCGAGCAACGATTCCCCGACAGTAGATCCTAATTCATCGACAAATGTATCTACTTTGTAGTTACCCATCTCAAAGAACAGCTTCCGAGCAAGGGAGTAACCGTTCGTTTGCAGCCCGTTCGAGGGGATTCCGAGTACCACATCGCCCGGTAAGATCGACTTTCCGTCGATCACTTTCGCCTTATCCACTACTCCTACGATGAATCCAGCTAGATCGTACTCACCCTGTGGGTAGAAATCCGGCATTTCAGCCGTTTCGCCACCCAAGAGCACACATCCATTCTCCCGACAAGCCCTGGCCATGCCCTCGACGACCGATGCAGTCACATCCGGTTCGAGTTTTCCGGTCGCAAAGTAGTCCAAAAAGAACAACGGCCGGGCACCCTGGACGAGAATGTCGTTAACACAGTGATTAACAAGGTCCGCGCCGACCGTGTTGTGCACCCCGGTTTCGAAGGCTAGTTTCAGCTTCGTCCCGACCCCGTCAGCCGATGCCACCAATATCGGCTCCGCCATTTCCGGAAACGCTCCTGCGAACATTCCACCGAAACTACCTATTTCGGTCAGCGTCCGTTCGTTAAAGGTAGAGCGGGCATACTCGCGGATCTTCGCAACCGCACGGTTCGCGTTATCTATAGAAACGCCGGCATCGGCGTATGAGATAGATTGGGCCATTGGTTCTATTGTATCCGCTCTATCCCAAACTCGTCATTCAGCACTCGATAGAAGTGAGCCTCGTCATCGATTGGGATCTCCATCTTTACGCCGGCGGCGGTAGTGATGAACCGGGAATCCGTCAGCGTCTTCCTTCCGTCCTCGGTCATCATCGAGCAGAGCTCTCCTTTCGTAAAGTGTGATTCCGGCGAAAATTGCTGAAAGTCGCACATTTCGGTAAACTCCGCGAGATCGCGAGCCATCTCCTTAAAAATGTATTCACCTGTCCACACGCCATTAGTGCGTTTCGCCACTTCGAAATATTCCGCGTCAAACTTTCGAATCATGAACTCACCGGTTGCGTCGGCTTGCCCCTCGTCGAGAACAAAGCTCAACGGTTCTGATGTGAAATCACCAAAGCCGACATCGGCGAGATATTCCTCATCCCCCATCCTCACGATGATCGCGGCATGGTCAAATTCACGCCCGGGTGCACCGCCCTTACAGACTCGCGCGGAGATCAAGCGCGTCTCAAAACCAATCTCCCGAAGCATTTCATTGAACAGTCCGTTCAACTCATAACAAAAGCCGCCCCGGCGATGTTTCACGATCTTGTCGTAGAAACGATCAAGATCGAGCACGATCGGACGTTTCCAATGGATATCAAGATTCTCAAACGGAACGGCTAGAAGATGCGACCGCTGCAGCAACCTCAACGATCGCAAGTTGGCAGCAATTTCCGTCCGGTTCAACCCTATATATGTTTCGATCCGCTGGCGAAGTCTGGCGTCGGTTATCTCGCCGTTTTTGAGATCTTCGCGCCATGTCTTCAGCACCTGTTGGGGCATTGAGTCGGCAAGTCGGAAGGTGATGAACTGGGTTACTTCGCGGGGATCGATGTGAGGGATGTAGCCTCTGCTATGCCAGATTCGTGGGTCGTACATTGGGGTTAAGATCAGCGTTCTATCGAACGCTTGCACGCGGGACGCGTGCGGTCCAGTCAATAAGGTGTCTATTTCAACTAGGGGTCTATTTTAACTGAGCAACTTTAGGAATTGTGACAACTCGGGCGGGAGTTCGCAATTTAGCGAGATGCGTTCGCCGGTTTTGGGGTGGGTGAAGGCGAGGCGTTGGGCGTGGAGGAAGAAGCGGTTCATGGTTTCGACGGCGCGTTTTGTGTCGGAGTCGTTGATGGTGTTGTCGCGGCCTTCGTTGTAGGTGGGGTCGCCGACGATGGGGTGATTGATCGAGGCGAGGTGGACGCGGATCTGGTGTGTTCGGCCAGTCTTGATGTCGACATCGAGCAGGGCGAATTTATCGAACCGCTGCCGGACCTTCCAAAGGCTGAGTGCGTTGCGGCCGTTGGCGGCGACGGTCATTTTGGTTCGATGCCAGCGGTCGCGTGCGAGCGGGCGGTCGATGGTTCCCTTATCTTCCCGGGGGCTGCCGTGGACGAGGGCGACATACGATTTATCGACGGTTCGGTCGCGGAACTGGTCGGCGAGGGCTTCGTGGGTTTGTTCGTCTTTGGCGACGACGATGAGGCCGGAGGTGTCTTTGTCGAGGCGATGTACGATCCCGACGCGATCTGCGTTCTCGGGCTCGTCCGTGGGCTGAGATGAGCCCTCACTTACGTGCGGGCTACTGACACCCGGGCTGCTGACACGCTGGCCGAAGTGCCACGCGATCGCGTTGGCGAGCGTACCTGAGCTGATACCTGTTCCCGGGTGGACGACCATGCCGGCGGGTTTGTTGATGACGGCGAGGTATTCGTCTTCGAGGACGATGTCGAGCGGGATATTTTCGGGTTCGAACCGGGCGGCGGGGGCTTCGGTAAGGTCGATGTCGATCTCGTCGCCCTCGTGGATCCGATACGACGCCTTCGCAGGTTTGGTGTTTACCAGGATCGATTCGTCTTCGATCAGTCGCTGCAGTCGCGAGCGCGACCAGCCTTCGATACGGGATGCGAGAAAGGCGTCGAGGCGAGGGCCGGCGTCGTCAGCGGTTGCTGTGATGGTTGAAAGTTCGTCTGACAAGGGTTAAGTCTAACAGAAAGATAGCTGAGGGGTTTCGGTGGAAATAGGATTGACTTGTAACTACCAGACACACTTCCTAACGGTCGTGTTTCCGCCTGTGAGACTAGTCGTTGTGGGGCCCACTCGCTACTGCTCGTGTTTCTGCCGTGCGGAAACGCCAGATCATGAAGACTATGGAGCAGGCGGCGACGAAGATGCTGACGAGCTGGGAGGTGGAGAGGCCGGTCGCGGTGGTTAGGCCTAGAAAATCACCTCGCGGGTCGTCGCGGAGAAATTCGATCGAGAATCGGAAGATCGAATAGATGATGCCGTAGGCGATCAGGACCTGGCCGTCGAATTTCTTTTTGCCGTGCAGCCAGTAAAGCAGGCCGAAGACGGCGAGCATTGTGAATGATTCGATGAGCTGCGTCGGGTGAAGGAAAAGGTCGCTGTTGTCGGGGCCATACATCGGAACGCCGGTATATTCGTGGCCGGCCTCGCCGAAATGGACGCCCCACCACAGATCGGTCGGTTTGCCCCAGCAGCAGCCGGCGGCGAAACAGCCCTGACGACCGAATGCCTGTCCTAGTGCGAGAGCGGGAACGAGAGCGTCAGCCACCTTCCAGAAATTCAGCTTGTACCGCCACATCATCAGGGCGACGGTCAGAAATCCCCCGATCAGGCCGCCGTAGAAAACGCCGCCGGAACGTAGGAAATCGACCGTGAAAACTTGAGCATTCGGATCAACCAACAGCATCAGCAGTTTGGACCCGAGTAATCCGCCGAGCAACGTCCAGAGGCCGAGATCGTAGATGCGTTCGCGGGGCAGACCATCTCTCGCCGCAAGCCTGGATGCGACGAAGAGCGCGACCAACATTCCAACGGCTAGCCACAGGCCGTAGGTCGTCACTGGGAAACTTCCAATTCTAAACAGCTCTGGGTACATTCAGTTGCCTACTTGGCCACACTCCCTGACGGTCGTGTTTCTGCCTGTTGCCGTCGCTTATTCAGGAACATATCGATGATGAGCAAGCCCGCGCCGATCACGATGGACATGTCGGCGACGTTGAAGGTCGGGTAGTGCCAGGAGCCGAACTGGACGTCTATGAAGTCTACGACGAAGCCGAGGCGGATGCGGTCGGTGACGTTGCCGAAGATGCCGGCTAGCAGTAGAGCGAGTGCACCGAGGATGCGGTCGTCGGCTCGGGGCGTTCGCCAGAAAAAGTATAGTACAAGCGAAGCCGCGACCATCGCGATCATCGACAGGCCCCAGCGGCCGCTTGAGCCGTGGTCGTCGAGCATTGAAAACGCCACACCGGTATTCTCGGCGTAGGCGAAATTCAGAAAGCCAGGAATAAGGGCAATTTGTTCATCCATCCGCAGCCGCTTGACGGCCCACGCTTTGGAAGACTGATCAATTAGAAATACGCCTCCGGATACGGCGAGGTAGGCAAACTTCCACAAAAAATCGGTTCTTGTCACTGCTTAGCCTTCGGTTCGGCGTGGAAAGATTTGTTTATGATCTTCCATTCGCCCTCGATCTTTAATAGGGTGAAGTAATCAGTAAACTTCACCGTCGGATAATCAAGTATAACCTTTGCGACGGCCACATTGCCTACTACGTCGATCGATTCTATCGAACGCTTGCGATCCTTTTCGTCGGCCTCCGGCTTTCCGGTAAACCCTTTAATAAACTCGGCGAATGTGCGGCTCGTGTATTTACCGTTGCGGACAAAGATCATATTGCCTTCGGTATAGAAAGCCTTCTTAATATATTCGCCGTCGCCGGTCGCCTGTCCTTTGATGTAATTCTCAAGCGGCACGCGCACCGCGGCTTTTTCATCCGTTTGTGCGGTGGCTCCAACTGTAAACAACGTAAAAAGTGCGATAGATATTGCTAGGTGTTTCATAGACCGATGTCTACGCATCCGGCTGACACTTTGTTCTCAACTTAGTAGCTCATGTCGAAGATCGTTTTCGGAGCCTTCGCCTCTTTCCACCATTCGCCATAGCAGACGTCGGTACAGCCAATCGCGTATTTGACCACTTTCCATTTGCCGCCAGTCTTCTTTAGCAATGCAAAGTAATTGTGATCGAACGCGTCTTCCGCTCCATCCCAGGCTGTGTTTTTCAGGTCCGGATCGCTGCCATCCGGCTTGGTAGGGCGTCCGCTGAGGAATGCCCAATTTCCCTGCACGTTGAACTTGTCCGAGACGAAAACTACCTTCTGTTTGAGATCACGCTCGACCGGAACGCGAAGCGCATCGAGGATCGTCTTGCGTTCAGGCGATCCTTCGCCAGGCGTGTGGATGGACTGCGCCGGAGCCGTTACGGCCGCAATCAACATGAAGAAAATGAGTAATGTGAACCTCAAGTTATTTCCTCCTTCGCGTCTTTTGTGAGGAGCTTTGCGGACTTCGTGTTCAACAAAGATTTAACACAAAGAGCGCGAAGATCTTCACAGAGGCAGTGATAACTATCCTTGGGCCGCGGCGGCCTTTTCCAGTTCATCTAAAGCGACGACGCAGCGTTCGCACACGGTCGAGTATTTTTCGAACTCGCCGACGCGGATCGAATAGTTCCAGCACCGTTCGCACTTCGTGCCGTCGGCTCTAATAATGCGGACGGGGGCGTCCGCGGTCCCTTCGTGAACCTCGACCTGCGAAACGATAAAGATATAACGCAATTGATCGAAATAATCGAGCAAAAATCGCGTCGTGTCTTTATCGGTCGTCAGGATCACTTTTGCGTCGAGCGACGAGCCGATCTGTTTCGCACCGCGGGCTTCTTCGAGCGCCTTGAGCACCTCATCGCGGATGCTGAAGATGCGTTCCCAGCGTTCGATCAACGCGACACCGAGTGACGTGTCGATGCCCTCGAGCTTTGGGAACTCGGCAAGGTGAACGCTTGAAAGCGATTGACCCGGCAGGCTTTCCCAGGCTTCGTCTGCGGTGAACGCGATGATCGGAGCCATGAGTCGACAGAGCGTTTCGGTGATCTTATAGAGCGCTGTCTGAGCCGACCGCCGCTCGACCGAACGCGGTGCGTAGATGTAGAGCCGGTCCTTGATGATGTCAAAATAACGGGCTGAGAGCGTCACGGTGCAGAAGTTGTATATCGCACCATACGCCGCTTGGAAATCGTAGACCTCGTAACCTTTTAGGACCTTCGCCGTGACATCATCGAGATGGGCGAGTGCCCATCGGTCGACTTCCATGAGATCTTCAACCGTGTCCTTTGCAGGGTCGAAGCCATCGAGATTACCGAGTGCGTATCGCAGCGTGTTGCGGAACTTACGATATGCATCGACGACGCGAGAAAGGATCTCGTCGGAGCAGCGGACGTCTTCGGTGTAATCGACCGCGGCCGCCCAGAGACGCAGGATCTCAGCGCCGGATTTGTCGATGATCTCTTGCGGAGCCGTAACGTTGCCGACAGATTTCGACTGCTTCTTGCCTTCGCCGTCGACGACCCATCCGTGCGTGACGATCTGTTTATAAGGAGCCTGATCGTGAGCCGAGAGGCCACAGCTAAGCGACGAATTGAACCAGCCGCGATATTGGTCGCCGCCCTCGAGATAGACATCGGCGGGGAAACGGAGGGTGTCGCCGCGGGTTTCGAGAACCGCGACGCAGCTCGAACCGGAGTCGAACCAGACGTCGAGAATGTCGGTCTCTTTGCGGAAATCGGTGTCGCCGCACCTGGGGCATTTGAATCCCTCGGGCAGCAGTTCGACCTCGGGCCGTGAGTACCAGGCGTCGGCAGTTTCAACGGCGAAGATGTCGGCTACATGGTCGATTATCTTCGGGTCAGCGATCGTTTCGTCGCAGCCTTTGCAATAGAAGACCGGGATCGGAACGCCCCACGAACGTTGTCGCGATACGCACCAATCTGGCCGCCCCTTGAACATATTCGACATACGTCCCTCGCCCCATGACGGATGCCATTTGACCTTGCCGATCTCGTCGAGGGCGGCTTGGCGGAGCGGCTTTGCGCCAGAGTCACCTTGGATCTCGTCCATCGAGATGAACCATTGCGGCGTCGCGCGGAAGACGACCGGGTTCTTGCATCGCCAGCAATGCGGATAGCGGTGCTGATACTTTTCTGAGTAAACGAGCATCCCCCGTTCTTGCAAGAATTCGACTATCTTCGGGTTCGCTTCGAAGATGTTCATACCGGCGAAGTGTTCGACCTCGGCGATGAATTTGCCGGACGAATCGACGGGATTGTAGATGTCGAGTCCGTACGCTTTGCCGATGTGGAAGTCGTCTGTACCGTGGCCCGGAGCGGTGTGGACGCAGCCGGTGCCGGATTTCTTGGAGGCCTTATCCTCGAAACGCACGTCGAGTTCGGTCTCGGCATCGGCCTCGCCGAGGGTAACGTGTTCGCCGTTCATTATCAGCGAAGTGCGGTCGATCCAGGGATGCTTCGCCTCCAGGCGATCGAGTTTTGATCCCTTGAATCTTGCGATCTCTTCGTACTCGGCGAAGCCTGCTGTTTCGGAGAAAGACTTTGCGAGTTCGGACGCGACGATGAAGACTTCGGCGTCGGCAACCTCGATCGCCGAGTAATCGAAATCGGGATGCACGGCGATGCCGAGGTTTGCCGGCAGGGTCCATGGGGTCGTCGTCCAGATCACGACGAATACGTTCTTGTCCGCGAGTGCCGGATCGATTGAAAATGGATCGGACTTCAGCGGAAACTTTACGTAAACCGATGGCGACGTGTGCTCTTTGTATTCGACCTCGGCCTCAGCGAGTGCGGTCTGATCGTGGATGCACCAATAGACGGGGCGTAGCCCTTTGTAGACGTATCCGCGTTCGAGGAACTTGCCGAAGAGACGGGCCGTCGACGATTCGTACTCCGGCGACATCGTCAGATACGGGTTGTCCCACTCGCCGAGAATGCCGAGGCGTTTGAAATCGCGCGTCTGGTTGTTCATCGCGGTCGAGGCGTGTTCGCGGCAGATGCGGCGGAAGCTTGCGACCGGGATTTCGTTTTTATTCTTCCCTTTCTCGGTGAGCTTGCGCTCGACGTGTGTCTCGATCGGCAAGCCGTGGCAATCGTAGCCGGGTACGTACGGAGCGTCGAAGCCCATCATAGACCGTGTCTTGACGACGAAATCTTTTAGGATCTTATTTAACGCCGTGCCGATGTGGATGTCGGCGTTCGCATAAGGCGGCCCGTCGTGGAGGATGAACTTTTCGCGGCCCTTTCGCGTTTCGGCGATCTTTTCGTATAGACCCATCTCGGTCCACTTCTTAAGACGCGCGGGTTCGCTTTGGCCGAGGTTCGCTTTCTGCGAGAAATCGGTCTTTGGCAGGTTAACGGTTTTCTTCAGATCTAGTGTTTCGCTCATGGATAGAATCAAAAAGCCCCGAGCTCGTTTGTTCAAGCTCGGGACTGATAAGGCAAAATCTTGCGGCCGCTCAACTACTCGTCGAGCGGTGTCCCGATAATGTCGTTAATAATGGGCGATGGCCTCCGCATATCTGTAAATTGTAACACGAACTCTCATTCTTCCTCGACAGACGCGAGCAGCGGATATTCGCGGGCTCGGGCGAGGTTCATGGCTTTTTGGGATTTCATGTACGCGATGTCGTAGGGGTAGATGCCGGCGAGGCCAACGCCTTCGTTGTGGACCTTTAGCATTATTGCGAAGGCCTCTGGTTGGGGTTTTTGAAACACGTATTCGAGCACCCAGATGACGAATTCCATCGTGGTGAAGTCGTCGTTGTGGAGTAAAACCTTGAAAAGCTTGGGCTTCTCGAGTTTTGTGGCTGACTCGACAAGTACGTCGGAGTCGCTGCCAATGTCGCGAGGATCAGGCATAGGAAGTAGGTCATTATAACAAACCCGCGTTTTTACCACGTTGACGGACAAAACTTGTGGACGCCGGCCTTCGATTTTTGCTACCTTTCAGACAGCGCTGTTTACTAAGTATTCAATTCAGACATAAATACCTGAAAATTCAGGCTGATTGGGCGTTTAACGCGAGGAAACCATAATGAGAAAAGGTTCCGCTCTGGCAAAAACGTTGTCGAAGTCTCGGGTTCTGCCATTTGCGGCATCCGAGGCCGGCCATAAGGGTTCGCGAAGCATCGACCGGGAGTCGTTGTCAGGCGTTTTCGCGCAAGTTGGGCAGAATCTTCGCGAAGGCCTCTCCACGGAAGCTGAGGCGCTGCTGTCCGAGACCATCATTGCGTTCGACCATTCCGCAGACGACCTAGCTAATCTAAAGCGGCTTCGTTCATTCAGCCTTGAGACGCTTGGTAAATATAAAGACGCGCTCGAACTGTTGACACCGTACGAGGACGCGGACAATCTCAAGCTCCTTTCGCCGGAAACCCAGGTTCGCGTAACGACCCAGCTCGCGATCGGATACAACAATCTTAACGACCATCCCAAGGCAGTAACGCTCCTCAAAGAAAATCACGATCGAGCAAAGGAAACGAATTTGCTGCACCTGCTTGGTCCGATCGAGACGGGCCTTGCCCGTGTTTATCGAAAGTTGAATGAGTGCGCGATCTGTCGCGACCACGCCGAAAGCGCCCTCGGGCACTATCGGCACAACGGTGACTGGCTTGGAATGGCGGAGGCATATCGCGAGATAGCGATCAGCTATCACCAGGAAGGTCGCAGCGAGAAATCGTTGGAGTACTTCGACCTTGGAATTCAGATCATCGGAGACCGTTCGGCGCCGTTCATGCTTGGCAAGATCTATACAGATATGTCGGGGGCTTATTGGTTCCTTCGGCAGCCGCAGAAAGGGATCGAAGCTCTCGAACGTTCGATTGAATTCTTTGACCGAACCGAACACGTTCTAAATTCGGTTATTGCCTATAACAATCTCGGGATCAATCTGATGCTGACGGGCGACTGGCCAAAAGCGGAACGGATGATAAGGCGGGCGCTCGAACTTGCGACGAAGTCTAGTCATGCGCATCGGGCGGGAATTCTCGACAGCCTGGGTGAGTTGATGATCCTTCGCGGCGATCTGGACGAGGCGAGCGATCTGCTTGAAGAAGCAGTCGCGATCGCGAAGGAAAAGAAGCGTGAATGGTACGAAGTTCAGGCGATGCGCAACCTCGCTCGATGCTATCTTGCACGGGGAGAATTTGAACGCGCCGAGAGTAAGGCGAGGGATACGATCGAGCTTTCGAGCAAGATCGGTGACAAGCATTACGCGATCATGGCGGGATTGGTGCTGGCCGAAAGCTTGTTGTTTTTGAATCGCGCGGGAGAGTGCGAGAACCAACTCCAGATCGTAGAGGAACGCGACCCGACGGCAGATTTTTTCGTGCTCGGGAACATTCAGCGGATCCGCGGTTTGGCCGCAGCGGATTCAGCAGACAGCGAACTTGCGGTTCACCATTTCAGCCGTTGTCTGACGATTTTCGAAGCGGCCGGTGACCTCTTCCACACGGCACTGGCCAACTACCTTTTGGGCTCCCATCTAGAGCCGGAACATCGTGACCGGGCGATCAAGCATCTGCTGCGCGCGGGCGAGTCGTTCACCACCCTCAACATTAACGGCCTTGCGGACTCTGCTCAGGAACATATCGACCGCTTGAATAGCATTTCGATCGACGCCAAAGAGAGCAAGTCGAAACGAGCTAATTCCGTGGTATCTCAGCTATTGACGGTACGGCTTGCAGAAGCGACCGCCTCGCGTGAACTGTTATTTCGTGAGCTGATGGCTGTACTGCAGCAGGAAACTGGCGCTAAGAAGATAGTGATCGCGCAGCCGAATGCTCAAAAGGTCTTAGAGCCTTTTATAACCCATGGATACGCCCCCCAGGACAGCGTCGAACTGCTGCGAAGGTTTGCGGTCTCGCAGGAGAAGGGTAACGAGCCGACCTTCCTGAGGACGAAGGATATTGCGGTTCTCAATATTAAACCGACTAACGGCGACCCAGCGACGATCCTGATCCATCCGCGATCGGGCGCGGCCCTAAATGACGGTTCGAATCTGCATCCGCTGCTTCGCGTGGTGGAACTTGGGCTGGATGTAGTCTCTCTTCGCGAACGCGACACGTCAGTCTCGGTGGAAAAGGAGACCAGTCCATTTACATCGAGTAGCCTAATGCCCGGTTTTATTCACTCCTCCCCCGCGATGACCAGCTTGGTCGAAGAGGTTTACAAGATCCGATCGTCAGACGTAACGGTGCTTGTAACGGGCGAATCGGGAACCGGCAAAGAACTGGTTTCGCGCGCCATCCATAAAGTGTCTAACCGAAAGGACAAGGTGTTTGTTCCGTTCAACTGCACGGCGGTGCCCAAAGAGTTGGCGGAAGGACATCTGTTCGGCTATCGCAAGGGCTCGTTTACGGGCGCCATGACCGATTCGCCGGGAATGATCCGAGCGGCCGACGGAGGGACGTTGTTTCTGGACGAGATCGGTGACCTGCCGCTAGACGTTCAGCCAAAGCTTCTTCGATTTCTGCAGGAAGGTGAGGTGCAGCCGATCGGCGAGAAGCGGCCGATCAAGGTAGACGTCCGTATCATCGCGGCTACGAATATGCCGCTCGAGGAAAAAGTCGCCGAGGGCACATTCCGAGAAGATCTTTACTATCGTCTCAACGTTATTCGATTGCGAGTTCCGCCGCTGCGAGAACGCCGTTCCGAGATCCCGCCGATGGTGAACTATTACATCAATCACTATTCGGCTCGATTCGGGAAAAGCGACGTTACTTTCACGCCGCAGACGGTCGATATGCTGATGGTTTGTGATTGGGACGGCAATGTACGCCAGCTTTGCAACGAGGTTCAGCGAGTGATCGCGCGAGCGGTGGACGGCGAAGTGGTTACCCCGGATCATCTCTCGCCCGAGCTAAAACGGTCCGTCCGTCCGCTCTCTAACTATTCGAACAGCGACCGCGTTGTCCCGATCACGTCTTTTGATTCGGCAGTCTCTCCATTTGCAAACATCGGCGACGGCGGCACGCTGGACGAAGCGGTGTCGAAACTTGAGATGGAGATGATCCGCGCGTCGCTAACTCGTAACAACTGGAATATCTCTCGGGTTGCCACCGAGTTAGGCTTGACGCGCCGTGGTTTGTATCTGAAGTTGACGCGCTACGGGATTGAGAAGGCGGCTTAAATTCCGGAAATCTTCCTTAGTTTTGGGATTACCTCGTTTAGACTAGCCAGAGTACTTATAATTTCTTCCTCAAGGTTCGTTCTCCCTAACGAAAATCGCACCGAACCCATTGCTTTCGAATAGGGAACGTTCATCGCTGCTAGGACGGGTGAGCTGATTTTTGATTCGGAATTACAGGCGGAGCCGGTGGAGACACAGATGCCGGCTTCGTCGAGATAATGGAGGATCATCTCGCCGTTAAGATTTTCGAACGAGATGTTGGTTGTATTTGAAAGCCTACTTTCAACATCGCCGTTTACGGACGCGAGGTCAAAACGTTCGAGTATCGCGGTTTCCAGTTTGTCGCGAAGCCGGCGGACCCCCGCCTGTGGTGAGAGATCAGCCGCAAGTTCAGCAGCGGCGCCGAGGCCTGCGATTTGGTGGACGGCTTCGGTGCCGGCGCGACGGCCGTGTTCCTGACCGCCGCCGATCTGGAAAGAAGGAAGCCGGAGCCCGTTGCGTATGTAGAGAGCTCCGATCCCTTTCGGCCCATGGAATTTGTGGGCGGACAGGGAAAGGAGGTCGATCCCCATTCGTTTGACATCGATCGGCATTTTGCCGGCAGCGTTGACGGCGTCAACATGAAAGAGCGCGTCACAGTTTTCTTTGACTATTGCGGCGATCTCGTCGATCGGAAAGAGAACGCCAGTCTCGTTATTCGCCATCATTACGGATACGACGGCGGTCGAGGCGTCTATAGAATTGCGAAATCCGTCAATATCGAGATCTCCTTTTCCATCGACATCTATCCACGACACGCGGGTTCCGCGGGACTCGAGCTTCTCGCAAACCTTTCGGACCGCTTCGTGCTCGACGCGGCTGGTGACGACGTGATTTTTATGGGGTTGTGATTCGAGGGCTCCGATGATCGCCCAGTTGTCGCTTTCGGTTCCGCCGGACGTGAACGCGACCTCGCCTGTGTCTGCGCCGATCAGTTTGGCTACCGAAGCACGAGCATTTTCGACGATCTCGCGGGAGGCTTTTCCGGCGGAGTGTGCCGACGACGGATTTCCAAAAACCTCTAGCGCGGCGCTCATTGCCGCTATAACCTGCGGCGCGAGCGGAGTGGTCGCGTTATTATCTAGATAAATGGGCGGTTGCACGCGATGAATTTACCATTCGGCCTTTCCCATTTACAATTAGAGATATTGTGACAGCGAAGTTAAGGATCACGGAACCGGGCGGAGCACAGCGCGAGTTTCCTTTGGAAGCGGGCAAGAATTACACGATCGGACGTTCGAACGAGAACAGTATTGTTCTCAACGATCGGCGGGTGTCGCGAAAGCACGCGCATATAGTCGCTGACGGCGAAAGGTTTCGGATCGTCGATGGCTTTTATGAAAACGGCGCTCTCAAGCGAAGCGTCAACCATGTCTTTCTTAACGGTTCTCCTACACTCGAGAAAGCGTTGGATCAGGGTGACACGGTCATCATCGGCGAAAGCCAGTTGATGTACCTTGATGTCCTTCCTCAACCGTTCATTCCCGAACATCACGTGAGCTATGCATCAGCCTCGGTGGCGGCACCGGCCGTCGCACGCAATGCTCCCACGATGGCGGATTCGGCAAAAGGCATCGATTACGACGACAAACCTCTTGGACAGACGCAGATGAAGATCTCGGCAAACGAGATCATGGGCCGGCAGTCACATTTGTCAATCGAATCGACAGTTGCCTCGCCCGAAGAGATCAAAGATCTTCGTCGAAAGGCCCGGATGCTTGAATTGCTATACGAGATGAGCCGGTCGATCGGGACTGTATTTGACCTGAAGGAGATCTTTGACCGTGCCACGGATCTGATCTTTCGAGGCAGTCCGGCAGACAGAGTTGTTGCGTTGCTTGCCGACGAAACTCTGGATGGTAAGATCCTCGATTACAGCCTTGTTCCAGTCGGCGTTAAGGTTCGTGATCCGAAGATGGACTCTTCGGCCGACTCGATAACCATTAGCCGGACGATCACGCAGAAAGTGATGCGGGAGAAGGTGGCTTTGCTATCACAGGATGCGAAGACCGACGCTCAATTCCTCGGTGCGGAATCGATCGTTTCGCAAGGCGTTCGCTCAACAATATGTGCTCCGCTCATAACTGAATCTAATGTCCACGGCGTGATCTACGCAGACCGTCTAGACCCTTTTGCCGCGTTCACATCTGACCACCTTGAACTGATCAGTGCCGTTGCTGCGCAGACTGCAGTAACCGTTGAAACCGTGAAGGCCCACAAGCGGCTTGCGCGCGAGGAAGTCGCACGGGCCAACTACAGTCGGTTCATGCCCGAGTACGTTGTGAAACAGCTGCTTCTAAGTCCGGACTCATTTCGACTTGGCGGTGTGAACCAGACAGTAACAGTGCTGTTCGCTGACATCCGGGGATTCACGGCTATCTCAGAACGCGAGAAACCCGAAAAAGTAGTTGGCTTGCTCAATAAGTATTTCTCGGCGATGTCGGAGATCATCTTTGCGCACGGCGGGACTCTTGATAAATATATTGGCGATGGGCTGATGGCAATCTTTGGCGCACCCACGGTCGGCGAGGAAGACGCGCTCAACGCGGTAAAAGCCGCCGTCACGATGCAAAAGCAAGTCGCTAAATTGAACGAAGAACTTCGAGCTGAAGGTTACGAGCACATCGCGATCGGCATCGGGTTGCACACCGGCGAAGCGACGATCGGATATATAGGGTCCGACAAGCGATCCGAGTATACGGCGATCGGGGATACGGTGAATCTTGCGGCTCGGCTCGAATCGAACGCGGGCGGCGGGCAAGTTTTGATGTCGGAAGCAACCGCAGCGGCTAGCGGGAATCTAATTCCTGTAAACCAACTCGAACCGCTGACGGTCAAGAATCGTGTCCAACCGGTCAATGTTCTCGAAGTTCGTTGGGGCTAATTCTACCGCAGAAAACACTTTCGATTTTTCTTGGCAGCCAAGCCGCAAAAGCACTATAATCGACTCACCGCATTTATATGCTGAAGATCTCTTCACTCAAAAAACTCGTGACCGATCAGATGGCCATCGATCTGGGTACGGCAAGCACTATCATTGCCGTGAAAGATCGCGGGGTCGTGCTCGATGAGCCGTCGCTGATCGCGATTAACGAGTTGACTGAAGAGATCGTCGCATTTGGCCAGGAAGCGGCTGATATGACCGGCCGCGAAGGGCGTGATGTATTGGTAAGGGCGCCACTGATTGGCGGCGTCGTCGCGGATTTTGAACGGACGAAGAAGATGCTCGCGAACTTCGTAAAGAAGGCTCGGTCGGGCGGATCGAACATTTCCCTTTCTGCGATCATGAGCATGCCGTCCGACGTTACGCACGTCGAACAGCGAGCATTGATCAACGCGGCTGACGAAGCAGGTATTGGCAAAGTCTTCATGATGGAAGAAGGTCTTGCAGCCGCGTTTGGTGCCGGGGTTCTTCCGAGCGACAAGCGCGCTTCAGCGATAGTGGACATCGGTGCCGGAACGACCACCGTTGCGGTTATCGCGAAGGGTTCGATCGTTCATTCGGCCAGCGATCGCTTTGGCAGCAACGAGATCAACGAGGTCTTAGCGACACATCTTCGACGTCATCGAGGTTTGCAGGTTGGCGAAGAGACGACCGAGCTCCTGAAGACGACTTTCGTCTCCGCTTTTCTGCCCGACGATATCTCGCGTTCGATCGACGTACGCGGCCGCGACGTTCAGACGGGAAGCCCGGCCGCTGTCGAGGTTACGACCGGTGAGGTGTATCCCGTCGTCGAGGGGGTTGTTCGCCGAATTGCCGCGCTTGTGAAGGATACGCTCACAGAGCTTCGACCTGAGGTTGCGGCTGATATTTATGATCGAGGTGTGATCCTGACCGGTGGCGGAGCCATGCTTGAAGGCTTGGATCAATACCTGCGCTCGTATATTAATCTTGCAGTTTCTGTCGCTGAAGAGCCACGATATGCGACGGTGAACGGGTTGGTTAAGCTCTTCGATGATCCCAAACTTCTTGATCGTGTTTCCCGCAACGATCTTGGCATTCTTCAGAACGCCGAGATCCCATTTGAAGCTTAGACCGACGGCGACGCGGCTGATTGGGCTGCATCGTTACCTTTAACAAATCCTCCATCTACCACACGAAGAATATTCGCAAGAGACCCAAATTCTTGTGAGAAAGATTCCTTTGAAGTCGTGACGAAGGTTTGCGTCCGCCCGGCAAGGTATTCAAGTAGTTGGCCGATACGGCGGTAGTCGAGTTCGGCGTCGATATCGTCGAGCAGGAATAGCGGATACTCGCCACGCTGCTCGAAAAATATCTCGATGTTTGCGAGCTGAAGCAAAAGCAAAGCACTTCGCTGCTGGCCCGACGAGCCAAATTTGCGGATCTCGCGGCCGTTGAGCGATATCTCGAGATCATCGCGGTGCGGTCCGATCAGCGAATGGCCCGCGACCAGTTCCGCCGGAACGCGGATTTCGAGCCGCTCCGCGATCAGCGCTTCGTATTCAGATAGATCACCTTTTTCTTCAAGCGACGAAGCATATCGGATCGTGATCCTCTCCTCGCCGAACAATCCTTTTGCGAGTGCGGCATTCAATCTTTCGACGATACGTGCACGTGAGCGGTGAACTTTGGACGCGATCGCAGCAAGTTGCTCGTTCCAAGGTGCGAGCGATTCTTTTACCTTCTCGAGCGGAACTTCCCGGTCGCGTGCAGTCTGGAGAAGAGAGTTTTTTTGCCGCAGGACTCGGGAATAGTCGCCGATGGTCTGGACGTACGGCGGGTGGATAGCGGTGATCGAATCATCGAGAAAGCGGCGTCGATGTTCGGGAGTTCCGCGGACGACCTCAAGCTCGTCGGCGTTAAACACGACCGAATGGAGCTCACCAAGGTATCGTTGGATAGTTTCGCGTTTTCCGTTTACCGAAAAGGCTTTCGAATTGCCCTCAAGTACGGCGCGAAGTTGATGGTGGATTTCGTCCGAAACCGAGACCTTGCCGGCTACCATCGCCGAGGTCTCGTCGAAAGCGATCGCCTCGGAAAGCTTTGCCGTTCGGAACGAACGCGTGGTCGCAAGCAAATGTATTGCTTCGAGCCAACTTGTCTTGCCTTGGCCGTTATCACCTAGTAATATGTTGAGACCGGGTCCGCAGCCGGTATTACCCCTTAAGTTGCGGAAGTTCCGGGCCTCGAGTTCGGTCAAAAGCATTATCTAAAATTTTAACACGCGAGCTTTCGGCACAGCCCAAGCAACGGTCTATTTCTGTGGATCGTCCGGTCGAAGCAAGCCAAAATAAGTCAATTTGACTGCCCCCCTCAAATTTTCTGGAGAAGAAGGAAATTGAAGATGTAGTTTAAATAAGGGTTGTTGAACAATCTTTAACTACATTAAACTAATCCCACACTTCAGAAACATTCCGATGCGAACAATTTCAACGATTATCCTCTCACTCCTCCTCGTCTCCGCCGCCGCGGCGCAGCAGAACCTCCAGGTCGGCCAGTCGGCCCCTGAATTTGTCGCCCAGAGCCTCGATGGACAGACGGTTAACCTAAAAGACCTTCAGGGAAAGGTCGTCGTTCTTACGTTTTGGTCCACGAAATGTGCGATCTGCCACGCCGAGATCCCGAAGCTCAACCAGATCGTCGAGCGTTACAAGGGCCAAGAGGTTGCGTTTTTGGCGCTGACGATGGAGAACGAGGCGAAGGTAAACCCGTATCTGCAAAAGACTCCGTTCAAATACACTATCCTTACGAACGGCTTCGGAGTGGTGCTGAAATATGCGAATATGACCAAAGAAGGCGGTATCAATATGGGCTTTCCGTCGTATTTCCTGATCAATAAGCAGGGAGCCATAAGCCTCAGGGCTGAAGGTTGGGACAAGTCTGCGAACCTCGATAACCAGATCTCGCGGCTTTTGACGGAATAGAATCGCCCGCAGAAAAGATATTACCCGGCTGATAAGGATCAGCCGGGTTTTCTTTCGAAAAGGTTGTTATCAACCCGAGTTTTGTTTATAGTCTTTTTCTTGGCTCCATGGTTATTTCTGGGGCCATAAGGAGAGGTAGCCTAATTGGTAAGGCAGTAGTCTTGAAAACTACCGCGAGTGATCGCTTGCAGGTTCGAGCCCTGTCCTCTCCGCCATAGTTCTTCAGAGGCCCGCGCGTTTGCGAAGGAGTAACGATTGAGTTGGATTGTTACTCCCTTTGCAATTGCGCGGGCTTCTGCATTTTTCTTCTTGCCACAGGTTTCGGTTTTGGGTTAGGCTGAATGAGCATTCATTCAGTCAACAAATGGCACGCGGGCCCAAAGATAACGCAGCGGTAAAGGCGGTCGTAGCCGATAAGCGGGAGGCGATCCTCCGCGCGGGTGTTCGTGTTTTTGCGGCGAAGGGATTTTTCAATTCCAAGGTTGCCGATATAGCACGCGAAGCGGGCATCGCCGACGGCACTGTCTATCTATATTTCAAGAGCAAGGACGAGATACTGCATTCAATCTTCGACCGGGCGATGGCGGGTTTCATCGAGGAAGGCAGGCGTGAGCTGGAGCCGATCGCCGATCCGGTCGAGAAACTGGAGACGATCGCACGGCTTCATCTTGAGAGGTTGAGCGCTGATCGTGACCTTGCGGTTGTGTTCCAGGTAGAGCTTCGTGGGTCGACGAAGTTCATGCAGGAATTTTCGGCGGCGGGATTTGCGGAGTATCTTGACATCATCAAACGTGCCATCGAACAAGGGCAGAGGACCGGAGTATTTCGTAACGATATGAAGCCGGTCGTCTGCGCAAAGATCCTTTATGGAGCCCTCGACGAGATGGTGACCAACTGGATATTGTCCGCGAACAAATATCCGCTACCGCCGATGGCTGGCGAGGTGATGAAGATATTTCTCGGAGGTTTGCTGGTTAAATGACCGCGACCGCGACTTTTGTTTCGCCCCGCAAGGAGATCGGCCGCGGTAGCGCTCTGCTGGCTCATGAGCCGCGAACGCTCGGCGAGCTATTCAAATACGCGGCCGAGAAGTTCGATCTCATCGACGCTTTGAACTATAAGAGCAGAGGCGAATGGCAGCGGATCTCTTCGCGAACGTTCATCGAACGCTCCGGAAATATTGCTCTTGGGTTGCATTCGCTCGGACTTCAACGGGGTGACCGGGCGGCGATCCTCGCGGCAAATTCGCCAGAGTGGACGCTGGCCGACGCGGGCTGCCAGTTCGCCGGATATTTGGATGTTCCGATCTATACGACGCTGGCGCCGGCGTCGATCAAATACATCATCGACGATTCGCAGACGCGCGTTTTCTTTATCGAGAACCGCGAAATGTTCGATCGTATCGCCTACGAGATCGCAGACTGTTCGTCGATCGAGAAATTCGTATTCTTTGACGCGGCAGGTGTTGATCTCCCGAATGCGATGTCGCTCACGGAGCTGGAAGAGCTTGGTGCACGATCGCGCGGATCGCAACCCGACATTCTTGATTCACTTTCGGCAGATATCGATCCGAGCGATGTTGCGACCCTGATCTACACGAGCGGTACGACGGGCGAACCTAAAGGCGTGATGCTTTCGCACAACAATATACTTTCTAATGTGATCGATTGCGGGGAGCGGTATTCATTCAGCGATCACGATAAACCGCTATCCGTACTGCCGCTATCGCACATCTTTGAGCGGTCCGCGATGTATCTATACTTTTTTAATGGCATGTCGGTGCACTATGCCGAGTCGGTCGACCAGGTGCCGGACAATCTCCGAGACGTGAGACCGACAATCTTTATCGGCGTGCCGAGGATATTTGAAAAGGTCTACGCAAAGGCGAAATTGAAAGCGGCGCAGAGCGGCGGTTTGACCGAGAAGATATTCGATTGGGCGATCGAGTTGGCGAAGACGGTCGCATTAAGGAACGAGAAAAGCGAATCCATCCCGCTCAGTCTGAAATGGAAGCACGCGCTTGCTGATCGACTGGTTTACAGTAAATTACGCGGTTTTTTTGGCGGGCATTTACGATATTGCATAACGGGCGGCGCGGCGTTGCCGGATGAGATATACCTGATCTTTACCGGTGCAGGAATTTCGATAATGCAGGGCTACGGCCTGACAGAAACATCGCCGGTGATCGCCTCGAACAACCCTATCGATATGAAGCTCGGTACGGTTGGGAAACCTATTCGAAACGCGAAAGTGCGGATAGCGGCAGACGGTGAGATCGAAGCGAGCGGGCCGGGGGTTATGCTTGGTTACTACAACAAAGAGCAGGCGACGCGCGATGCGTTCACTGACGACGGATGGTTTCGCACGGGTGATATAGGCGAGATCGACAGCGAGGGTTTCTTAAAGATCACGGACCGCAAGAAGGAGCTCTTCAAGACGTCGGGCGGCAAATACATTGCTCCGTCGCCGATCGAGCAGATGATCCGGTCATCGCGTTTTGTGAATCAGGTGGTGCTGATCGGAAATGAACGAAAGTTCGCCGCCGCGCTGATCGTGCCAAATTTCGAGATGCTCGATTCTTATGCGAAACACAAGGCGTTGACTCAAATGTCGCCCGAAGAATATTGCAGCGATCCGAAGATCATCGATCTCTTGGAGCGGCAGGTGGCGACGGCAACCAAGGGTTTGGCAAAGTATGAGACGGTGAAGAAGATCGCTCTGCTTGAGAAAGAGCTCTCTGTCGACGGTGGTGAGCTAACGCCGACGATGAAGATGAAACGCCGCGTTATCGACACCAAATACAAGGACATCATAGACCGCATCTACGCTAACGCGGAAAATGAAAAGCCCACCGAGTGATCAGCGGGCTTTACGTGCTAGATAGGCCGGATCGGAATCGGGATCCTGCCGGGTATTCCGGTGGCAAACTCGATCACATAATCCAAAAACTTTTTTGGTGCCTTTCCGACTTCCACAATATCGCGTGCTTGGAGCATGACGTCCTTTTCCTCGCCTTTGCGGATCGCATCGTAATTGACCGCAAAAACTTCGGGTTCGACCGCTCCCGGCTTTTGGCGATAGACCTTAACGCTCTTGGTTTTGGCTTCGCGATTTACGCCGGACGCCATCGCGATCGCCTGAGTCAGAGGCAATCCGCCATCAGGGAGAACTAATTCTTTAGGACTCATTACCTCTCCGATCACATAAACTGGAGCGGCCTTTTGAACGACGATAATATCGCCGGCAAGTATTTCCGGATTAGCTTCCTGGAGTCCCTTTCGCAGTTCGGCAAGGCTGAACTCGCGCATCGGGACATTAGACCCGCCGTCGCTGGAAGCCGTCCAGCGATTAGGATCGTCGGGAGCCGCGCAAACCGGGCCAAGGGTTCGGAAAACCTGTGCGACGCCACCGCTCTTTTCGGATTCGCCACCCGCGTAAGAGATCAATTCCAGGAGCTGGACTCGGCGGGTAAGCTGAAACTTTTGCTGCTCCTTTACCTCGCCAAAGAGGCTTACGGGCGGGCGGCTGTCGCGCTTAGTAACACGCAGGCTTAGTTGAGCATTCTTCAGGTATTTCGCCAATAGCTTTGTTACGTCGGTGCGAAGCTCGGTTTCGGTGCGGCACCTTGCATTCACGGGTTTGTCGAAAAAGGGAACCTCGATCTGACCGTTCTCGTCTACCGTCGAGACAAAATCGAACTGCGGTTCACCGAGAACTTTGCCGGTTATCTCGTCTCCGGGGCCGACAAGATAGCCCTTTGCGGAATCCGTACTCGGGGCCTGAGCGAAGACTGATATACAAACTGCGGAAAGAACAGTGATGAAGCCAAAAATCCTAGAGCACACCATAAACACCTCGAAATGCAGAAACGAAAGCATATCCCATAAATTCTTTGGATTCAATCTTTTGCTAAAACGGTTGCTGGAGAATTCGAACCATCTGGTGTGACGCTGCGGTGACCGATTTTGATATAATGAACCCCTAGATTCCCACGACAACCGCATTCGCGCCGGAGAGGGTCTTATAGATACAGTTCTCAATACATTGGGCGAACGATTCTGGTTTCTTAGACGCCCGGTTCTTTTCCTGGCGGACGTTGCCGTATTGACGACCGCGTTCTTTCTCGCATACTTTCCCTCGATCAACTTCAGGGTTGAATACTTCGTATTCGAAGCCGTTCTCACTCAGGTCTCTTTCGTAGTTTTTGTCCAAATATCCACGCTTTTCCTGCTAGGAGCGTATTCGATAATCTGGCGTTACATAAGCATTGGGGACGTTAGGGTCTTTGCTTATGCCGCGATGGTGTCGGGCGGCATCCTGCTCGCCCTCCGGTTTCTTCTGAATTTCACGACCTATAACATTTGGCAGGTGCCGATATCGGTGATCGCGATCGATACGATCTTAGGGTTTGGCGGCCTGCTCGGTCTCCGTGTGTTGCGACGGTTCCTATATGAGTTGGGCGCGCGAAAGCCTGGCGAGCACCGGCGTGTATTGAAAAGGAAACGTGCGCTTTTGGTTGGAGCGGGGCGTACCGGTGCGACGTTAGTGCGCGAGATCGCGGGCCGGGGGGACTCGGAACTCGAGATCTGGGGCTTTGTTGACGATGAACCGAGACTGAAGGGCGGCCGCGTTAGCGGATTTAAGGTGTTGGGCCCGACAAATGATCTTCCCCGATTTGTGGACGAGATCGGCGTCGAAGAGGTTGTGATCACGCTGGACAACGTTAGCGGCAAAGAGATTCGCCGAATTGTCGATCTCTGCTCCGATCTTGGCGTGAAGACGCAGATCGTTCCGAGTTTGGATGAACTTGCCAGCGGAAGGGTCGCGATGAGTCGTTTACGCGACGTTCAGATCGACGACATACTAGGCCGCGATCCGGTTGTGCTTGATACTGCGAATCTTGCCGGGCTGCTCTCAGGTAAAAACGTTTTGGTGACAGGAGCCGGCGGTTCGATCGGCTCCGAGTTGGTGCGGCAGGTGGCGAATTTTAAGCCGAAAACGCTGCTGCTCGTCGAACGTGCGGAATACGCAATGTTCGAGATCACCAGTGAACTGTCGGAGATCGACCTTCAAACCGAGATCGTTCCCCTGATTGCCGATGTCTGCGACCTTGATCGGATGCGACAGATATTTTCGGACTATAGTCCCGACGTGGTCTTCCACGCGGCTGCGCACAAGCACGTCTCGTTAATGGAAGGGAACGTCGCTGAGGCGGTGAAGAATAATGCGTTTGCAACTAGTGACCTTGGGCACATCGCGGGTCAGAACGGGACGTCTCATTTTGTCTTGATATCGACTGACAAGGCCGTTAATCCGACATCGGTGATGGGCGCGAGCAAGCGGCTAGGCGAGATCGCTGTACAGGAGCTTAACCGGCGGTACGACACGAAGTTTGTGGCAGTGAGATTTGGGAATGTTCTCGGATCGGCGGGATCAGTGGTGCCGATATTCCAAGAGCAAATTCGACGCGGCGGCCCTGTGAAAGTCACTCACGCCGAGATGACGCGCTACTTTATGACCATCCCCGAGGCAAGCCAGCTTGTTCTGCAGGCGGCGGCGCTCGGATCGGGTGGGGAGATATTCGTTCTCGATATGGGCGAGCCGGTAAAGATACTCGATCTTGCCAAAGATATGATCCGCCTCTCGGGGTTCATTCCGCTCGAGGATGTGGACATTGTTTTTACCGGTGTCAGGCAGGGAGAGAAGCTGTTTGAAGAACTCGAAATGACTGGCGAAGATCTCGAAAAGACTCGGCACCCGAAGATCTTTATCGGCAAGATTGGCACGTTCACTAAGGATGAGGTCGGGCAGATGTTCTCGGCCTTTCGCCGTGCTGTCGAGGCAAATGACGAGATGAGGATCCGCCGGCTATTCAACCAAATGCTTGCGGAGGCGAGCGTCACATCATCTGGCGAGTATGATTTCTCTGAGCTAATTCTAGAGGAAGAAGAGAAATATTTTGCTCAGCATACGTCATTTGGGTCGGCAGCAAAATAGAACGAATTATGTCATTCGCACAGGCGTCCAAGAATAGGATATCGGCGAAGGCCGCATCGTTTACTGAATCGGTGATCCGCGAGATGAGCCGCGAGGCGGTGAAGTATGGAGCGGTGAATCTGGGCCAAGGTTTTCCTGATTGGGAAGCGCCTAAGGACATCAAGCGGGCGGCTCAAGAAGCGATCGAGGCGAACCACAATCAATACGCGGTTACGTGGGGCGTGAAGGAGTTTCGCGATGCCATCGCGGCGAAGACCAAATGGTTTCTTGGGATGGACGTGGACCCAGAGACCGAGATAACCGTAACATGCGGCTCGACGGAAGGAATGATCGCGGCGGCACTCGCGACGATCAACCCGGGCGAAGAGGTCGTGGTTTTCGATCCGTATTACGAGAACTACATGCCCGATACGATCATCTCGGGCGCCGAGCCGAAGTTCGTTCCATTGTATTTACGCGAGTCAGGATTTGAGTTTGACCGAGATGAACTGCGCGCCGCGTTCAGCGAACGCACGAAGGCTATCATCATCTGCAATCCGAACAATCCGACTGGCAAGGTCTACACGCGAGAGGAGCTCGAATTCATCGCCGAGCTTTGCAAAGAGTTTGACGCGCTGTGCTTTACCGACGAGATCTACGAGCACATCCTATACGACAACGACGGTGTGAAGCGCGAGCACCTTTGCATGGCGCTGCTCCCGGGAATGCGTGAGCGGACGGTTGTGGTTAATTCGCTATCGAAGACTTACTCGGTCACCGGTTGGCGGGTCGGATACTGTATCGCTCCGCCCGACATCAATGGAGCGATCCGCAAAGTACACGATTTTCTTACAGTCGGTGCCGCCAATCCGCTGCAGCATGCGGGAGCCTACGCGATGTCGCTCCCGCCGAGTTATTACGACGGATTACAAAAAGAATATCAGCGGAAGCGCGACATGATCGTGCCAGCGTTGAACGACGCCGGCCTGAGATGTGTGAGTCCCGAGGGCGCGTACTACGTGATGGCCGACATCAGCGATTTCGGATTTGAGAACGACATCGAATTCACGAAGCACCTGATCCGCGAGATCGGAGTTGCTGTAGTGCCCGGTTCATCGTTCTATAAAGATCGCTCGATGGGATCGCAGTTGGTAAGGTTCTGTTTCTGCAAGAAGGACGAAACGCTTGAAGCCGCGATCGAGAGGTTGGCGAAGTTGCGTTAGTCAGTTTCCTTAAAACGGTTTCTCCTCGATAACTTTCAGTTTCCACGGCATATATCCGCTGTTTAGAGCAAGTGCGATCTCCTCGGCCATCGCCTTGGAAAAGCGGCCCGAGATCTCGCCCGCGTCTGAGATTTGACTTTTTATGAACGCCACACTCGCCACCTTGTCATCGAGCACTACCGCCAAATAATTGTTGATGTTCTTTGCCGTCCAGTCTCCAAATTTTTCGGCCCCGTCACGCTTTAGAGTGAACGAAATCTGATAGTCGGACTCGGAGCCGGTTCGAGAAACTGCCTGAGCGGATCTGATCTCTTCCCCAGTTATTATCGGAACTTTTTCAACGATCACGTACTGCGGTTTATCATTTACTTCGCGTTCGCTATAGGGCAAAACCTGCTGTTCCTCGCTTGCCGCCGCGTTAGCCTTTTCTTGGTCGGGATAGGTCTGAAACAGAGGACTTGGCGGCGAAACGACTTTCTTTAGTTCCAGCTTGTAGGTCGTGAACAGGAACCTCCGGACTTTCTCTAGGTCAGCCGCTCCGAATATTTTGACTTCGAATCGGTTGCCTCCTGTTTGATCGACCTCGCCGTCGATGCCGACCGCGTTGAGGCGAGATTGGACAACCTTGACGGATCGTTCAACGCTAACTGCGGCATAGCTGCCATCTTGAACCACCTCGACGACGAACATCGTTCCAGACTTGTTCAGGGCTCGAGAGACCGTCTTGCATCCATTCGACGCGATTACGGAAATAAGAGCGAGAGAAAGCGCGACGGTAAGGGTTCGTCTCATAAACACCTCGATATTAAGTGCTAATGCACGTAGAAGTAGAACTGGACGGCTTGCGCTATACCGATCGCAAAACCGAAGCCGGCACCGAACAGCTCGATGGTTCGCAGGTGTTCTTTCGCAACAGACATCACCAGAGCTTCCAGTTTCTCGACCGGATAGGTCATTATCTTCTCCCGCACGACGCCGCCTACGTCAAATTCCTTAATAGCCTCGGGGAGCTTTTCGCGGATCGCGTTGATGATCGTGTCCGCGAACGTTTCGCTGGCGCTCACCAGCTTTTTTTCTTCTATCTTATCGGACAATTTGCCGATCGGCGCGGACAGAAGCTGTTCGATCTGACGCGACAGCATATCATTGACGAGCCGCGACGTTCCATCGCTGGCGATGATCGACAAGAGTCCTTTCGATAGCGTTGATTTCAGTTTCGCTTCGCTCTCAGGGTGAACGGTTCGCAGGATGGAATCGATGCTATGCGGGCGAAGTTTTTCGAGCGTGTCGGTGATGTACGCTGAAATGTACTTTTGCATCTCGTCACCGCGGAGAAGTTTGATGAGCGATGAGGAAACCTGATTCTTTAGGCGCTCAAGCTGCTCAGGGTTGATGGTGCCGACCACGTCAGGCAGCGGGCGAGACATAGCGTTGTCGATCGTCGAGTCGATGAACGAGGTGGCCTCGGCGGCGAAGAAATCTCCCTTCAATGTTTCCTCGATCCGACGCGGAAGGCTGTCGTTTACGAGGTCGTCGACCTCGTCTAGAAGGTTGTCTCGGGAGACGAATATCTTTTTGAAGAAGGGAAGATTCTCGTAATATTCGTGGACTTCTTTTTTGATCAGCCCGCCAATCTGATTTCGCGTACGCTCGGCCGCAGCGATCTCGGTGAGATGGTGGGCGATGGGTGCGATCTGTTCGTTCGCTTTTTCCTTCAACAACGCGATCGCATCAGGAGTGAACATATCCCCAAGGGGCGTTTCGATATTCGTGAGATCGTCGATGCGGCGGCCGACGAAATCACGCAGGCTTTTTTCGAGCGTCGGAGATTCGATCGCGGCTCGGATGCGCTCTTCGATAAAGCCGACCAGCCGTTCGAACGCCTCGTCATCGACGACCGACGCAACACGTTTCGAAAGCACTTCATCGACGCGGCGTTCGACAAAGCTGCTGATCGCTGTCTGGGTATCTTCGCTCTTTAGTGTTCGTTCTATGTGGTCGGCAACGGTGAACTGAAGTGACGTGATCGCGTCGAGCACCGGGCCGCGAAGGTTTGCCGGCAGTGTCTCGATCAGCGACGGATAGTTTTGCGCGAGTACTTCCTGCGTGTACGAATCGATCACGCCGCGGATCTTGGTTCGCAAGAATTCTTTCTCAACGAGCTGTTCCATTATTGTCTCTTGCGAGACAAGCTCTTCGCCGACCGCTTTACCGATCGCGTTAGCAAGACGATCGCGATGCCGCGGGATCATCCCCTGCGGAAAGAGGGTTATACCCAGAACCTTGAACGGCCTTCGCGGGCGAAACAGCATTCGGACCGCAAGCCATGCTCCGGCATATCCGTGGATCGTAGCGAAACCGATAAGCAAACCCATCTGTACCCAGATGTTCTTAAACCAGGGTGCGAGGGCGTTTGATATGTCGTTGAGAAAATCCATTGAGACGTCCCGGTTTCTTGATTTGCCTGATGTATTCGTGGATAAACATCTCCGAAAATCTGTCTACGAAATTCACGAATGAAGAAAGGGATCAGAATATCTGGAAGCCTTTAGACCGGAGGCAGAATTCCGAGAAGTCCTTTACCCAATCATGTGAGACGCTGTAGTTCTTCCACTGCTCGTCTTCGTCTTTGTAGATAGTTCCGTCGTCGTGCTCGTCAGTTACGCGGCCGTCGGCGAACATTCGTTTGTTTGGAACAAGCTTTGGAAGTATATCGTTCTGAAGTTTCGTGCCGATCAGATGGGCATCCTCAAGGTCGACCTTTACGCCCATCGCGTTGTAGCCCATCTGACGAACTTTGCCCTCGCTAAGAACGTCCATTTCCTTGATAACCTCAAGAATCGCCTTCCAATTCCATACGTTGGCGTTGAATTCGAAGCCTTCCGAACTCATGTCATGCAATGTGAAGCTCATATAGTAATTGTACGACAGGCGGTTCGCGTGTCGAATGTTTGTGAGAGAATCCTCAATCTTTTCTTCGAGAAATGCTAGTGTCGGTGCGGCGAATAGTCAACGGCCGGTAAGAATATTTATAATGCTTCTTCATTAACGATGAAGCACGAGATAATTTTGCGGATCCTCGTCGTCGCGCCCTTACAGGGCGTGGCGATGATGGTTCAGGACGGAAAAGATAAGCTCTTGCCGCCATTAGAATCGACGGCCGATACCCTTCAATTCGAATTTCCTATAACGGTGGACATGAGTTCCGCGTCGCCGAATTTTCTTGGCCGGTTTGCACAAGGGCCTAAGGATGCTCGGTTCGTATACGTTAACTCGGGAACCTATGCCGGCCATTCACACTCGTGCTGGGGTCGGCGGGCAAAAGTGTCGCTGATGACGATAAACCGGGAGCAGATCGAGAAAGCTGTCGCGGGTAAAACGGTGATCGAGACCTGCTTTCCCGGTGTCGGCAAGGACGGCGGTCCTACGTGCGCGTCGGTAAAAGGCATAGAGTGGAAGGTGGTTGGCCGATGAACGTCGATGTCTATCTTGAAAGAATCTAGACCAGAACTACGGCGCTCGATGGCTTTCGGACGAACGGGTCGCAACCATCGTTCAGACCGCGATACTACATCTCGACGGCAAGAAATATCGCCTCATCGCTTGGGTGATAATGCCGAACCACGTGCATATTCTCATCGTGACGCTTCCCGGCTATTCGGTTTCCGAGATCATGCACTCGCTGAAATCGTTCACCTCTCACGAAGCAAACAAGATACTCGGCCGCACCGGCAGTTTCTGGTACAAAGAATATTTCGACCGCTACATTCGTGACGGCAAGCAGTTCCGCGCGGTCGTAAGGTATATTGAAGAAAACCCGGTCAAAGCCCGGCTGTGTAAGAAACCTGAAGACTGGAAATACTCAAGTGCTTTCTTCAAGAAGGACCTCTAAATGACCGGACCGGGTTCCGACAGACCTTGCATCGACTGGACCGCACCCGTCCCGCGTGCCCGAGTGCGAAGCACGACGACAAACTCTTACGCCGCCAAGCGGCGTTGCACGCGGGACGCGTGCGGTCCAGTCATTGAATTGAACTATTTTATGAAACGTCTCTTCGCTGCCATCGCGGTATCGCTGTCGCTCGCGTCGTTTGCGTTTACACAGCAAGCTAATATTATCCCGAGGCCCGTCTCGGTCGAGACTCGAACGGGTTCGTTCACCTTTAGCCCTCAGACAAAGATATTTGCTAGTGACAAAACTGCACGCGGGTCCGCTGATATTTTGAACGAACAACTCCTCGCCCGCTATGGATTCAAGCTAGACCTCACGTCAAAACGGCCGAAAACTAACTATCTCGAGTTCCAAACGATCCCTAGCTCTATCATCGATTTCAAAAAAGATATCTCGCCCGGTGCTTACTCGATTGAGATCGGACAAAGCAACATCCGCGTAACAGGAGTACAGCGTGGAGAGATGGGAAAGTTCTACGCGATTCAGTCGCTAATACAACTGCTCCCGCTTAAATTTGAAGGCAAGGCCAATATCCCAGCGATGCGGATTTCAGATACTCCCCGCTTCAAATACCGCGGAATGCATCTCGACGTTTCGCGACATTTCCAGCCGGTCGAGTTCGTCAAGAAGTTCATCGACCAGATGGCGCAGTACAAGTTCAATTACTTTCACTGGCATTTGACGGACGACCAGGGCTGGCGGATCGAGATCAAGAAATATCCGAAGCTCACCGAGGTCGGTTCGACTCGCCCAGAGACGATGCTCGAGCGAAACTTTGCTCCATATAAAGGCGACGGCATTCCGCACGGCGGGTTCTACACGCAGGAACAGATCAAGGACGTAGTGGCTTACGCCAAGGCTCGATACATCACCGTCGTTCCCGAGATCGAACTCCCCGGCCACGCGTCGGCAGCGATCACGGCTTATCCACAGCTCGGCTGCAAGACCGACTTCAAATACAAAGTTCAGACGACCTGGGGCATCTTCAAAGAAACCTTCTGCCCGACCGATGAAACTTTCAAATTTCTTGAAGACGTTCTAGAAGAAACCATTGCTCTGTTCCCAGATTCGCTCTACATCCACATCGGCGGCGACGAGGTGCTGAAAGATCATTGGAAAGAATCGCCTTTCGTGCAGGAACTCAAGAAAAAAGAGAACCTCAAAGGTGAGCACGAAGTGCAGAGCTACTTCGTCCGCCGCATCGAAAAGTTCATCAACTCGAAAGGTAAGAAGATCATCGGCTGGGACGAGATTCTCGAAGGCGGCGTCGCCCCGAACGCGACCATTATGTCGTGGCGCGGAATGAAAGGTGGTATCGAGGCGGCAAAGGCAAAGCACGACGTGATCATGACGCCAAACGACTTCGTCTATTTCGATTATGGCCAGGGCGACCCCGAGTTCGAACCGCTCAATATCGGCAGCTACGTCCCGCTGCAAAAGGTCTACAACTTCGACCCCGTCCCGCCCGAACTTACGGCGGAGGAAGGAAAATACGTGATCGGCGGCCAGGCGAATATCTGGACGGAGTATCTGAAAACACGACAAAGCATCGAATACATGGCGTTCCCGCGGATGCTCGCGCTCAGCGAAGTTTTGTGGTCAAAGAAAGAAGATCGTAACTATCAAAACTTCTACGAACGAATGCTCGCGGCGCTCCCTCGGCTCGATAAACAAGGCGTCAACTTCCGCATTCCCGAACCGATCGAGGTAGGCGGATTCCTGCTCAACGAAACCGAAGCCTACGCGTTCGAAGTCCGCCCGCCGCTTCCGGGCTCAAAAGTTTATTACACCAAGGATGGCTCAACACCCACCGAAAAATCGCCTGAAGCCCCGCAGAAGATATCGGTCTTTCCCGTCGGCGACGAAGTAGTAACGATCAAGACGATCGTCGTCCTGCCCTCCGGCCGCAAGAGTTCCGTCTACGCTGCGAGTTTTATGCGGGGGAAAATGAGTGAACCGGTAACCGTTGAGAATCCCAAAGACGGAGTGAGATTCAACCTCGTCGTTCCCGATAACGAATCACAAAACCGATCGGGCGAAACAAAAACCATCCTGCTAAACCAATTCAATTTGCTCGCCGATCTAAAGAAAAACTTCGGCGTCCAATACGACGGCTATTTCAAGATCCCAGTCGATGGCGTCTATCAATTCCAGATCGAATCCACCTGGGATGAAACCCTCGTCGTCGCCGGCAAAAAGATCATCGACGAAGCCGGCACCGCAGCCAACATAAAGCGAACCGCGATGCTCCCGCTCAAAGCCGGCCTCCACCCGATCAGCCTCCGCTACAATCACCGCGGCGGCGATTCGACATTTCGTTTTCGTTGGGGATTAAAGGGGCAGGGATTGAGACAAGCTTACGGCGGCGAGTTCGTACATTAACGGAACGCGGCCGCCTTCGTCCCGGTGTCCGCATCCGAACTTAAGTAGAGAAACACAAAGAGCCGTCAACAAATTCTCGACGGCTCTTGCGATTCAGTCTACTTCAACGATCATATCCTCAGCGGCATGACAATGTACTTGTAATCGTACGCGGTGTCGCCATCGATGCGGATCTGCGTAGCGGCGTTTGCGTCTTTGAACTCGAACGAGATACGAGTTGGTTTGGAATCTTTAGCGCGGGCCGTAGCCGCATTGCCACCGTCCGATTCAGCCTCTGTGGCAACATCCAAACCGGCACTCTCCAACGCGCCGACGTTGTTCAAAAACTCCTGCAGATACTGGTGATTGAACCCGAGCGTGATCTCTTCGGTTCCCGAATAATCCGCCGGCACGACCTCGTTACCTTCGCCTTCTTCGCTGGATTGAGCCGTAACCTCAACCTCTCCTTCGCGGACCGTGACGCGGATCGAGCGGTTGCGTTCGTCGGCCATCAGAGCGATGCGGCGGACCGCAGATTTCATATCCGCAAGGTCAAAAGAAACTTTCTTATCGTTGTCCTTCGGCATCACCATCTCGTAGTTAGGGAAATTGCCAGTCAGCTTACGCGTGATCAGCAGGCGGCCGCCGGTTTCGAAATAGATGTGATTCTGGTCCTCGCCGAATGCGACTTCGCCGCCGTCTCGCGAGATCTTTACCAGCTCGAGCAATGCCTTCTTCGGTATCAACGCGTCCATCTTCGCGTCCGAAACGGCGTCGAGTTTCTTCTCGATGAAAGCAAGCCGGTGGCCGTCGGTCGTAACCATCCGGGCGATGTCGCCGTCGATCACGAACTTCGCACCGCTCAGCGTAAAGCGGCTCGTTTCGTTTGTGATCGCGAAAGCAGTGTTCTGAATGAAGTAGTTGAAAACGTCGGCCGCTAGTTTCAACGGAGTCGATTTCGAACCGGGGATCTCAGGATACTGCTCACGGTTCACGCCCGCCAGCCGAAATTTCGCACGGCCTGCCTTAACCTCTACCCACTCGTTCTCTTCCTTTTTGAAATGCACATCGCTGTCGCCCAGATTTCGCACGATGTCGAAAAGCTTCCGAGCCTGAATGCACATCGCACCCGGCTTCTTGATCTCGGCCTCAGCATCACAGCGAATCGTCACGTCGAGGTCGGTACCCACAATGCGGATCGACCCCTCACCCAAGGATTCGATCAAAATATTCGACAGCACCGGGATCGTCGTCTTCCGCTCGACCACGCCCTGGATGTACCCCAACTCTTCCTTCAAAACGCTCTGCTTAATGCTGAATTCCATTTAAAACTGCCTCTCACTTTCTTCGCTTCTTTTTTCCTATTTCGTGGATAGATATTCCGCCTGCTGTGAACGATCACCTTCTGCTGTTACTAACAAGAAATAAACTTCAATTTAGATCTAGTAGTAGTAATAGGTCCTGTTGATATGTGCAAAACTAAGGAAAATCCCTTATAAAACCTAGGCCTTTCGGTCCACAGCATTATGTGGAAAGTTTGTGGAAAAAGCCCTTAAAGTGCGGAAAACCTTTTCCCTGCTTTCTTTTCCACTCTCGTCCACAGGCTTTTCACAGCCCACCGTTCGGAAAAGTGGAAAACTATTCTCAAGTGCTGCAAACAAAAGGTTTACTGATGCTACGTCTCGAAACCGCATGTGGATAACACTTTCCTGCATATTCTCTCTCGCCTATCGAAATTAGCTGCAAAGCCCGTCAATAAACTCGTTGATCTGCTTGTGGAAATTACGGTCCTCTTTGGTCAATGCGTCGATCTTGTCGACCGAGTGCATCACCGTCGTGTGATGCTTCCCGCCAAACTCACGCCCGATCTCGGGAAAGCTGTGTTTCGTCAGCCGTTTGCACAGGTACATCGCCACCTGCCGCGGCATCGCGATCGCTCGGCTGTTGTTCTTCGACTTCATTTCCTCGACCGTGAGGTTGTAGTGCGAAGCGACGATCTTGCCGATGCGTTCCATCGTCAGTCCCTCAGGCCGCTCAGCGTCAATAATGTTCTTGAGCGCCTCTTGAGCCAGAAGTTTTGAAATTGGAATGCCGCGTAGCGATGATATCGCAACCAGGCGCACAAGCGAACCTTCAAGCTCTCGGACGTTGCTCTTGATCTTGCTGGCTATGAATATCGCGATCTCATCGGGAAGTTCGATGCCGTCGAGATCCGCTTTCCGTTTCAGAATGGCGACCTTTGTCTCCAGGTCAGGCGGTTCGATATCGGCGATCAATCCCCATTCAAACCGCGAGTGCAGTCGTTCCTCAAGCGTCGGTATCTCTCGCGGCGGACAATCGCTGGAGATGACGATCTGCTTCTGGTCGTTGTGCAGTGCGTTGAACGTATGGAAAAACTCTTCTTGCGTCCGCTCTTTTCCGGCCATGAACTGAACGTCGTCCATCAACAGCACGTCGATCGAACGATACTTGTCGCGAAACGACTGAGTCTTGTCGTACCTGATCGCGTTGATCAGCTCGTTCATAAACTTTTCGCTGGTGATGTACGCAACGCGGAGGTGCCGGTTCTGTTCTTTCACCGCATGGCCGATCGCATGCATGAGGTGCGTCTTTCCAAGTCCCACACCACCATATAAAAACAGCGGATTGTAAGCCTTGCCTGGTCCTTCCGCGACGGCCTGCGCCGCAGCGTGAGCGAACTGGTTGCTCGTACCAACTACAAATTTCTCGAAGGTGTATTTCTTATTCAACGAACTCTCTACTGGTTCGATGTCGAGAAAGTTCGTAGAAGGGCTGGATCGCTGAAAAGATGTGCGGTTCGACGGAGCAGCTGTCTGCTTCTTTAGCTCAAAGTAAAGGTCCGCATCGTTATCGCTTTCATCGTCTGGCGTCTCCGCCGCATTCGGATCGACCGTCCATTCGATCGTGTAGTCCGACAAGCCGAACTCGGTAAGCGTTTGGTCAAGTAGCTGGGAATAATAGATAGATACCCAGTCGATGGTCACCTGTCCGGCCCGCAGCTGCAGAGTTAATGTGTCTGCATTCAACTCTTCAAACTGAATGGGGCGAAACCATGAATCGAAAATATGTTTGTTGAGCCGATGTTCGAGGAACGCCAGTATGTCATTCCAAACCTCAGCTTTCGTGAGCGATGATTCCACGGAAAAATTAGACTCCAAAATTGGCCTTTATTAATGCAATTGTATGCTCAAAACGTTGGCACGCGAAACCTCGTGAAAGGGTCTGGGGAAAAGCTCTGCGATGCCGCCGCAAAAACGAAACTCACAGGCCCGGAAAGACGTTTGAAAATGTACACTTCTACCGTTTTCCACAAATTTTTCCACAAGCCTGTGGAAACCTCTGTCGAACTTAAAGTGTCACTTTAAGTTATTTGTTTTCAACGCTTTACAAGGGCTGATGTTTCAAAGCGGGTGTCAGATTAGCACAGGGGTATAGGGTTAGCAAGGAGAAATCCACAGAAAAGCCCGAGCATTAAAAAATTGTTAACAAGCCTTTTTTCTGCAACACTTTGAGTCACTTCTTGAGCAAAAAAAATGTTAATTTACAGACAGTGAACGATCCAAAAAAGGTCAAAAATAAGAAAAAAAATTTCGCGCTTGAAGATAATTTCGACGAGCCGTTTCAGCACAAACTTAGAGCCGCTTGCCGGTTCCTAACCTTCATTTCTGAAACCGACGCCGCGGTGATTCCGTTTACGACGGAAAAGCCGGCGTCGGGCTCGCTAAGATCATATCTCGCGGCGCTTAAAATAGAGTCGAACGAGATCGAGGAATGCGACTTCGATAAATTTTTCGAGCGGCTCACGACGGAAAAAGATTGGCACGATGAGGACGACAAAAGGCGAACCGATCAATTCACAAGACTTCGTGACACTCTTCAGAAAAACCTTAACGACATTCGTGTGATCAGAGTAGGCAGGATGCACCTGGACATCTATATTGCCGGCGTTGACGTCAGTGGAAGGCTAGCGGGCGTGAAAACAAAAGCAATAGAGACTTAAATTGCAGAAGCCCGCGCGTGAGCAAGGGCCTAACATCCAACCTGAGCGGAGAGAGAGCAGATGCCGGCGCCTAGCAAGGGCTCAACATCCAACGCTACCGATATGCTCACTCTACGCTGATGTCCATTTCCGTCAAGACGATGGACTCGACGCCGAATCGGTTATCTAAAACGAAAACGTAATTTCCCGGCTCCAGCACACGCGTTACTGTCCCGCGCGGAACCGGCCCCGTCGAGACGAAGGTCTGCACCTCGCCTCCCGATTTCCACATGTTGAAATCTTCCGCCTTGATCACCGCACTCGCCAATTTTTTTTCATTCTTGCCGGTCGTAAAAAACGCTTTCAACGTCGCCTTTCGATTGAGGTTGATCCGATACGTAAGCTCCGCTCCAGCTTCGACCTCACCCGGCCCCTTGAACACCCCACCCTCGGTCCATCTAACTTTCGTCTCCGACAAGCCATTCTGACGGGCAGGTGGATTAACACGAAAGATCTGTATCACCGCGATGATGAAAATAACAACGCCGATGATTCCCGCCCATGTATAGCTCCAAGTTCCCTTTCGTTGGTCGAACATTGCACCGAAGGTTAGCCGAAATTGCAATTGACAGGCAAGAAAAAAGACGCGTTCGATGAACGCGTCCAAAGGCTTTCAAAAGTGAACGAAATTATTTTTGCGAGACGCTGCTCGCGCCCGACGTACTCTTTTGTACTTTCGCGGACCCGGTGTACGTTATGCGGCTCGCCCCCGAAGCGTCAGCGATCAGATCGTTCGTCACATTAACATTAACCCTGCTTGCGCCGCTCGCTTCGATGGTGGCAGTCGCAGCCGAGAGGCTACCCAGATCTATCTGGCTTGCTCCACTAACGTCTACCGTGAGGGTTCCGGTCTCGCCAACAACGTTGACCTTAGAAGCTCCGCTTGTGTCGACCGCAAGTTCCGCATTCTGCAGATGCGCCACGTCTACCCGCGAGGCACCTGAGGCTTCAATGCGTTCGATATTAGGAGCCGAAACTCGGACACGCAGCGGGTTGCTCGTCTTGACTCGCTGGTCCAATTCGATATGCAGCGTGTCGCCGCGAACTTCCGTTTTAATGAACTGAAGCAGATTGTCATCCGCCTCAACCTCGATCGCATATTCCGCTTGCGCAGTAACCTCGACCTGAAAGACGTGACTCACGTCGATCTTTGAAAACTCGCTAACCTCACGCGACTCGCTCGCTACGTTTCCCGAGCCCTTCTCGGCACCAAAGTTAACCTTAAAGTTCACGATACTTTCCGTACCCTTGCCCCAAGAGAAGAAACTTGCGACGGTAACGCCGATACCAACTGCAACCACGAACACGATCAAGCCGACCTTTTTCATATAAAAACCTCGCCAAATAATTACGGGATAACTCCGTGCTGTCTGGATGAACGAAGCGCCGAAAAGAAAAGTTCTGAAAAATTTTCGATGCAGGATCTTCCAGCTCCAGGAACGTGATGCAGCGCGTACTTCTGCGGCAGCCACGTTTCGGACGTTATCGAGAAGGTGGTGCAATTGCGGCTTTCGTACTTGTGCTGCCGATCTGAGAAAACGGAGATGCCGGAAAGATCTGACTTTTCCGGCATCTCCGTCTATTTGGGCTATGAACTCGCTATTTCTTTGGCGATGCTGTCGGCGAAGTAGCCGGCGATGTCACCGCCGGTTTTGCCGGAGGTGCAGGAGCATCGACCTTCTTACAGAAGCCTTCGCTGCCCTTTGTTACGACCACACAGTTGGTCTCTTTTTCGAGATATTTCATTCCCGTTTCAACCCCTGTGGCTGCTTTAACGGTTTCGGTTTTTCCCTTTCGGATAAACTCGATCACGCCATTTTTAGCCGTTCCTTCAAATTTCTCAGCCTTATCGAGGTCCTTGATCTCGACCTCGAACTTACGCGGAAGCTGTTGCTTACCATCCGCTCCCATCTTTTCCGTGACCATTAGATAGGTGCCCTCCGGCCCATCCCATTTTCCGCCAAGCTTTTGTACCGCAGCTTCCCCTGGATTCGCCACCTCTGGCGACGTGGCCGGACTCTGAGTCGCCGCAGGGGTAGAAGCTAAATTCGGCGCTTTTGGCGTTTCCGGCGGACCTCCGCAGGCTCCGATCAAAAATGTCGCTGCCGCAGCAGCCATAAGCAGAAAAGGCCTTCTCAATTTTGATGTGTTCATTACATTTCCTTGCCGATCTCTCGGCATATGGCAGATCCCAGCGGTTCTTTCCAGACGAGTCGGGTACCAATCGAAAAGCTCGTCCCCGCGACAGCTTCACCCAGCGAAGCAAACACAGCCGGATGATCTTAAGCCGTTAGCAGCATTACGCCTGCCGTTATTTCTGACGGTCGACGATCTTTGCTGAAGTTCAACTTTTTATCAACACTGCGTCACGTAGAACGAGCAACAACGAATTACTTGCAGGCTATTTTAGCTGCAGAGATCTTTATTCACGTAGGTCTTCTTTCCGCCAGCGTTCAGGTAGTAGCAACCGCCCTGCGGGCCCCGCACGTAAGTTCGTCCAGGCACCTTAACTGCCTTGTCGATCTTCGGTTCAGGGTTTACCTCCGGCAATGCCGCCACCTTCTTTGGGATCGCCGTTGCCTGCCATGCGACGGCCTGCCAACGGCTATTTCGTTTGACGAAGGTGCCGGTATTCAAAAACTCGCTGACATCCGTCGATCCATCCTTCCGCATCGTCTTGCCGACAAGCTTAAATGCTACAACTGCGGTACTTCCGTAGATTCGGATCTGGACATTTTCAGCCGAGTATTGGGATACAGGATCGTCTGGCTTCGGCGCGGGGGCCGAGCGAACGCCTTTCATCAGTTCTTCTTTGGTGATCCTCGCCCCGGCAGATCGCGTGTAAATTAGATCTTCCGCCCAAAACTTCTCGTGGATCGCCCCATCGTTCTTGCCGGCACCAATGAGAAATTCATTAAGAAGCGCGTTGAGTTCAGCAGTCGACTTTGCTGATTGAGCCGCCAGCGAACCACCGAAGATCAGGACTGAAAAAAGCAGAGCACGAGCTTTATTCATCGTCGTCCTCATCCTCTTCAAAGGCCTCCGGATTACACGTCCGGCACAACGGCACGACTTTCGGGATCGTGTCACTATCGTCACGTACGAGCACGTTGCAATTGGGGCAAAGGGCGTTTCGGTGTCGGCACTCCAGGTCGTACGACAAGCCGCCTTCGCGTTCGCTTGTAAAGGTGACCTTCGTTTCCTTCCCGCAGATGCCGCACGTAACGGCTGATCCAGCTTCAAACATAAGATTTCTCCAAGACTTCGAGGTGTATGGTAAACGAGCGCCGATATAGGAAAGCCGGCACACGGTATGGTCTTATCAGAACGACAATATACCAGCTTTTTGCCAGCGAAGCCTCATAAGTCGTTGAAAAAGCTCGCACGGAACGGTGATTGCCTGTTTTACAAGGAAAATCAAAGTGTCTTCGAATTTGGGGGGAGATTTATGCGGAGAAATTACGTTTCAAAATTATCGGCTGTCGCAGCCATTGGGCTGGTTGCATTGATCGGTGCCGACAGCGACCTATTTGGCCAAGGCCGGGGGCGAGGCAACGGCGGAGGAAATCGGGGCGGTGGTCAGCCGCAGCAGGTCCAGCGTCAGCAGCCACAGCAGCGCCAAGCGGCTCCGCCTCCGCGACAAGAGAGGCAGCAGCAACCACAGCAGCAGGCTCGAGGCGGCTGGCAGCAGCTGCGTCAGGCACAACCCGCGCCGCAGCAAAGGCAGCCGCAGCAGCGGCAACAGCAGATGGGAGGCGGATGGCAACGTCCGCAGCGCCAGCAGCCTCAGCGTCAGCAAGGTCCAGATCGCGGCCAGATGATGCAGCAGCAGCGTCAACAGCAGGAAGCTCGTCGTCAACAAATGACGAACGAGATGAATGCTCGCCGCCAGCAAGCTCAGCAACAGCGTCCGCAACAGACTGAACGTCGACAGCCGACGTGGCAGATGCCGCGTGGGCAAGAGCAGCGTGCAGGTCGACAGCAGCGCCCTCAGCAAATGCCTGACATGAATACCCGCCGTCCCGAACGACAGCAGGGTCGGCAGCAGATGGCGGAGAGACAGGCTCGAATTCCGCAAATACGACAGGAATCTCGCCGACAGGATCAGTCCGCAACTGAGCGCCTCTCCCGCATGCAGCAGATGACCGAACCGTCAGCACGCCGCCCTGACTCGAATGACCGCCGTGATCGCAACCCAACCGCATGGGCGGGCAGAGAAAGGGACAATCGAGTTCGGCAGGGTGACGGAAGCCGCTGGTCCGGGGATCGGCAGGTTCAGGACGGCCGCCGATACGATCGCGACCGACGTGGCAGCGACAATTCTTGGTGGGAAAGCCGGCAGGGCGGAAGCATACCGTGGGGCCCTGGATCCTACGACGGCTATAAAAACTACGGACAGTATCGAAGCGCTCAGGTTCATGATCGGAACCAGGAAAGGCGGTCGGACCGCGACTGGTATCGCTCAGGCAACTCCTACGACCGCTACTACGATAATAATGATTACTACAACACGCGATACAGCGTGATCCGTAACATAGTGAACACGCGGATCTATAACTCGAATTACGACGATAGCAATTGGTCGCCGAGTTATTCGAGCTACTATTACGGAACTCCGTACGAGCCAGTCTATGGTTCGCCCCTGACGGTTAACTACATTTATTACGGCGCGCCGTACCAGTCGCAGTCTTCCAGTTATTACGGATACGTTCCGCAGTACGGAGCGACTTACTACGATCCGTACAACTATGGCTACGATAGCTACCCATCATACGGCGGTTATTCGGCTTACGGAAACTACTATCCGACTCAGTCGGGCTACGGCGGCTATTCGGCTTACGGAAACTATTATCCGGCTCAGTCGAGCTACGGCGGATACTATCCTTCGTATTCAAGCTACGGCTCTAATGGGTATTACGATCAGGGATATGGCTATAACGACCCGTATGCTGGTTACATCAACGATTTACCGGTTGGTGGACTCGTTCAGCAGATCGCAGGAAATACCTTCTTAAGCGAGCTGCTTGGAAGTTTCCTTCAACAGGGTTATGACCAAGGCTATGTAGACGCTCAGTACGCACGCGACTCCGGATATGGTGACGATAACTACTACGATCCGTACACGTATAGCGATACGTCGTATGATAGTTACTCGGTAAACGTATCCGAAAATCGACGTATCTTCAGCGAAGGTTATGAGGCAGGCTATCGCGATGCGATGACGTCACGGAACGACGATTACTATCCTTATGAGGACAGTCAGCCGGATCTTATAGGGCTTCTGGTTGGAAACGTGCTGAGCGGAATCTAGTAAGGGCTTAGAGTCTGTCGAAAGCCGGTCGGGGTCATCCCGACCGGCTTTTCATTGCCTTTGATACGTAGCCGAAAGGTGTTGTGTTGAGCAACCCAAGAGAGTTATCATTACCCGTCCCGGAATCATCCTGAATTAATGTGGCTTAACGCCGCTTGGCCCGGCAGCCTACACTTATGGCCAATGCAGATATTGCGGATATTGCAGATAGAGAGGAACCTAAATGAGCGACCTGAATATTTCCAGCAGACAGAGCGGCAACGTCACGATCGTCGACCTCGCCGGTAAGATCGCCCTGGGCGAGAGCAATAGGGCACTTCACGAATCGATACGTGGACTAACTGGTGACGGAAAGAAGAACATTCTTCTGAACCTCGCAAACGTGACGCTGATCGATTCCAGCGGACTCGGAGAACTTGTCGCGAGCTACGCTTCTGTCGAACGGGCGGATGGAGCAATGAAGTTGGCTAACCTTTCGGATCGTTTCATTGAGCTGATCACGATCACGAAGCTGTACACCGTATTCGACATCTTCGATAACGAAGCCGACGCTCTCGCGAGCTTTGGTGCGGCCAGCGAGGCCTCAGCCTAGATTCCGCAAGCTGCGTGGTATGAAGCAATGCCCGACGTGTAGAACGACCTACACGGACGAAACACTCAGATATTGCCTTGATGACGGAGGGCTCCTCGTCGATGCCGAGACCGATGCCGAAACTTTGGTGCGGCCCGCCGTCCGCGTAGCTATCTCGCCCCCGACCTATCCCACGATTCCCATCGGCGGCGAGCAGCATTCCCCCAAAAGTAGCCCGGCGCTTAAGATCGTAGCCGCCGTTCTTATCTTGGGTTTTCTCGGGCTTCTTGGTTTAGGGGCGGCGGGCGCTCTCTTTTACATGAACAGTGGTGGGACGAAGGTCGCTGTTGCTTCTCCAACACCAAGTCCGGCACCGCCTCGTTCGCAATCCCCATCGCCATCGCCATCGCCATCGCTAACCCCTGATGACGACGAACGGCTTGAGGAGGAGATGGCAAAACTCAAGAAGCAACTAGAAGACGCCCTGAACCCCTCGCCTACGAAAACTCCACCTGGATCTGCGAGCGATGATCCGCCCACTGCGCGAGTAAACTCGCCGGCCGACGGTTTTCTTGCCCTTCGCAGCGAACCCGATGCCGAAACCGGCGAACGTCTCGCTCAGATCCCGAACGGGACCGTCGTTACACTTGAAAACTGCGAAAAACAAAAGGTAAAGATTGGCACCCGCACGGGGCGCTGGTGCATGGTCACTTACAAAGACCAAACGGGCTGGGTGTTCGATGCCTGGCTTCAATACTAAGAAACGATGAAAAATATCCTGATCTGCATCTGCTTTATATTGCCGGGACTGGCAGCTGGACAGGCCCCGACTGCGACCGCCACGCCAACCTATGATGAACTCAAAGCTCGCATGGAGCGATTCGAGGCACGGTTGACTGACTGGCCAAACCTCAAACGGTACGCTGAGGCTAACAGCAAGGTCGCTCCGCCTGTTAAGGGTGAGGATCGAGTCGTCTTCATGGGCGACTCCATCACCGACGGCTGGAAGTTAGAAGAATATTTTGCCGGAAAACCTTACATCAATCGCGGCATCGGCGGACAGACCACGCCGCAGATGCTGGTCCGATTCCAGCCAGACGTCATCGCACTCAAGCCGAAGGTCGTTGTGATCCTTGCCGGTACCAACGACATCGCTGGTAACACCGGAGCCGTAACGCTTGAAGCCATTGAAGATAACTATCGAGCAATGGCAGAGCTGGCCAGAGCAAATGGGATAAAGGTCGTATTCTCCTCAATTCTGCCTATCAGCGACTACAACAAGAACGCGCAAGGACAACAGATCATCCGAAGTGTGCAGCGCCAGCCTGATAAGATCCTTGCTCTCAATAAATGGCTGAAAGATTACTCGGCCGCGAATAAACACATCTATCTGGATTATTTTGCCGCCACGGCCGATGAGCAAGGTTTTCTAAAAGCCGGGCTTGCCAACGACGGGCTGCACCCCCACGCAGGGGGATACAAGCTGATGGCCCCGCTCGCTCAGAAAGCGATTGATGCCGCTCTGCGTAAATGATTGAGAGCGTTCTGTTTGGCAGAACGCTCTCGGTAGGTATTCATTGGATGGTATAAAGGACAGGATATGACTGCAGGGGTTTTTAATAGTTCCCGAACCCTGCAGTCGGAGGATAATAAAAGCGTCCGGAACTTCGAAAAGTCCGGGTATCGAAACCTTTACGGGCACCGCATTCCACACACGCTTGGTACGTAGTACGTTCAATTGTGATGGGCCGCGTCAATCGCTTGTGCTGACATCCGAAGATCTTCCCGAAAACGCCGATCTTTCGGCCGAGAATCTCTTCAGTTCTACCAACAAACCCGTTTAATTCCGATACTGCTTGCATAACCTTTCAACTCCCCACATCCGAAAATGTGCGTCGTTCATTTAATAGAACGCTTTGAGGGGAAAGTTTTGCATTCATTCTGATGAACGATCAGGACAAAAGTTTGCCTAATTCAAATTTTTTCACCAATGAATGCCTAATTTCCTCTTACCCCGTCATTTCGCTAGAATCATCCCAATAGTTTCAGGAGATATATGCCAAGATTGCTATTGATCGCGCTATTCCTTACTTTTCTTTCACTTAATTCGTATTCTTGGGACGATGTAGGCCATAAAATTACTGGCTATATTGCCTGGCAACGCATGAGCCCGACCGCTCGGGGGAACGTGATCAAGCTTCTTCGTGGGGCACCCGAGGATTCGCAGCTCGGAGCCTTCTATATGAACTACGGCCCGCGTTCGAACGAATCTAAGGCGCAGGATTATTTTGTTTTTGTCCCCACATGGGCCGATGTGGTTCGCGACCGGGCGTTTCCGGTCCGATATGAGAAGTATCACAAATCGAACTGGCACTATGCCGATACCTTCTGGCGGCAGGTTGACGGCAAGGTCGAGGTGGTAACTACCAGCGAGCCCGGCGGACTTGGTCTTGTAAAACTCATCGAGGCAGACAAGACGATGCGAGACGCGGCGGCGACTCCCGCGGACAAATCCATAGCCCTGGCATGGTTTCTCCACATCGGCGGCGATCTTCACCAACCACTCCACACCTCCGGACGTTTCACGGACTTGGATCCGAAAGGCGACCAAGGTGGGAACCTCTTTCTGCTGACAAAAGAAGGCACAAAGCGAGAAGATCAGGTAAATCTTCACTGGTTTTGGGATTCGATCGTTAGCCGTAACGTCCCCTTCTTACCGTTGGAGAACGAAAGCGACTATATCCGCAGCATCGCCGAATCATATATGGTCCGTTACCCGTTCGATTCGTCGAAAGGCAGCCTGATGCTCGGCGATTACAACGGCTGGCAAAAGGAAAGTTTTGCCTATGCGAACAGCGACGTCTTCCGCTCCGATCTGAAACGCTTCGAAACGCCTTCCGACGCCTATCGCCGCAACGCGTATGCGGTTGCCGAGCAGCGCCTCGTGATGGCCGGATATCGGATGGGCGAGACCTTGAACGAGATCTTCGGCAAATGACCCCACACGAAACGGTTGAATATTTCAAAAATCGCGAAGACGCGTTGATCGTCGCGATCCGCGAGATCGTCGAGATCGAATCGCCGTCGTATGACGTCGAGCGCAGTAAGACGGTTCAGCTATGGATCGAGAACGAGGCTCGAAAGGTAGGGCTTGATCTTGAGATCGAGCGGATTCCGGCTGACGGCTTTGGCGAGCATCTGATCATTCGTGCGTTCCCTGGCGATGCGAAGCCGTTCCTACTTCTCGGCCATAGCGACACTGTCCATCCGGTGGGCACGAAAGATCAGAACCCGACGCGTATCGACGGCGATAAATTCTACGGCTGCGGCATTTTCGATATGAAAGCGGGAATCGTCCTGATGCTCGAAGCGCTGAGATTTTTCGCCGAAACCGCCACCAGACCTTCCCGACCGATCACGATCTTCTTATCGTGCGATGAAGAGGTCGGCAGCTATTCGGGCCGACCCTTGCTTGAGAAAGAAGCCGCAAACGCAGAGGCGTGCCTCGTATTCGAGCCTTCAGCCGGCGGCCGCGTAAAGACAGGACGCAAAGGCACCGGAATGTACACCGTCCGCGCCCACGGCATTCCCGCTCACGCCGGACTCGAGCCCGAAAAGGGCGCTAACGCTATCCTTGAACTTTCACGCCAGATAGAACGCCTGCAGTCATTCAACAAGATCGAAGCCGGAACAACAGTAAACGTCTGCACGATGCACGGCGGAACAACGACCAACGTCATTCCCGAACACGCGGAATGCACGGTCGACGTTAGGTTTTCTTCAATGGACGAAGCGGCAAGGATCGATACCGCGATCAAAGCGATTACGCCGTTGGACGTGCGCGTCTCCGTCTCGATCTCCGGCGACGTTAATCGCCCGCCGATGGAGCGTACCGACGCGGTAGCCGCGCTGTATGAGAAGGCCCGTCAGGTCGCCGCGTCGTTCGATTACGACCTCGGCGAAACTCAGGTCGGCGGCGCGTCCGACGGCAATTTCGTCGCCGCCCTCGGCGTCCCCGTCCTCGACGGCCTCGGCATAACCGGCGACGGCGCCCACACGCTCCACGAGCATATTTTAGTTAGTGATATCTGGCGTCGAGCGGCTTTGGTCACGATGCTTTTAGCATAGATTTTTGAACGCGGATCGAGCGGATTGTGCGAAATACGCCGGATCAAGGGGAGTAGGAAAAGAATCCGTACAATCCGTACCATCCGGTTATCCGCTAAATCCGCGTTCAAGAAAAGTTCATACTATCCGGAGGCGCATCCTGTCCGGTGATGGGCGCGGTCTTCAAAACCGTTAGCGGGTGCGCGAGAGCGTACCTGGGTGGGTTCGACTCCCACACGCCTCCGCCATCTTTTTAATTTGAGAATGGTGATTTCGGACTGCGGAATGTTTTAGTCATTTAGAAAGTGGTATGACTCAACAGGAGCTGAAGAACAGAACGAAACAACTTTCCATTAGAGTAATTAGGCTGTTTGAAAGTCTGCCAAAGACCACGGCTTCAAATGCGATTGGACGGCAGCTAATCAGAAGTGGAACATCCGTTGGAGCGAATTACCGCGCGGCATGCCGAGCTAAGTCCACCGCGGACTTCATCAATAAGCTTGCTATAGTTGAAGAAGAAGCGGACGAGTCGATCTATTGGATCGAGCTTCTCGTTGAATCGGAGCAAGTCAAGCCTAACCTCGTTGAGAAGCTCATTCAGGAGTTCGACGAGATCCTTTCAATTATTGTTGCGGCAATCAGCACTTCGAAGGCACGAAGAAATCCCAAATCCGCAATCCCAATTCCCAAATCCATATGAAAGATTGGATTTCTCTCAACATGACTCCCGGGGTTGGGCCGCGCGCTGCGACGAAGCTGCTTGAGCGGTTTGGGTCGGCGTCGGCTGTGTTTGATGCACGGCGGACTGAGTTAGAGTCGCTGCGGATTCGGCCTGAAACGATCGAGAGCATCATGAAAAAGGAGTTTCATGATAAGGCTCTTGAGGAGTTCGAGCGGGTCAAGAAAGCAGGCGGCGACATTCTGATCCTCGATGATGGCAGTTACCCCGATCTCCTCCGACAGATAGACGACCCGCCGATCACGCTTTACGTCCGCGGCGATTGGCAGGCGTGTCTAGAACAGCCGTGCGTCGGGGTGATCGGATCGCGAAACTGCTCGACGTACGGCAAAAACTCGTCGGAGATGCTCTCGCGTGAACTCGCCGCTCGCGGGATCACCATCGTCTCGGGCCTCGCACGCGGTATCGACACATCAGCTCATCGCGGAGCGATCGAAGCAAAGGGCCGAACGATCGGCGTTCTTGGTACCGGCCTCGACAGCGTTTATCCCAAAGAGAACGCTCGGCTTGCCGAGGAGATCCTCGACAAAGGCGGAGCGTTGTTCACTCAGTTTCCGCTCGGCACCCCGCCGCTAAAGGACAACTTTCCCTACCGCAATCGAATCATAAGCGGGCTTAGCTTGGGTGTATTGATCGTTGAGGCTTCCGAGCGAAGCGGATCTTTGATAACCGCGCGGCTCGCGATGGAGCAGAACCGCGAAGTGATGGCGGTGCCTGGAAATATCACATCCGGGAACTCGTTCGGCACGAATTATCTGATCAAGGCCGGCGCTAAACTCGTCCAGCAATGGCAGGACGTTGTTGCGGAGCTTCCGAGCGAGATCGCCGCCGCCATACTACCGCCTAAGATCGAGAAGGGATCGAATGGCAGAGCGTCGAAACAAGCGGACCTGATGCCTTCAGACCTCAGCGATCACGAGCGAACAATCTGGCCGCTACTACCGGTTGATGACTCAATACATATCGATGCGTTGCTCGAAGAAAGCCGCCTCTCATTCGGCGATCTCAACGCGGCTCTCGTGGGCCTCGACCTGCGAGATCTGATTAGGGTCCTGCCGGGTAAAAACTATGCTCGACGGATGTGATTTGTAACTAAATCAGGTCGTAATTCACCGCCGGTTTTCAGAAAAAATCTCCAAACAAAAATTCGATTTCAACCTTTGCGATCGCGATTTTCGAAATTGGATCGAGGTTGACAAGCCGTCGAGCGCGGTGTTAGTAGTCTAAACGTCAGAACGAACGAACTTATGTCGAAGAATCTTTTAATAGTAGAAAGCCCCGCGAAAGCGAAGACCATTGAAAAGATTCTTGGTAAGGATTTTCAGGTAAACAGTTGCTACGGCCACATCCGGGACCTTGAAAAAGCCGGGATGGGTATCGACGTCAATAACGATTTCGAACCCAGCTACAAGGTCCCCGACGACAAAAAGAAGGTCGTCAGTGAGCTAAGGTCTCTTGCAAAAAAGTCGGACGAAGTCTGGCTTGCAACGGACGAAGACCGCGAGGGCGAAGCCATCAGTTGGCATCTGTGCGAGGTGCTCAACCTTGACCCTAAAACAACCAAACGGATCGTTTTTCACGAGATCACCAAACCCGCGATAGAAGCCGCCGTTCAAAATCCGCGGCGGGTGAATATGGATCTGGTGATGGCTCAGCAGGCTCGGCGGGTGCTTGATCGCCTGGTCGGTTTCGAATTGAGTCCCGTGCTCTGGCGAAAGATAAGCGCCGGCGGTAACAACCTGAGCGCCGGGCGTGTACAGAGCGTTGCCGTAAGGTTGATCGCCGACCGCGAACGCGAGATCAACGCATTCGAACAATCCAGCCATTTTAAGATAGAAGGCCTATTCGTAGCCGATGATATAACCGGCAAATCCGTCACGTTCAAGGCCGAAGGACGCAAACAGGACAGCCGGGAAGACGCGGAAGCATTTCTGAAAACCTGCATCGGCGCTGACTACAAAGTAACGGACGTACGCGTCAAACCCGGCAAACGCACTCCGGCCCCGCCGTTTACCACCTCCACTCTGCAGCAGGAAGCGTCAAGAAAATTGGGCTACGGTGTTGGGCGAACGATGCAGATCGCTCAGAAGCTCTACGAGAACGGCCATATATCGTACATGCGTACGGACAGCGTCAGTCTTAGCGAGACAGCTCTGAATGACATCACGCAGACGATAAGCAGCATGTTCGGCGAAAGGTATCAGCAGGCGCGCAAATTCAAGAATAAGAACGAATCGGCTCAGGAGGCACACGAAGCCATTCGCCCGACGAATGCGAGCGCGACGACCGTCGTCGAGCCGGAGTGGCAGCGGCTCTATGAACTCATCTGGAAGCGAACCGTGGCGTCGCAAATGTCCGACGCTGAGTTAGAAAAGACGACCGTAAAGATAGAGATCTCCACGAACAAGGAAGAATTGACGGCCGCCGGCGAAGTGCTCAAGTTCGACGGATTTCTAAAGGTTTATCGCGAAGATAAGGACGAAGACGAACAGGAAGAATCGTCGCAGAGTCTCTTGCCTCCGATGTCCGTGGGGCAATCATTGCCGCTATCCGAACTTCGAGCTACAGAACGGTTCAGCCGCGCGCAGCCGAGATATACAGAAGCCTCACTGGTAAAGAAGTTAGAAGAACTCGG
>JBDSLC010000243.1:0-61890 GCA_039916585.1 Pyrinomonadaceae bacterium | reverse complement strand
CGGCCATCCATGTCGTCTGCCGAGAGGGTTCGAATGTCCTCTATCAGTTTGCCCGCGTCGAATAGTTTCGACTCGGGAGCCTTTGCAGCCGATTGTGCGGTCACACCTGATAAGGCCGCGAGGATCGCGAAGGCTACTATCAGAACTTTATTAATTCTCGACATTCTAAACTTCAACACGCAGGCGGGACGCCCGCGTTCCAGTCATTCAGTGCTTTATTAAATCTGAACATTCTGCACTTGACACTCGCAGGCGGGACGCCTGCGTTCCGGTCATTTAAGATCGATCACTGCCCAGTCGTGCTGGCGGGCGGTTTGCTTTAGGCGAAAATCCGGGCAGACCGCGACCGGATGCCCGACGATCGAGAGCATTGGCAGATCGGAGATGCTATCCGAGTAGGCGTAGCTTTCCGAAAGGTTGATGTTCTCCCGTTCGGCGTACTCACGTATCCACTTCGCCTTCGTCGCCGACGCCATCACGGGCGGCAGCACGCGGCCTGTCGCGTAGCCGTTCACGAACTCAAGACGATTAGCGACGTAATCATCTATGCCGAGATACTCCACCATCTTTTCAATCGTGAAATCGAGCGCTCCGGTGAGCACGACCTGACGCTGGCCGATCTTCTTTCCCTGTGCGATCAGCTCAGGCGTGCCCGGAAATATCGCCGGCTTTAGCACTTCCTCGAACAATTCTTCCGAGAAGTATCGCAACCTATCTTGGGAGAAACCTTCATACGAGCGGAAGAAGACCTCATTGAAAACGTTACGGGAATATAGATCCGTAAGGCCGAAGAATGGCAGCTTTGCCAGCGTGCCTGCGCTCTTCTTGGCGGTTTGCCAGAGCCCTTGTTGACGCTTTGCGTAGAACGCGAGCGTGTGGACAAGGTTAGTGCTGACAAGCGTACCCTCCAGATCGTAGAATGCCGCGGCTTGACCGTTTCGCTTGGTCGAGTTTTCGTGATAGGTTATGTTCGGTCTTTTCACGTCAAGTGTGTTTGCAAACGAGGATATTAGCATGTACCAGCTAATCTCGCACTCAATTTCAATCAAACATTACAATTTTCTTGCAATTGTAATTACATTGTGTTTACTTCCAGGTTGTTCTAAGAAGGTTGAATCGCATAATTCCGATCCTAATCTCTCGTCGACAACCAATTCAGACAGTCTTCGCACAGCGGACGGCCTCTTCGCCGAGCGATCTGACATTCAGAAACTCCGAATGGCGGTCAATATACTCGGCGTGGCGAGAAACCCCGACCAACGGAATTTCGAGGTCGAGTGGAAATTCGCCAAATACAGTTATTTCCTCGGCAAGCTTGAACCGCTGGAAAAGGACGCGATCGCCGTATTTGAGAAGGGTCGTGACGCAGCGAAGATCGCATCGCGAGTTGACCCAAGCAAGGCGGATGGCCATTTCTGGTATGGCGCGAACCTGGGTGAACTAGCGAGGATCAGCCCCGTCACGGTCGGGATCAAGTCTGTCGACGATATTCGCGAAGCGATCAACACCTCAATTTCAATCGAGCCTGCATATCAGAATGGAAGTGGGTTTGATGCACTGGGCCAACTCGAGATGGCCACGCGTACACTAAAGGGCGGAACGATAGAAAAGGCCATTGAGTACTATGAGAAGGGTCTCGAAATTTCGCCTGACAACGCCAATCTTCGCCTCCATCTCGCCGAAGCATATCTCGCAGCAAAGAAGGATGCGGAGGCGAAAAAACAATTGAACGCATTGTTCGCACTGACGCCGAAGCCACCTTACGAGCTGGAGCACCAGATAGCGGTCGAAAAAGGCAAGACCCTTTTGTCAAAGAACTTCTGATGCGAAAAGCCATCTTCCCCGGATCGTTCGATCCATTCACCAACGGCCACCTAGATGTCATCCAGCGAAGTTCACCGCTATTTGACGAGATCATCGTAGCAATCCTCAACAATCCCGAAAAGAACCCGATGTTCACCGTAGAAGAGCGGGTCGAGATGATCGAAGAGATCCTGCCGTCGGTTTCACATGATGACTGCAAGATCACAGTTTCTTCGTTTTCGGGGCTCACCGCCGAGTTTGCCAAACGAAGCGGCGCCACGGCGATCGTCCGCGGGATCCGGGCCGTGAGCGATTACGAATACGAGCTTCGGATGGCCCTGATGAATCGTAAGTTGGAACCGACGATCGAGACTGTCTTTCTGATGGCTGATGAAGAGTATTCATATGTTTCTTCGACTCTGATGAAGCAGGTGTTTCTGCTTGGCGGACGCGTTGATGGGCTGATCCCGGAATCGGTCGAGGCACGGATGCGGCGTAAGCTCGACGCATAGACGGGTTATGATGTTTTGTTTTTCATAACTTCAGACTCCGTCGATCGTGAACTGCGAACTCCTTTGTTTTAAGTTAGAATCATCTGCATGAGCCATCCCTTTCCTGTTTCCGCCCGAGTCGCCAGCATGCACACATCGTCGACGCTGAAGGCGGCCCAGACCGCTGCGGCATTGCGCGAACAGGGTCACAGCGTCATCGACCTCACCGTGGGCGAGCCTGATTTCGATACTCCACAGTTCATAAAGGATTACGCCTGGGAAGGCCTTCAGAAGGGGCTCACGAAATACACGGCCTCGACGGGGATGAAACCGTTTACCCAGGCTATCGCCGATTTCTATCAGCATCGGTTCGGTGCGAGCTTTTCTCCGACCGAGGTCGTAGCATCGTGCGGAGGTAAGCAGGCTCTATTCAATGCGGCATGTACCTTGCTGAATCCCGGCGATGACGTCCTGATCCCGAAACCTTACTGGGTAACTTTTCCCGAGATCGTCACGTTTTGCGGAGCAAACAGCGTCTTCATCGAGACCGAAGAAACCGATTTCGTGTTAACGGCGGATCAGGTAAAGGATGCGATCACGGACAAGACGAAGCTTCTGATCGTTAATTCGCCGAGCAATCCGTCGGGCAGGGTGATCCCCACCGCAGAGATGAAGAAGATCATCGAGGCATGTGTCGAACGCGGTGTCTACGTGCTGACAGACGAATGCTATCTTTTCTTCGCTTATCCGCCGGGAGAAGTTTTCACGTCGGCGTCGCTGCCCGACGAGATCCGCGACTATGTTTGCGTCGCCGGCAGTTTTTCAAAGACCTATGCGATGACGGGCTGGCGCATCGGCTACACGATCGCGAATCAGGCTTGGTCGAAGGAGATGGTCAAACTTCAGAGTCATTCGGCGACCCATCCGACCTCGTTCGTCCAATATGCATGTGCTCGGGCGATGGAGAACTCTGCTGAATCAATGGCAGCCGTTAATACGATGCTCTCGGAATACGAACGCCGCCGCGATTGGCTGATCCCTGCGTTGAACACGATCGACGGGTTCAAATGCGGCATGCCCGAAGGTGCATTCTATGCGTTCGTCGATGTTCGCAACCTGATCGGTGATAAATACTCCTCGTCGGCCGACGTAGCAGAGGCGATGTTGAAGGAAGCCTATACGGTGGTGACCGACGGTGCGGGATTTGGGGCGGATGGATTTCTAAGATTTTCATACGCTACTTCAATGGAGAATCTGCACTTAGCGGTTGAACGGCTCGGCTCGATCTTCGGCACGACCGACGCCCAAAGGCGGCGTAAATCATCCTTGTGAGAAAACGAGTTTGAACCCGTTACAGTCTCTAACCTCAAGTTCAATGCAATCGTAGATCTGATGGATCGGGCCGGCGATGATGTCGGCACCTGACGCCGTTAATTCCTCGAACAATTCTTCCACATCATCCACCCAGATGTACGCATCGCTGCTGATCTTCCTCAATTCGAGATTTGTACGCTGCGGCTCCGCTTCAGCCTTTCCAAAGTGAAACTCGACGCCGCCCCGAGCAACCATCGCGAAAACCGTCGGCTCGCCAAAATAGCCTAAGATCTCAAAACCCAGTACGTCGCGGTAATACTCGGCCGTAACCACCGGGTCAGCCACGACGAAACTTGGTGCGACGCTTTTGAAGGTGAGCATGTACGTTTACTTGAGGTTCTTGTTAGTAACGGCAGCCATTACTCAGGTGCGGGCCACGGCGACACAGCTCGCATCCTTAGCTCCCGGTCATAAGCAAGCCGATCTCTTCGAATGTTGCGGTTTTCGGATTAACTTCTCCGACGATCTTGCCTTCGCGAATGACGAGGAGACGGTCGGCGAGGGCTGTGACTTCTTCCAGTTCGGCGGAAACCAAGAGAACGGCGCGGCCTTTGTCGCGAAGCTCGATGAGCTTCCGGTGAATGAATTCGATGGCTCCAATATCGACGCCGCGGGTCGGCTGGGAAACCAGAAGGAGTTTCGGATCGAGTTCGAATTCGCGTCCGATGATGAGTTTTTGCTGGTTACCGCCAGAAAGTGATTTTGCGGTCAATTTCGGATTCGGCGGACGGACGTCGAAATTTCCGATGATCTCGCTGACGTGTTTTTCTATCGCGCCGGAGTTCATCGTGCCGACTGCTGTTGCTAGCGGTGCTCGATAGTGAACGCCGAGGATCGAATTTTCGGATAGGTCAGAATTGAGCAGGAGGCCGCGGCGATGGCGGTCTTCCGGAATATGCGCGATTCCGAGTTCTTTTAACTCACGAGTAGATCTTCCGGTAACATCTTTTCCTTCGAACGACACGCGCCCGCTACGAGATTTGCACAATCCCGCCAATGCCTCGATCAGCTCGGTTTGGCCGTTGCCTTCGATGCCAGCAATTCCGACGATCTCGCCAGCACGTACGGTGAAAGATACGCCCTCGACCGCTCGTCCATGCCTGCTATCGACCGTCAGATCTGAAACTTCCAACACAGTAGCTGCGGGATTCGCATCGGTCTTCTCTACACGTAGCAGTACGTCGCGGCCAACGATCATTCGAGCGAGTTCGGCGGCGTTCGTTTCCGCCGTCGTGACCCTACCCACAGTTCGGCCATCGCGCATCACGGTCACCTCGTCCGATATCGCGAGCACCTCTTCGAGCTTATGCGTGATGATCACGATCGTCTTTCCCTGCTCCTTCATGCGGCGAAGAATGCCAAAAAACTCTTCCACCTCCTGCGGCGAGAGTACGGCGGTCGGCTCGTCAAGGATCAGGAACTTGGCGTCGCGATAGAGGGCCTTCAACAGTTCGACCCGCTGCTGCTGACCGACCGAAAGGTCTTCGACCATGGCGTTTGGGTCGATGTTGAGTTTGAGGTCGTCGGAAAGTTTGCGGATGTTGGCATTCGCTTTATCAAGATCCAGATTAGCGGCTGAACCAGTCTCGGCGCCGAGAATTATGTTCTCGGCGACTGTCATATTGTCTACCAGCATAAAGTGCTGATGGACCATGCCGATGCCAAGCGCTATGGCGTCGTGAGGATTGCGGATCGTTACCGGCTTTCCGTCGAAAACGATCTCGCCGTGATCAGAGTTGTAGAACCCATACACGACCTTCATCGCAGTCGACTTCCCCGCCCCGTTCTCGCCGACGATGGCATGGATCGTACCTTTTTGAACCGTCAGCGAAACATCCTCGTTAGCTACGCAGTCACCAAAAGCCTTCTTAATGTTTTTAAGTTCGAGCATGATCCCTTAGTTGGCCATTGCATCAGTTACCTTGATGCCGCCGCCAATGATGTCTTTCTTCGCTTCCTCGACGCGGAGAATGACGTCGCCGGGGATAAGTTTTTCGTTGTTCTTGTCCATCGCGTAGGCAACGCCGTCTTTGTCGAGGCCGAAGACGTGAAAACCGCCGACGAACCTGTTTTCGAGGGTCTCCTTGACCGCGTCATATACGGCGTTATCAACCCGCTTGACCATTGATGTAAGGACGAATCCGGGTTTGACGGCGTTCTGGTTCGAGTCGACACCGATGACAAATTTGTTCGCCTCACCCTGAGCGTTGACCCCGTACTGCTCGACGGCATCGAACGCTCCGAGGCCCGAGTTTCCGGCTGCCGTGAAGATGACATCGGCTCCTTTTTGGATCTGCGCAAGTGCAAGTTCTTTTCCCTTGGCGGGGTTATTCCAAGCTGCGTCGTTAACGCCCACATAGTTGGGGATTATTGATATGTTGGGATTTACAGCCTTTGCTCCTTCTTCATACCCCTTCTGGAACCGATGGATCAACGGGATGTCCATCCCGCCAAGGAATCCAAGCACACCGGTTTTCGACTTGGACGCAGCGATCATACCCACCAGATAAGAGCCCTCGTGTTCACGAAAGATGAGCGATGCAACGTTTTGCTTCGGCGTCTTGCCGTCCTCATCGAAGATGACTCCGTCGATGATCGCAAATTTAATATTCGGATAATCCGTGGCGACCGACTGCATGATCGGTCCCTGTGCAAAGCCGACGCCAATGATCAGATCGAAATTCTTCTCCGCGAAGGCGCGCATTGCCGGCTCGATCGAGGTTGGGTTTCCCGGCTCGACGTCATAAAGACATATCGGCAGATCTTTCTCGGCTCGCTTTACCCCTTCCCACGCGGCGGCGTTGAACGACCTGTCGTTCTTACCACCAATGTCGAAAACGATGCCGACCTTGATCTCACATCCCTCGCGGCGAGCCTCTTCGCGGGCAGGACACGACGTCAGAACCAGCGCTAGCAGAGCCAACAAGAGAGCGGAGCAATATCTGAGATTCATATGACTTGCGAAGTGTAAATTGTTCCTAAGCTTACATTCATGAGACTGTATCGGCAAGGGATTCCGGTGCCTGAAGATTCGAACAAAGCCCACGCTGATCCACCAAAATTGGGCGACTTACGTGACCTGCTCTAACTTAAACAAAGCGTCTATGTGTTGATAATCATAGCTTTACGCTTCCTTCTTTCCGGTTTGCCCCAAAGTGTCCCAGGGAACGGTTGGGACAAATAAGTCGTTTTATTTAAGACACTTACATACCATAACCGAGCGATATTATGCGACTTTTCAAAAAACTTTTCTCCGGCGTTGCGGCCGACTTTTGTTTTTTTATGAACCTGTCACAACAAATGGCCATTGTTAGTGCTCATTAATTGCGGGCGGTCGCTTGGCCCGATCAGATATTTACATATGTTGCATCAGATAACAATGGTTTTATATATAAGACGGGATGATGCAGCCATCAATTTCCGAGGGAAGGTTGAAATCATCTAATATCATTTCAATGAACATTAGTACATACAACCAGATCCGCTCGGGCGAGGCTGGGTTTTTCGAACAGAAGCGTGGGCTGATCGCCGTGTCGGGGAAAGATGCCGTGCCTTTTCTGGACGGGATGATCTCCAACGATATGAAAACGCTCGAGGACGGACAACAGATGCTCGCGGCGTTCCCGAATGCACAAGGGCGTCTGCTGGCGGTCGTGCGAGTGCTTCGGGAAGGCGATCGGTTCCTGATAGAGACGGAAGAGGCCACGCGGGAGAAGGTGTTCAATAATCTGTTCAGGTTTACTTACGCGGGTGATTTTTTTGTCGAGGATCTCTCGGAGAAGTACCGATATTTTGAATTGTTCGGAAACTTCGGTCTTGACAGCGATGAGGAAAACTCCCGTGAGTCCGATGCTACGTTTCTCAACTCCCCTCCTTACGAAGGAGGGGTGGCCGCGTTTCGCGGACGGGGTGGTTCTCTCGGCGTGTTCATTGAAGGCGACGCGATTCCCGACGGACTCGCGATTGATGACGAAACCTACGAAACCCTCCGCATCGAATCCGGCATTCCGAAATACGGCGTAGACATGGACGAAACGACCATCGTTCCCGAACTCGGCCTCGACGGACTGATCTCCTACAACAAAGGCTGCTACATCGGCCAGGAAATAATCGCCCGCATCCACTTCCGCGGCCACGTCGCGAAACGGCTAACGGGTTTGATTATTGACAGTGATACCGGCCTTTCGGCCGATGCAGGCGGGACGCCCGCGGTCAAGTCGATGGAGTTGACTTCGCTCGATGGGAAGCCCGCCGGCCGCAGCACTTCCCTTACCTATTCACCCAAGCTGGAAAAGACGATCGGGCTTGCATACGTGCGGTACGATTATCTTGCGGAAGGAACTGAGCTAATGGCTAGTGACTTACCCACGATCGTTAAGGATCTGCCACTCATAATTTAACGAGAATATGAAGTTGATACTCTGGACAGTCATTGTCGCTGTATCTTGGAACACCTTCGCGCAGGATGCAGTGCGGCCCGAAACAAAAAGATTTGGCTCATTCAACCATCCTTCAGCATGGGCTGAGAGTGATAAGCGAACGAATGAATTCCTGAGCGAATACTTTGACACGGCAAACCGCTATAAAAACAGCATTGGTCTCGTAATTCTTCGCGGTTCCTTTGACGACATTGTTAATCGACGGCTGCAGGTAGATAGGGCAGCATACTCTCTTAAGTTTGAATCGATCCGGTTGCGTTTCAGGGTCGTCAAGTCTGACACGGACGCCTCAACTGAGGTCTGGGTCATGCCAGCTAACGCCATCGTTCCGTCTGTAGATTCAGAAAGTTGGATAGGTTTAACGCCCAAGGAGGGTGTTGAGCGGGAGATATGGAAAGAATTGAGAGACTTTTTCGACAGGGCATTTCACCTTCGAGGCGAAATCCGATACTACATCATCAATATGGTCCGCCTTCATTCGATTCCCGACGAGAACGCTTGCTTAGAGACCTCCTTTCTCGAACACCTGAATTTCCCGATCCGAGTATTACGTTTGTCAATGGAGGATCTGGTCGGCCCAATTCGACGAACATTTGGCTAGTCCCGCCGGGAGCCAAATATCCCACCCCGTAGCTTTTTCAGGCAACCGAATTGCAGGTGTAAAGTTAGGTAAAGGCGCGCAATTCGGGTCTGATAGTTGCGTTCTCTTAAGTGTCGACAGATGCCGGCAACTCTCCTAAGAATATGAATGCAGGGGGAACGAAAATGAAGAACTTTACACTTAAAACTATTTCATTACTTGGACTTCTTATACTCGCGGTTTCGGCTGCGACTGCACAGCGGCAGAGTTTGGCGAATGCGGAATGGAAACTGACTGAAGCTTATGGCCAGCGGGCTCGGCAGACCAACGCAATGCTGGACTTTGGCAATAATCTCACGCGGTTCACAGGTAATGGCGGCTGCAATCAGATCTTTGGTTCTGTGAGTATAACCTCCGACCGCATGCGATTCGGGCAGATCGGTGCGACCAAAAGGATGTGTAAGATGATGGCAGGAAGCATTCCCGAAGAGACAGTTCTGAGTGGCTTGAATGCGACTCGCAAATACTCGGTCGCTCGCGGCGAACTGACGCTGATGGACAATCGCGGCCGAGTGCTGATGAAATTTAAGCGGGGTGACCAGGGGAATGGCAACGGAAATAACGGAAACGGCGCGGCTCAACTGCTTGACGACGAGCGATGGGTGCTTGAGCAGATCGCCAATCGGCAAACATACGCTCCGATCAGAGGCGTGTTCATCAACTTCGACAGCGGCAAGCGATCGGTCGGCGGGAACACCGGCTGCAACTCCTTCGGAGGCACCTACACGGCTTCGCGAAATACGATCTCGATGACCGATCTTATCTCGACCATGCGAGCCTGCGTCGAAGGCGGTAAGATGCAGACCGAACGGGAGCTGCTGGACGGACTGCGACGCGCAGACACATTCGAAGTGCGCAGTAGTGACAATCGCCTCCGTCTCTTCGACAACGGACAACTGCTTCTCACCTTCCGCGGCGAGAATAAATAGTCGTAGTCAGACACCTGGACGGGCGGACGTGATAACTCACGTTCGCTTTTTTTGGTAACATCGGTTACTCACGAAGGAATCGAGAATGAACGTAGCTCAATTAAACAACGAGGAATTGGACATTGACCTGCCGAATGCGAAGCTGGCTTATACGATAATCCAGTCGCTGCTGCAGGCGAACGAGAGCTTGAGCGACCTGCTCGTGGTGATGGCTCATGCGCTAGATGAGGACGTGACGAAGGCCTTAACGCTGACCGGCGAATGGCAGAAATATCTCGAATCGAAACGCGAGCTTGGGATAACAAAGGAACAGATCGAAAAGTTCAAGGCTGAATTGGAGAGGCTCGAGAATGCTTGATCTCGTAATCATTGGAGCTGGACCGGCGGGAATCTCTGCCGCGTACGAGGCGAAGCGTGCGGGGCTGGAGTATGTTGTGATCGAGAAGGGGTTGATCGGGAATACTATCTACCACTATCCGGTTGGATTGACCGTGTTTTCGACGACGAACGAGCTTGAGTTTAACGACGGTGATCTGAAGCCCGCTCGGGAGAAGCCGACGCGTGAGGAACTGCTTTCGTATTACGTGCGGTTTGTTTTGGATAATGAGCTGAACGTGAAGACAGAGGAAACGGTTATTTCCGTGTCTTCTATGCACTCCGTGTTTTCGGAGGATGGAACCACGGACGGCACGGAAAACACAGAAGGCACAGAAAAGGAAAAAGACACGGACAAGAAACTATCCACGAGATACACCAAACAGGAAGAAAAGGCGGATTCGGGAGCGTTTTGGGTTGCGACGGACAAAAATGAATATTCAACGCGGAGCGTGCTGTTTGCGATGGGGGCGATGGATTATCCGCGGAAGTTGAATGTGCCGGGAGAGGACCTGCCGAAGGTGCATGATGTGTTTCGAGAGACATATCCATGGGTTCGGAAGCATGCGATGATCGTGGGCGGCGGGAATTCGGCGGGAGAGGCGGCGTTGTTTCTGGCTCAGGAAGGGGCTGAGACGACGCTCGCGATCTTTCGTTCGGATTGGGAGAACAATGATCCGAAGCAGGGCTGCATCAAATACTGGGTGAAGCAGCCGCTCGAGGAAGAACTGAAAGAGCATTGTCTAAAGCTGTTCTTCCTCGGCAAGGTGATCGAGATCCGCGAGGGTGAGGTTGAACTTGAGAGCGAATCTGGCGAGCGCGTGGTGATCCCGAACGATGTCGTCTTCGTGCTGATCGGGTCGGACGCCGACCTGACGATGCTGAAATCATTGGGTGTTGAGACCGAAATGGCCAAATACGGCGAGGTTCCGGTTTACGATCCCGAGACCTTTGAGACGAACGTGCCGGGCATATACGTCGCCGGACATTTCACGAATCATCGTCACATTAAGCCGGCGATCGATGCGGGTAAAACGTTAATTCCGAAACTGGCGAGTGGGCTAAAGGGCATTGATGCGGAGCGTTGACCCGGAAAGTCTTGGTCCCGTTTCTTCCTCTTGATTTCTTCTTTCGTGGATGAGATCGGAAGAAATTTATCCACGAAATATACGAAAGAGGAAAAAAAAGAAACCCAAAAAAGAGGGGCCGTCTTAGAGACGTCCCCTTTTTTATTCAGAATCTGGTCGACCTACTTCTCCGCCGGTTTCTTCATGCGTACCATTACTTTCCGACCGTCACCTTGGAACTTCTCGGAGATGTTCGTCGGGTTCAGGTCGTACGAGGCGACGTCGAATACATCGCTCTGCTTCCCAGCGACCGAAGTCGTCCACTTATATGGAAGCATTAGCCCGTTGACGCTGCGATAGTCGGCGAAGCGAACGACCTGCTCTACACCTTCACTTGAACCGGGAATTTTGTGCTCGAACTTCATTACCTCTTTGGACGCCGCCGCGGGCTCGCCCCCTGCCTTTCGCATCTTGATCATGATCGGCATCGGGTGGCCAACGAAGCTCATTCCGAGCGGCATATAGGATGAGGGGTCGAAGAAAAGCTTCACGCTCGATCCGCCAAACGATGCGACCACGGTCTCGGCACTAGTGCCGTCCAGGTTCGTCGATCCGGCATAGGTGTAAGCAACATCCATTCCCTCAGGGGCTGTCATAAGCAGCGAAAGCGTGGTACGAAACAGTTCATTGTCACGCATAGGGCCGTGGCCTTCGCCCATTTTTTCGCGGAGCATGACATGGTCGCCACCCTCGGTGGTAAAGGTCGCGTTGCCGTCGCCGCCCTTGGTGACGATCGTGAATTTCTTACCGTCGACGGTCGTGACTTCTTTCACATCCTCGCCTTGTTTCGCGGTCCATTCGCCGCCATCGGTTTTCTTGCGGACGAAGATCTTGGTCTCACCGCCTTCGCCAGCAGGTGACCCTTCGACCTTGCGAACGATCACCTTGTTACCGTTCTCGCTGGTGAGTTCGCCATCTTTGCCGTCGACGATGACTTTATGTGGGCCGTCGCCTGGGCCGCCGACTACGACAAGATCGATATTTTTCTCGACGCTGGCGTCTTCATCGGCTGCATTGGCATCACCTATCTTTACCATCTTCATTAGACGATTCGGCGATTCAAATACGATCTCGGTCTCACCCTGTTCGATACGCTCGGCACCGTTTACGTTGACGGTCTTGCTGGTCTGGCCTTTGATAACGAACGATTTAACGCCGGTGATCGCGGAGTCGCCGCCGATCGCGGTGCGGGCCTTGGCGATGATATCGAGAGCTTTCTCGTCCGACTTACTTCCACCGATCACCTTGTCGACGACCGCACCGGCTCCGATAAATGCGAGCGACGCGACCAATGTCGAAACAACAAATCTTTTCATAATGCCTCCGATACTAATAAATTCTGATTCGAATGACGAACGGTCTGCAAGTCTGGTTACATTCGGATGTTCGTCGTCAGTGTGATATTCGCCCATGGCGGTCGGTCAATGGTTAAGAGGACGCAAAGAAATTGTTAAGAATGTAAAATGTGCTGAAAATGCGTTGTTTCAATATGTTGGCGGGGGCATAATTAGCCCGGTATGAAGCGCACCCAATGGTTCACGATCGGAATCGTCGCGGCGATCGTCGGCTTGCTGACGATCTTCATGGCCCTTCTGTATACCTGGCAGCAAGCGGCCAGTGTCGCCGAGCGTGAACAGCTTCAACGCCGCGCCGAGGCGGATGCGAAGATGTTCGCCGATGAGTTCAACCGAGAGATACAGGGAGCGTTTTTCAACTTTCAGGTCGATCCGGAAAAGATCGCTGTTGGCGATGCATCTGAGCTGCAAGAGAGACATACCTTTTGGCTGAACAACACGGCTTATCCCACCTTGATCCTTGAGTTTGTCGCGTTTACTACCGAAGGTAGGACGATACGATACAGTAACGGAAAGATCCTAGTTCCCACGCCCCCTGATGAGGGGACGAATAAACTTCGCGAACAGGTTGAGAATAGCCAGCGTTCCGGACCGATCTTCAACAACGGCTACACACTCGTGATACCGCTTCACCCACGGGAGGAAAAGGTAGAGCAGATAATGGTGCGACGATCGGCTAACGAGATCTCGGAATCTCCCGTGGACCTTCCCAAGCCAGCTGGTTTCGTCATCGTGTTTCTCAGCGAATCGGTGATCAAGGAAAAGATACTTCCCGAACTCGCGGCGAAGCATTTTCCGAATGGCGATTTCAAGGTTGCGGTGACCGACCGATCTGGGCAGAGTGTCTTCCAAACCGCCCAACTTGGTGACAGTCGCGATGCAAAGGCCGCGTTGCTCGATCTGACGCCCGATCATCTGATTTGGGTCGCGAACCGCGAATCATTGCCGCAAAAGCGCACGCCCGGAGTGAACGGCGAATCTGAGGTCGTACTCAACCAGCGGATCGAAACACGGACGGTTACACCGTCGAATGGTCCGGCGAAGGTTGAAGGTGGAGAAACCTTCACGATCCAGATGAAGCAGGCCGGTGAAGGCAAACGCACTGCAACGGTCAGCGGTACTCAATTGCGGGATTCGCAATGGCAGTTGGGCGTCGAGCACACCGCAGGGTCGATCGACGCCTTCATTCGCGGAGAGAGGAATCGGAACCTTGCGATCGGCTTCGGCATCTATCTGCTCCTACTCGGCAGCATCATCGCTATCGTTTATTCATCGCTGCAGGCGAAGGCTTACGCACAGCGGCAGATCGATTTTGTGTCGAGCGTCTCGCACGAATTTCGCACGCCGCTAGCGGTCATATTTACGGCCGGGGAGAATCTTGCCGACGGCGTAACGCGCGACGAAGAGCAGGTTACGAAATACGGAAACCTGATCAAGGGCGAGGGCAAGAAGCTGTCGGCGATGGTCGAGCAGATACTGGAATTTGCCGGAGCCCGCTCTCGAAAGAAGCAATATAATCTTGGGACAGGTGATGTTTCGATGGCGGTAGCGAAAGCCCTCGCAGACTCCGAGCCGCTGCTGAAAGAGGGTAAATTTGAGGTCGAGACTTCCATCGCTGATAGCCTTCCGACGGCTCAGATAGATGTGGAAGCGATCGAAACTGCGGTCCGCAATCTTATCCAGAACGCGGTCAAGTATAGCAACGGAACGCGATGGCTTAGGGTCTCGGCCGCAAATGGTGGAGGCTCGATCAAGATCGTAGTGGAGGACAGCGGCATCGGTATCTCGGCAAGCGACCGCAAGAAGATCTTCGCACCGTTCTATCGTGCAAAGGACGTCGTCGACGCCCAGATTCACGGGAACGGACTCGGCCTCTCCCTGGTGAAGGAGATCGCTGAAGCTCATGGCGGAAAAGTGTCAGTACAGAGTGAACTCGGAAAGGGTTCCAAATTTGTATTTGAGGTTCCACTTATTTAGTTTTCGTTTTCTTCCTTCGTGCATTTTGCGGATAAATCCTATGCTCCAAATAAAGAAAAAGGCAATATTCACGAAATACCCGAAACAGATCGAAAGTAAGAAATACTAATGCGCGTTTTGCTAGTCGAAGACGAAGAAGGCTTGATCCTTACGCTTACCGATCGACTTGTGAGTGAGGGTTTTGAGGTCGTTTCGGCAAGGGACGGCGAGGCGGGGTTTGATGCCGCTATTTCGCAGACGTTCGATCTGATCCTGCTCGACGTGATGCTGCCGAAAAAGAATGGGTACGACGTTTGTCGAGATCTGCGACAGCGTGGGATATCCACGTCTATCCTGATGTTAACGGCGAAGGGCGAGACGATCGACAAGGTGTTGGGATTGAAACTTGGAGCGGACGATTATCTGACAAAGCCATTCGAGGTAATGGAACTTCTAGCGCGGATCGAGGCATTGCTGCGCAGGGCGCCGTCGAAACCGAACGGACATTCGGCAGAGTCTTTTCAGTTTGGGGATGTCTCGATCGATTTCAAACGGGCCACCGTCGCAAAACAAGATTCCTCGGTCGAGCTTTCGGCGATGGAATTTAAGCTATTGCATTACCTGATCGAGAACCGCGGACTCGTACATTCACGCGATCATTTGCTTGACCACGTGTGGGGATACGACGCGATGCCATCAACCCGAACGGTCGATGTCCACATCGCATGGCTAAGACAGAAGCTTGAAGAGAATCCCCGCAAGCCTCGCTTCATTCACACGGTTCACGGAATGGGCTATAAGTTCGCTGAGTAGGGTACTACGTAGAGAATGACGGCCGCGTAGTGAAGAATGCTCCCGGCAAGCACAAATACGTGGAAGATCGCGTGATGATGCCGGATACGCGGCCACGCGAAAAATACGACGCCGAGCGTATATGAGAATCCGCCTGCTACGGCCAAAATCACTGCCTGAATGCCGAGCGTTTCCAGCATCGGCTGCACCGCGAATACGCCCAGCCAGCCCATTATGACGTAAGAAACTACTGAGACCGCTGGAAAGCGATGCTTCATGATCAGCTTGGCGATGATCCCAGCAACCGCAAAAGTCCAGATCAGCGCAAACAGACTCTGCCCGCGAGTTCCATTCAAAATAACGATCCCGAACGGCGTATAACTCCCCGCGATCAGAAGGTAGATGCAACAATGATCCACGAGCTGGAGCTTGTGCTTAAGCGTTGGCGAGGTCGTTCCGTGATAGATGGTCGATGCTGTATAGAGGACGATGAGCGAAAGCCCATAGACGACGCACGCGGCGATCAGTACCGGGTCGCCGCGAAGGCTTGCCAGAATGACCAGTGCTGCAAACCCGGCAACGCTGAGCACTAAACCTAGGCCATGCGTGATCGTATTCGCAAATTCTTCAACCGAAAGCTCTTTCAGGATCACTCTGTGCATCGGGACTACCTTATCAGAAATACAGATCCGCGAAGGTAATAATCTTGTCTTTCTGATCCTCGGCCTGTTTTGCGCGGATATCATGCGGAAAGAATATTCTTGAACCTAACGGCATCGTCAAACATGATCCGATTGTTAAAGAACACGTAAGACACGTCACCTTCCGGTTGCATTGAAGCCAGTTCTTCCAACTCGCTCTCTTCATACTCGTATCGCCATCCGCCGATCCCGTGGAGGCGATAGTAGATCTTCTCAGGCGTCACGGTGCGGGCTTTGAACGGGTCGACGACGTGACGCAGGTCGAGGTCGTTGCAGATCTTCGCGACTGTTTTGTCGTCCCACGTTTTACCTCTAGGCTCCCAGGCAAATATCTTCTCGCCCCGGTCGATCCGCTTAAAGAAGCGGCGAAGATCCTTGATGTGTTCCGCTGTTTGGTTGAATTTTGCAGGACATTGGAAAAGGATGGTTCGGGCCCCGAGAGCGTTCGCGGATTCCCACGTTCGCTGCCACGCGGCGTCGACAGTGTCCGTTGGTTTGAATGCTCCGGCTTCCGCCACTTCCTTATCAGTGAGTTCCCGTTTAAGCCGCCGATAGGTAGGACTTCCCGCTTCGTGCGTGATCATCTGCCACGCCTTCAACGTGAACTCAAAGCCCGCGGGCATTTCCGCCCGCCATTTCTCGAGGGTTTTGACCTGGGGTGGATTGTAAAAGGTATGCTGGATCTCCACGCAGTTCAGTCCCTTTGCGAAGTCGTCCTTTCGCGTCCGGCCGAATCCGCAGGTGCCGATCTTAAAACTCTCCGGCAATTTCATTTCTTAGGACCCACTAAAACTCGGATTCACTGGTTGAGCGTGAACGTCGAGCAACGCCCGTCTCGTACGCGGCGTCCTCAACCTTGGCGGCGACGGCCTCGCCTACTCGGCGGTCGAATACTGACGGAATGATGTAATCAGGATGGAGTTCGTCCGGGCCGATGATCTCGGCGATCGCGTGAGCAGCGGCGAGTTTCATCTCCTCGTTAATCCGTGACGCTCGGCAGTTGAGGGCTCCGCGGAATATGCCGGGGAAACAGAGAACATTGTTGATCTGGTTAGGATAGTCGGAACGACCGGTTGCCATAACCGCCACCAGGCCTTCCGCATCTTCGGGCATTATCTCAGGCACCGGATTAGCCATAGCGAACACGATCGGATCTTTTGCCATCGCTTTCAGATCGTTTTGATCTATGACACCCGGGGCCGACAGGCCAAAGAAGACATCCGCGCCTTTGATCACCTCGTGGATCGTGCCCTGTTCATTGTTCCGATTGGTATTGCGGGCGTACCAATCCTTGACCCAGTTCATATTCTCCGTACGGCCTTCGTAGATCGCACCGGTCTGGTCGCAGCCAACAATGTTCGTAACGCCCGCCGCCATAACGATCTTTGAGCAGGCCACGCCTGCGGCCCCGACCCCATTGACGACGACCTTGATATCTTCCATCTTCTTGCCGACTATCTTAAGAGCGTTGATCAACGCGGCAAGTACGACGACGGCCGTGCCGTGTTGGTCGTCGTGAAACACGGGAATATCGAGCTCTTCTTTTAGCCGGTCTTCGATCTCGAAGCATCGAGGGGCGGAAATATCCTCAAGGTTGATTCCGCCGAATGCGACAGAGATATTCTTGATCGTCTGAACGATCTCGTGCGGGTCCTTCGTATTAAGACATATAGGAAAAGCGTCGACGCCGCCGAATTCTTTGAAGAGCTGGGCTTTCCCTTCCATCACCGGCATTGCGGCTGCGGGGCCAATGTCGCCGAGTCCAAGAACGGCGGTCCCGTCGGAGACTACTGCAACCGTATTCTTCTTAATGGTTAGATTAAAGACCTTTTCCGGATCCTTTGCGATCGCTTCACAAACACGAGCAACGCCCGGGGTGTAAGCCATTGAAAGGTCCGAGCGCGTCTTTAACTGCATCTTAGACGTGACCTCGATCTTACCGCCAAGGTGCATCAAAAATGTTCGATCGCTGACGTTCATCACCTCGACGCCGTCTATATCGCTGACCGCACGGATTATCTCTTTGTCGTGATTCTCACTCGCCGCGTTCACCGTGATGTCGCGAACGAGAAAATCCTTGCCGACGCTGACGATATCGATACCTTCGATATCGCCGCCGGCTCCGCCGATCGCGGTGGTGATCTTACCTAACTGCCCTGGCTTGTTATGGATCTTAACGCGCAGCGTTAGACTGTAGCTCGCGTTCGGTGTCGGTTTGTTGGTCATCAGAAATTACGAATCAAAAAATGAAAGCTCGTGGCGAACTCAACGTAACGGCCACGAGCCTTGAATGTGAAACCCTGTCGCCTATTCTTTGTCTTCGTGAATAGTGCGAAGTCCGCTGATCTCAAAATTCTTGAAGCCGGTGGGAGTCTTCACTTTGACCTCATCACCTTCCTCTTTTCCCATCAAGGCCTGACCGATCGGCGATACCGTTGAGATCTTACCGTTGTCCGGATCACTCTCTTCCGAGGTTACCAGCTTATAAGTAACCTTCTCTTCTTTGTCGAGATCGAACAGTGTCACCGTGGAGCCGTAGGCGATCCGATCCGTCGGGATCTTGGAAACATCGATCGAGTCGACTTCCATCAACCGCATATGCAGCTGGCCGATGCGAGCCTGGACCATTGTCTGCCGTTCCTTAGCGGCTTTGTACTCGGCATTCTCTTTTAGGTCGCCGAACTCGCGGGCATGCTGAATGTCCTTAGGAATCTTGTGATTCAATTCGTGTTCAAGCTTCTCGATCTCGTCCTGAAGTTTCTTTTTTACTGCTTCCATTTCTTCTATTTTACAAGCATTTCCTTGGGAGACGCGAATGTGATACCGATGTCTCGAGCCGACCGGACTAGTTGGCCGTCCGAGGAGACGGTTTTGAGATTGGCACACGCCTCTGCAAGAGGGACGGTAACTACCGTGCCAGCCTGAAGTGCAACCATCTTTCCGGTATCGCCACTGGCGAGGGCTCGAACAGCACACGCTCCGAAATTCGTCGCAAGCATTCGGTCGAACGCGTTCGGGCTCCCGCCACGCTGAAGGTGGCCGAGCACTACGCTGCGGCACTCTTTATCCGTACGCTTTGCAAGCGTGCGAGTAATATAATCGCCAATACCGCCCAGACGAAGTTCCCCTGCGTCCTGATACATCTCACCCTTGCCAACCTCTTTCGCACCTTCCGCAACGACAACGTTCGTAAAGCGGGATCCCTTTCGGTCGCGCTCCATTACCTTGTCGATCACAGCGTCGAAGTCGAACGGTATCTCGGGAATAAGAATGATATCGGCGCTTCCGGCAAGCCCTGCGTGAAGAGCGATCCAACCGGTGTGCCGCCCCATCACCTCGAGCACCATTACGCGGTCATGCGATGCGGCGGTCGTGTGCAGGCGATCGAGCGCTTCGGTCGCGATATCGATCGCGGTCATGAAACCGAACGTTAGCTCGGTAGCCGCGAGGTCGTTATCAATTGTTTTGGGAACGCCCACGACAGGAAATCCGCGTTTGTGAAATTGCTCTGCGATCGCAAGGGTCCCTTCGCCGCCGAGCACGATAAGTGCCTCGATCCCGAGAATATCGAGATTAGCCAAAGCTTCGCCGATGGGCATCTCCGGATACACCGGCTGCCCGTCGACCATCTTGACGAAGCTGCCTCGGTTGCGGGTTCCGAGGATCGTGCCACCCCGGGGAAGAATGCCGCTAACCGTTTTTTGGGTAAGCGACATCGTGTGGGTTTCACCAAGGATGCCTTCAAAGCTATCCTCAATTCCCACCACTTTCATCCCGAATTGCAGCGTCGCTGTTCTTACGACCGAGCGAATAACTGCGTTGAGTCCGGGAGCGTCGCCGCCGCCGGTCAATATCCCTATCTGCTTATACATAGATCTGGGTAAAACAATATTCTAATGAATCCACGGAAAAGATGAAAATTCGTAATACTGTTTAAATGTGAACGAACCCGCCGTTCGGGTTCGCTTTGTTAAAATTCGACGAGCTCTTTTAGTTCTTGGCAAGGTTCGAATCCGCTAGTTTCCGAGCATCGGGCATCACTTCTATAGCCTTTAAGACCTGCGGATCGACCTCAAGCAAAACACGAATACCAGCCTCATTGGAAAAGTTGGCGGTTGCGAGTTCCAGACGAATTCGTGTTCGGGCGAACTCAGTCTCTGCGTCGATATTCGCCGCGTTCAGCCCGTTAAGCTTGTCGGCTATCGCAAATGCCTTGAACGCCTCGAGAAGTCGATCGTCGATCTTGAACTTGTCCGATTGAATATCCATCGCGTGGCTCTGTTTATCAACCTTATAGTTCTCCAGTCCGGCGATCTTCCCCGAAACGAGCTGTCGCACAAAGAAGAAGGCGGCATCGCTCATCCGACCGCGAGCAGCCGTAAACTCCAAAGGTTTGACCCTGACTTCGGGTTCGATTCCACGCCCGCCGAAAAGAGTTCGTCCATCCGGCATCGTGACCGGGACACCCGCCGGTTTCGGAGCGGCGTCGCCATTCGCAATTTCCTCTTCCTCGTGATGCGAATAATAATCATAGATCGAACCGCTTGAATAGTCGCGTTGAAGCGAGCGGCCGAAAGGTGTGTAGTATCGGGCTGTCGTTAGCGTTAGTCCAGTACCGTACGGTGTCCGGAATACCCGCTGAACGAGTCCCTTTCCAAAACTATCGCTTCCAACTATTATCCCGCGTCCGTAATCCTGAACCGCTCCGGCAACGATCTCTGATGCCGATGCCGATCCGCCATTGATCATGACAACCAGCGGAAAGTTATCCCCGCCGCCGCCCGAGGTTCTAAGGTCGCGAGCCTCCGCATAGTTCGATCGCCCCTTAACAGAAACGACAGTTTTGTTGGAAGGAATGAAGCGGCTCATCACAGCAATCGCCTGTTCGAGGATGCCGCCCGGATTGCCGCGAAGATCAAGGATCAGACTCTTCATTCCCTGTTTTTGCAGGTCGCTGATCGCATCGCCAAGTTCGGCTGAAGTCGTTTCCTGAAATCCTCCGGTCAGACCGACATATCCGACACCGTTCGGCAGCAGAAAATAATTTCGGATCGACGGTAGCGGAACCCCGCCGCGAACTATCTCGAAATCAACCGGCGTTGGCGAACCGGCCCGGTCAACCTTGACCTTGACCGCCGTACCTTTTTCGCCACGTACGTTCTTGGAAACCTCTGAGCTTGACCACTCAGCCGCGTCTTTTCCGTCAACCTGCAGAAACTTGTCGCCGTATCTTAGCCCGGCCTTATCGGCGGGTGTTCCCGGCACTACTGACTGAACAAAAACTCCACCGCGATGCTGAAGGATGGAGACGCCAATGCCATAAAACTCTGATGCCTGCTCCTGTGTCAGCTTCTGAAACTCTTCGCGGGTGAAGAATGAAGAATGCGGGTCGAGGGTCCACAACAGGCCCTGGATCGAGCTGTCAGTTATCTTTTCGTGATCGATCGTGCTGACGTAATTATTCTCGACAACATCTACGCTTTCGCGATAGTCGGCGAGAATACTTGCGGTAGTGACAGACGAATCTGCGGATGTGATAACCGGTAACCTTCCGAACAAGCCGCCAAGAAAGGCACCGACCACTATAAAGATCCCAGTAATTATTGCGAATTTATTGCCCATTAAAACTGCCGTTTAGCCTCCTAAAGTCTAGCATATCTTAGGTGGCTCGCCGGGAATTTGGGTTGACCGCGATTCCGCGCTGCTTTTTGAATTTACAAACACAGCATGACTACTTAACATGGACCTTTTGCCCGAATGAAGCCCGATGTATCAATAGTTATTCCCGCGTATGAGGAGCAAGACCGCCTTCGAGCGTCGCTTGAGAAGATCGTTTCCTATCTCCGATCAAGTAAGACTCGGGCGGAGGTCATCGTTGTCGATGACGGGTCGAAGGATAAAACAGCCGCGTCGGCGGAGGCTTTCCTGTTAAGTGTATATGATATCGAGACAAAGGTGATCCGATATGAGCAGAACCGCGGCAAGGGGTTTGCGGTAAAGACCGGACTCTTCGCGGCGTCCGCCGACATTGCACTCTTCAGCGACGCTGATCTTTCGACACCGATCGAGGAAATGCCGAAGCTGATCGATCCTATCCAAAACGGGACTTTTGATCTGACGTTCGGCTCCCGAGCCCTCGACCGCTCGCTCATTGGAACGCATCAGCCATGGCGGCGTGAACAGGGGGGAAAGGTCTTCAATCTCGTCGTGCGATCGCTCACCGGCCTTCCCTTCTGGGATACGCAATGCGGGTTTAAGGCATTCAACCTTGAGAAGTTTCGCCCGCTGCTGGAACTGATGCAGATAGAGCGTTTTGGATTTGACGTGGAATTTCTATATGTGGCAAACCTTCACGGACTCAAGTTAGCAGAGATTCCGGTCCGCTGGGACAACGACGAACGGAGCAAGGTCAGCGTCTTCCGCGACAGTCTTAGAATGTTCAACGAAGTTCGCGAGATCCGGCGGAATGCGAAAAAGGGTTTGTATGGATCAATTTAAGGTCTATCATTACGAGCATGCAAACAATCTGCGAATTGAATGCGAACGGGCTGGATGCAACTTCTCGACAGCATCCGAGCAAAATATCCGAATAAAGAGATCGAGATAATAGTAATGGAGCAGGACGAGACCGATTATCTTCTCTCGGGCGAACATTACGAGTCGTTGCTCCAGGCGATCTCAAATGTGGAAGCCGGTCGGAACGTTGTGACGCCCGATCAGGGCCAGTTTCAACAATGAGGCAGATCATGTTCCGCGCCGATGCCTTCGAACAGTACAGCGATTGGGCGACCTCGGATAGTAAGATATTCGAAAGAATTCGCCGGCTGATCGTCGAACCCGCCCGCGAGCCTTTCTTGGGAAGCCAGAGCCACTTAGAGGCGATTTGCGCGGGTACTGTTCCGGCGCATAAGTGACGGACATGGCCTTGTCTACAGAGTTGAATACGACAAGCTGAGGATCGTCTCTTGTAAAACACACTACAAATAAATGACCGCACGCCTAAACGTAAATATCGACCACGTCGCTACGATCCGCGAGGCCCGCAAGACTATTGAGCCGAGCATCATCACGGCGGCCGTGATCTGTGAACAGGCCGGGGCTAACGGGATCACCGTACATCTGCGCGGCGACCGCCGGCACATTCAGGACCGCGATATCGAACTGCTGCGCGATGTGGTAACGACCTACCTGAACGTGGAAATGGCCGCGACTGAGGAGATGGTCGCTATCGCGGAACGAACGAGACCGGACGCCGTCTCTCTCGTTCCCGAAAGCCCGAACGAAGTGACAACGGAAGGTGGCCTCGACGTGATCGGCAACTTTGAGAACGTCAAGAACGCAGTCGAAAAACTTAAAGCAGCGGGGATATTCGTCAGTATTTTCATTGACCCGGATCTTGAACAACTGGACGCCGCAAAAAATGTCGGAGCCGAACAGGTAGAGCTTTGCACGGGCGAATACGCCGAACTGACGCTTTCAGCCCGTGCGACTCACGGTGCGGGAGCACAGAACGCGGCGTCGGAAGTGAACCGCATCCGTAAAGCAGCCGAGCACGCGCACGGACTCGGAATGATGGTCGCCGCCGGCCACGGCCTCACCTATCGTAATGTGGGAGCGCTCGCGGGAATCCCCGAAATAGTCGAATTTAACATCGGCCACAACATAATTTCCCGCTCAGTATTCGTTGGCCTTAGCCAAGCGGTTCGCGAAATGATCGAAGCGATCAAAGATTCAAAATAAGGAACTTTGACGTTCAAATCCGCCCAGATCATTGTCGGGGCAGGTAAGTAGCGAATGACAAAGACTGCCTCCGCGGTCGATGTTACGGTGAAAGGAAGAACGACGGCCCACGGAGGCGGCAGATGCGTGGTGGATTAGGCGAGAATGGCCGCTCCGGCCGAAGCTACGATGTGGTCGTTCTCGACGGAATCGCCGGAAACGCCGATCGCACCGATAATAGTGCCGTCTTTGTCTTTCAGCGGAATTCCGCCGGGAAAAGAGATCAGTCCGCCATTAGATACTTCGATGTTGTAAAGAGATCCGCCGGGCTGTGATAGGCCGCCTATATCGCCCGAATTCATGTCAAAGAAGCGTGCCGTTCGCGCCTTTTTGATAGAGATGTCGATGCTCCCAAGCCAGGCTCCGTCCATACGCTTGAACGCTTTAAGATTCGCTCCCACAGCCACGACAGCCACGTTCATTTTCAATTTCAGCTTCGCCGCCTTCTTGACCGCCGCTTCTAGAACCCTCGAGGCCTGATCCAATGTAATATCTGCCATATCATCTTCCCTTATCGATTTTTTTCGAGTGTTCAGAATAACAAAAAGCACCAGAACTCGACGGCGTATGTCAGTTTAAACTACCGTGGCGGTGCGCGAACCGAACCGATCTCTGTCAGCACTACCTGCGGTAGCGGGTGGTTTGACTCTGCGAACAGTCAACGCTTATCAGATGCAAGACACCAGCCGGTGACACCACATCGCAACGTACAACCACACGCTATCGCAGGTGGTACCGACATATGCCGCGACGCCTGCTGGCGACTAGTTAACGGCTGCCGACTGTAGCGGAGCGTGGCCGAATTTGATCTGGGCATAGATCTCGGCGAGCGAGACCTTGCAGTTGATCGATTCCATCGACATCACGTCGTCGCGTTCGTTATAGATCTTGTAGATCCACTGCTTGGCGTTCTGCTTGGCGTAATGCTCGATCCGCATTTCATCCTCTTTCACGAGAATGCATTCGCGAATGCTGTCCATCGCGAGAAATGCCTCGACCTTCTGCGTTTTGTCGAGCGTGTTGGTCGATTGCGAAATGATCTCGATGACGACGGTCGGATTCAACAGCAGATCGCCGTTTTGATCGCCGAAAGCGGGTTCGCCGTTAACGACGACAATATCCGGGTAACAGACGAAATTGTTCCGTAAGATCACACGCATATTGCCGATATATAGGTCGCTTTTGGCTCCGTGAACGCGGCTGCCGATCGCAACTGCCGTGTTTGAAACAATAAGGTTGTGCCAGCGGTTCGAACTCGACCGCCCTATTACTCTGCCGTTGAGAAATTCATTTTTCGCCGGGCTTTGTCTTTCTGCCATAACGTAATCTTCCGTGGTTCTGTACTTCGGGGTCGGGCTGAGGGGTCTTTCAGTCATACTAGATCTAGCTCCTTTAGGTGGTTTTGGAGTATCGCTTCGGGTCCGCTGTGGGCAGCAAAGTTTTGGGGGACTTTGTTAGGGGAAAGTTGTCTGGTAAAAATTAGTTTTACACACCGACGCGTCCGATTTCAAGGAACACGATATGAAACTTTCTGAACTCGCCGAATTGACCTCGGCAACGCTCGAATCAGGCTCGCCGGATAAGGAAATATCCGCTGCCGCCGGGCTGGATCTGGCAGGCAATGGCGACGTGACCTTCCTTGCAAACCCCAAATACACGCCGCAAATTCGCGATACAAAAGCCTCGGCAATATTCTTAAGCGAAGGTGTCGCGATCGACCGTTCCGACATCGCCGTGCTGCGTGCAAAGGATGCGTACCTGGCTTATACACGAGCCTTGAGATCGTTTTACCCTTCTGCATCGGTCGTTCCCGGCATTCATGCTTCGGCAGTGATAGATCCGGCGGCTGTGGTTTCAGATCAGGCCCAGATCGGTGCAAATGCCGTCATCGGTGCCGCCTGTCACGTATCCGCGGGTGTAAGGCTGTTCCCGAATGTCACGCTCTATGACGGAGTTTCAGTCGGCGAAGGTTCAGTGTTGCACTCCGGTGTCTCCGTCCGCGAGAATTGCGAGATCGGCCGCAACTGTGTCATCCACAATAGTTCCACGATCGGCTCCGACGGATTTGGATACGCAAAGGACGAGGAAAAACGCTGGCTCAAAATCCCGCAAGTCGGACGCGTCGTGCTTGAAGATGACGTCGAGATCGGTGCGAACACCGCGATCGACTGTGCATCGGTCGGCGAAACTCGCATAAAACGCGGTGCAAAAATAGACAACCTGGTCCAGATCGGCCACTCTTGCACCGTCGATGAAGACGCCCTGATATGCTCTCAAACTGGCTTAGCCGGGAGCTCTGTGATAGGAAAACGTGTTATTTTAGCCGGTCAGGTCGGCATTGCAGGACATCTCACCGTGGGCGACGATTCCGTCTTGACCGCCAAATCTGCCACATCTCACGATGTTGAGCCCGGAAAAGTGATCTCGGGAATTCCAGGATTCGACAACAAAGAATGGCTTCGTTCGACCGCGACATTTCGACGTCTAGGTGAAATTACCCAACGTCTCAGGGCCTTGGAGAAGCGTTTGGGCGGCGAGGGAAAATAATCCTATGGAACGCAAAGAAAAGATCATAAGTGGTCTCTGTTTGATCGCCGTGATATCATCCGGCGTTCTTCATTACACACACGCAAATGCGATAGTGTCGTTCACCATAACTGCGGCAGCTCTGGCACTTCTGGCGGTTATGGTCGGCGACGCGACTGAACAACTCGGCAGCCGGCTCGGTCCGGGCGCGACCGGCGTTTTGCAATCCGGGCTGGGCAATCTTCCTGAACTTTTCGTCTGTATATTCGCCCTCCGTGCCGGATTGGATCAAGTCGTTCAAGCTGCATTGATAGGGTCGATACTCGGCAACTCCGTTCTGGTATTGGGGCTTGCACTTTTCCTGGGCGGGCTTAAGAATGGGACTCAGCGATTCAATTCTGAGCCGCCAAAAATGATCGTTACCCTGATGCTGCTTGCATCAGCCGTCCTCGTCGTACCCACACTCGCAAAACTGCTCCATACTCCTGCCGAACCGCACATCCTAAAACTCGATGTGATCTTGGCGATAGTACTCTTGATACTACTGGCCGCATACATTTATTTCTCGGTGAAAGGAGATCCTGCTGTAACCCCGGGCGTGAATGGTTCCGACCACGCTAAATGGTCGCTTAAATTAACTGTCATCGTTCTAGCCGCGGCTGGAATCGGTGCAGCATTCGTATCGGACTGGTTTGTAGAAGCCCTTCAACCTGCAATGGCATCGCTAGGTATTTCCGAGGCCTTCGCCGGACTGGTTGTCGTCGCAGTAGCTGGCAACGCGATCGAAAACCTCATCGGGATCCAACTGGCCTGGCGAAATGAGGCTGATTACGCCGTCAGCGTCATTCTAAACAGTTCGCTTCAGATCGCACTCGGCCTGTTTCCGATCCTCGTGCTGCTTTCTTACGTTCTAGGAGGGGCTGTACTAACTTTCGTACTTTCGCCGCTTCTTGTCGCCGTTTTGCTTCTCGCCGTGATCGTTAGTGCGTTCATTATCTACGACGGCGAATCTATCTGGCTGGAAGGACTCGCTTTGCTCGGGCTTTACTGCATTATCGCGGCCTCTTTCTGGTGGGGCTAGAACGAGACCGCGTTCAGGTTCACGACCGGCGGATTTTTGAGTAGGAACGGAAGCTGCTCCGGCCACCTTTATCGTGTTTAGATATCGGCCAGCCGGGTAATACCGACTTTCAATGAGAATTGCACGGGCCTGCCGTTAGTCGAACCGACGAAGATCGTGTAATCGCCGCTTTCTTCAAGGCCTACTTCATAATGTCCGCCGCTCTCCTCCCGAAGCAGCACCATCTGCCCGTATCGTCCGTTCGTCTCGACTTTAACACCGACGCTGGTCTCGGGACTCAGATCGAGCACGATCTTCTGACCAGAACGGGCCCGGATGACGTACGTTACGCCGGAGTTTCCGGTCGATGCCTTCACCACTGTCGAACTCTTGCCCTTCGGAAATTGGATCCGCCGTTCAAATTGTGCTGTCAACGGAGCAGCCACGATCAACCAGATAGCGATCATCAGCAAGAGCGATTTACATTTTTTCATCTCGGTTTTTCCTTTAGTAATTTGAACCTTACAACCGGTCCAAATTGAGTAACGGATTAGCCGACGGGGATAGGACAAAAACGTGCGGAATACGCGGACGCTCTTGTGCGATATAATGGGGATATGAATGATGCACAAGCAGGTCACCGCTCGGAAAGCGGCTACGACATCGAACCATTAGCTAAGGAAGCGATCGAGCGGTTGGCTCAGGGTCTCAATGAAGAGGAATATCGGGTTCTATTAGATCACGGCACCGAGGCCGCTTTTTGCGGGACCTTGCTTGATAACAAGTTGGACGGAACTTACGCCTGTCGATTGTGCGGATTGCCCCTGTTCACGTCGAAGCACAAGTTCAATTCGGGCACGGGCTGGCCTTCGTTCTACGCTCCGTTCGATAAGGATCACCTTACCGACATCGAGGACAACAGCTACGGTATGCGTCGCATAGAGATCCGGTGTGCCCGATGTGGCGGCCATCAGGGCCACGTCTTTCCCGACGGACCTCCACCTACAAGCCAAAGATATTGCCTGAATTCGGCCTCGCTTGAATTTTTTGCGGACGGTGAGGAAATACCCCAGAAGTCGTAGTCGGTAGCTATCGGTTCTGGAGCATTCGCTTCACCTCGTCTAGAAGGAGATAAGTTGCCCGAACACCTGTCGCGAGGTCGGCCATCCCGTCTGCGAGTTCATATGTCGCTATTGCCATATGCGACTTTTGCATCGCCTCGTCCCCCACATTCTTTGCCGAGACCTGGTGAGCCATCCGGCTATGAGTTTTCGCTATGCCAAAGTGCATGATCGCCGATTCTGTTGGTTTCTTTTCACTCATTTTGATTTCCTGGACTCACCCAAGTCTTTAGACCTAGCGAGTTCAGTGATCTAAGACGAAAAGCAACATTTGATTTCAGACAAAAAAAAGACTGCCAAGATCAGCAGCCTTACCAGTCCATCCTTGATACCGAACTACTTTCGATCTTTGAAGCTGTCGAACAGTTCGGTGTGACGGCTTGTCAAGGGGATCATGCGTCCGTTGATGAACATGTGCTTGATGTTGGTTCTGGGATCCAGGATGTCACCGTCGGTGACAACGACGTTCGCCATTTTCCCTACCTCGATCGATCCAAGCCGATCGGCAACGCCGAGAATCTGAGCAGGGTAAAGGGTTACCGATTTGAGCGCCTCCTCCGGCGACAGCCCATGAGCCCCTGCTAATCCAGCGTGATAGGGCAGATCTCGGGCTTCGGCACCTACGTCTCCCGTAGAGATCGCAAACTTAACGCCCGCAGCCTGAAGTTTCGAAGGGACATCAAAGAGCGAATCGTACGGATCATCGTCTCGAACCGGCAGGCTATAGATGTTGGTAAAGATGACCGGAATATTGTTTTTCTTCAGCTCATCGGTTGCCTTCCATGCTTCCTGGCCGCCAACAATGATTCCTTTGATCTTCATATCCGCCACAAACTTCGCGACGGCTTTGATGTCTCGCGCACGCTCGGCGGTAAACACGATCGGCTTCTCACCGCGTACGTATGGGATCATTGCCTCGTAGACCAGGTTGGTCGCGACCATCGGAAGCGTCTTGTCTTTCGCGTACGCATCCATTGCCTTTCCGTGGTTTAAAGCAGCGGTAAAAGTCTTTTTCAGCTCCTCAACCGCAGTGTCCCGGCGCTTCGCGAGTTCGTTGAAATCGACCTGTGGACCGCCGCCGAATCCGCCGCCAAACCCGCCGAATCCACCACCCTGAGCGACTCGCGGAAAATTTATAACGAGAGCTACGGTCGGCTCAACAGCCATCTCCGCCTGCGTCGATCCGTTCAGGTTGATGATCGCTCCCTGTCCCGCGATCACCCCTCCGATCGGAGCCGACATTGCGGTCGTTATTCCGTTAACTCGTGTTACGTTGATATGCGAAGAATGCGGATTCACAGCCGTAATAGCCTTTGCGTTGGCGTTATTACCCGCGATCTCGGCGATATCAACTGAGGCGTTTACGCCCTGACCGATCTCTGAAAGACCCATTCCGGTCGATGAATCGATCATACCGGGATAAACGGACAAACCTTTGCCATCGATCCGCTCAGCACCAGATGGAATCGATGATCCCGCGCCGACTGCAGTGATCTTTCCGTTCTGGATAACGACCGTTCCGTTTTCGATTACCGCACCCGATACCGTAACGATCTTCGCTCCAACGATCGCGAACGTCCCGGCTCGGCCTGTCTTGTTTTGCTGCGAGGCGTCGTTTTGAGCGAGGGCCCCCATCGACAAAAGTCCTAGGACGAAAAATGAAATAACGCTTCGTTTCATCGATCTCATTGATTGTTACCTCCGATTTCGCCGCGGTCCGCTTCGTCTCGCTCGGCGACCCGACGCTCGGCAGGCCGTGCCGGAGGTGTTCCACCTGAGCCCGGTGCGCGGTTAACTTCAAGCTTCTCAAGCTCTTCCCGCTCCTTCGCGAGCACCTGCCTGTTCAACTTGTCCCTACCAATATCGAAGAAAACTTCGCCCTCGATCATCGTTACCTCCGGATGCGAGTACGGACTGAACGGGTGCATGTTCCAAATGACGATATCCCCGTCCTTACCCTGTTCGATCGAGCCCGTCCGCTTGTCAATGCCCAGTTGCTTCGCAGGATTGAGCGTAATCATCTTCAGCGCCTCTTCCTCGGGGACGCCGCCGTACTTCATTGTCTTAGCGGCGTCGAGGTTAAGTCTTCTCATTCGCTCGTCCGAATCCGAATTGATCGACACGACCACCCCTGCCTTCCACAACATATATGCGTTATACGGCGTGTTGTCGTAGGCTTCCAGTTTATAACTCCAGCTGTCCGCGAAGATCGATGCTCCGGCACCGTGTTTCGCCACTTCCGGAGCGATCTTGTATGCCTCAAGAGCGTGTTGCAAGGTTCCGATGCGGAAACCGAATTCTTCAGCGATCTTTAGGATGTTCAGGTGTTCATCCGAGCGATAACCGTGGCAATGAACGAGCCTCTTTCCCTCGATTACCTCGACGAGTGGCTGCAATTCTTCGTCGACACGCGGCGGGATCTTGGTCTTTTTGGCTCGGAAATCGTCCCATGCTTGCTTGTAATCGCGAGCACGACGAAAGGCGTCGCGAATGACCTCCATCGTACCCATCCGAGTACGCGGATATCGGAACGTCTGTCCGGGCTGCGTCTGAGTTTGGCTGGAGCGTTTTACGTTCTCACCGAGGGCGAACTTGATGCCGGGCGGAGCGTCGGGGATTATGTAGTCCGCTGCCGGACGCCCCCACTTAAACTTGACCGTCGCACTCTGCCCGCCGATCGGGTTTGCCGATCCGTGAAGTAGCAGGGCACTAGTAACGCCACCGGCAAGTGCCCGATAGATGGTTATGTCCGTAGGATCGAGCATCTCTTTGACGTCGGTCATCGAGGTAACAGCCAGCGAGCCTTCGTTGATCGCACTCAACATCGTGTGCGAGTGTGCGTCGATGATGCCCGGCGTGACGTACTTACCAGTAGCGTCGAACGTAACTGCACCCGCCGCGGCCGTTAAACCTTTGCCGATCCTTACGATCTTGCCGTCGCGAATAAGAATGTCGGTGCCTTCGAGCGTCCCCCGAACTGCCGTCATCACGGTCGCGTTCTTGATCAGAACTTCTCCGCGAGATTGAGCCGTCAAGGACGCAGCGAAGGCGGTCAGCACCATTAGAAATGCGAACAGAGTGAATACCCGTTTCATAGTATTTTTTTGTATCGAAGTGTGAGCCTATGGATTCTTTGTGCCGCTGATCGGAATCGCCCCTTGCGGTGAATCGACAGTGCCCGAAAACGTGTTGCCCGTGACCGTAGCCTGAACGGTGAAATCGATCGACTGCCCGCCGAAGTTTACCGATCCCGCGAAACTAAAGCCGTTCTGAGTTACCTTACCGTCACGAATCGGACCTGAGCCCAGGTCCGTCGTCATTGAACCAGTCAGTTGACCGCTCTGCTGTGTTAGCGTCAGGGTTCCCGTCAATGCTTGGCCGGGAGCGGCTATGTTGATCGAATAGGTTCCACCCACGCTGGGGAGCGCTGACGGATTCGCCCCGCCACCTGTACCGGCACCCGCGCCCTGTCCGCGACCACCAGGACCTCGACCAGCCGGAACCTCCGGAGCTTTTATCTCAAAAGGTTTCCCGTCAACAAAGACGTGCGTTACGGTTTTCTGAGCACTAAACAGATCACCTCGAACAACCGTAAGATTTGCGATCTTTCCGGTCTCTATCGAACCCATACGATCGCTGACACCGAATATCTCAGCCGGTGCGAGCGTCATCGCCTTGATCGCGGCGTCCTTGGAGAGCCCATTCTCAGTAGATTTGACGGCAGCTGCGACGAAATCATTCACATCGGCCGCTCCGCCGTTCTGAAAAGCGAACTTGACGCCTGCGGCTGCAAGTTTACCGGCGACCTTAGGAACTTCTGCGCGAAATCGGAGAAGATCGAGACTTTCCGGATCGGCATCCGGCGAAGCGGCGGCCGTCCTCTTCGGGAAATTCATCGAAAGCAACACAGGCACATTCTGAGACTTTAGCCGACCGATGAACTTACCTGCGTCCTGACCGCCGGCGATGATCGCCTTCAGGTTGTATTCCTTGGCAAGATTCAGCGCACGTTCGATCTCATTTTCACGATTCGCTACCAGAATGACCGGCATCTGGCCGTTCACCACAGGGATCAGTGCCTCGAGCGACTTATCGTCTGCGGGCCGTCTCATTCCACGCGGATCCTGGGCATACATCTTTAGCAATTGATCGTGACGTTTCGCGTCATTGAACATCTGACGAAGGGCCGAGAAGGTCCCCAGAAGCGATCCTGGATACTGTCCGGGAATAGTCACGAACGCCACATTCATCGCGACCGGTGATTTCACCGTCATCACTGAAACGTTGTCCCCAGCCAAATTGATCAACACGGATTGCCCGGTGAAGATCCCAGTTCGTCCAGTTGAAAGGGCGGTTGTGAATCCTGCATTCCGAGCCGATTCGAACTGAGCGTCGCCCGCTCGAATGTCCTCGAGAGTCGCATATTCCGGCCGCAATCCGGCCGGATAATTTGAGTTAGATGGTGTCGCCGCAGCTGCTGCCGCTGCCGCTGCGGCAGCCTGTCCGCCACCACCGCCGCCGACTGGTCCCGCAGCCTGCACCGCACGGGGGGCCAAACCGAGATTCGAAAGTGAATCGATAAATCCCGGATAGACAGTCAGGCCGTTGCCATCAAATACTTGTGCATCGGCCGGAACTGCTGCGTTCGCCCCGACAGCCTGGATCAGTCCGTCGCGAACAACGACGGTTCCCTTTTCAATGGTCGCACCCGAGACTGTAACGATCTTGGCATTCGTGACGGCGTAAGACTGTCCGCACACACTTCCACCCGAGAGCATGCCGATAGCCGCAAAAGCGTACAAAACTAGCTTCGATTTCATAGAAATGAATTTAAGTTGAGAACTGGAACTTCTTGAATCCGTGTTACGGAGAGGATAAATGAAAAGTTTCAGAACGCAAAGTGAACGATGTTGCATTCTGAAACTTTCGAAAGCTTACGAAGACTGGTCTAGCTACCTAAGGGCTTCAGTTTTCAATAACTTCGCTTTCCGCTCGACTCCCCAGCGATACCCGCTGAGCTTTCCATCCTTGCCGACCACACGATGGCAAGGAATTAAGACCGCGACGCGATTGCTCGCACAAGCCTGGGCCACGGCACGCACTTTCTTTTTGTCGCCCAGCTGTTCCGCGATCTGCGTGTAAGTGACGGTTTCGCCGTATGGGATCTTTCGCAGAAGTTCCCAGACCCGCATCTGAAACGCAGTCGCTTGTATATCCAACGGCAGATCGAGCCGTTTCTTTTTTCCCGCGAGATGCGTGAGTATTTCGTCTACGAAGTCCTTCAAGATTTCGGCGTCCTTGGTGATCTCAGCATTTGGATATTCTCGCAGAAGGTTCGCCTCAAGTGTCGAGTCGTTATCCGCAAACGCCACATTGCACAGACCTTTGATCGTCCTCGCGACCAATATTCGGCCAAGTTCGGAGTCGGTGATCGCGTAGTTGATCTTCACGTCCTGACCACCTTTCTTGTATTTTGTCGGGGTCATGCCGAGATTCTGCGACGCTTTCTCGTACAGCCGGCTGCTCGAGCCGAATCCTGCATCGTACATTGCCGTCGTAACGTCTCTTCCCGCTCGCAGTTGATCCTTGAACTTTTCCATTCTCTTTCCCTCCGCGTATTTTTTCGGCGATACGCCAATGATCTCTTTGAAACTCCGCTGCAGATGCGATGGACTCAGTCCGACTTTTTCCGCAAGCATCTCAAGCGAGAAAAGGTCGTCCGAATCCAACGTTTCGCAGACTTTCAGCATTATTGCGATCTGCGGATCGAGTCCACTGATCTCCTTCGGTTTGCAGCGCAGACACGCTCTTAGGCCGAACTCTTCAGCAAGCTCGATCGTCGGGAAAAACGCGACATTTTTCCGCTTCGGCATCCTTGCACGGCACGACGGACGGCAATAAATTCCCGTCGTCTTCACTCCCAGATAAAACGCTCCGTCGAACCTCGCGTCGTTCGCTTTTACCGCATTCCAAAAGACTTCCGTTTCCATGTCTGTGATCTTACGCTGGGGCATAAATGAATTCTATCCGTTTTTTGCGGTAGAATTTTGAGTATGGGAGCGATCGTGCTTTTCGACGGTGTATGTAATTTCTGCAACGCCTCGGTCAATTTCGTGATCGAACGCGACAAGGCCGGATATTTCAAATTCGCACCGCTCCAATCGGAGATCGGTGAAGGGTTGACCGCGAAGCACGGTATCGATGCCGCGGATACGGATTCGGTGATTGTAGTCGAGAACGATCTAGCTTACACACAATCATCCGGCGCCTTGCGGATCGCGAAGCAATTGGACGGGATCTGGTCGTGGACTTACGCGTTTGTAGTCGTTCCCAAACCGATCCGCGATCTGGCTTATCGAATATTTGCCAAGCACCGATATCGACTATTTGGCAGACAAGATGCCTGCATGATGCCGACGCCGGAGATCAGAGCGAGATTCCTGTAGAACAAGCTGTTAGCCTGTTCACGTCGTGATAAACAGAAGTCTTTAGGGCAAACAGAGCGAGAGGCTGACAGCCTCGTACGCGAGATTTTTATGAAAGCAGTTTGGAACAACACGGTCATCGCCGAGAGCGATGAAATGGTCGAGGTCGAAGGCAACCAATACTTCCCTGCCGAATCGATCAAAAAAGAATTCTTTCAGCCGAGCGAGACGCACTCGGTCTGCGGCTGGAAGGGCACGGCGAGCTATTACGACGTTGTTGTCGACGGCAACGCGAACAAAGACGCTGCGTGGTACTACCCGGACACCAAGCCGGATGCCAAGAATATCGAAGGTTACGTAGCTTTTTGGAAGGGTGTAAAGGTTTCCGAATAAATGAGTTTTTCGCTGGAAACACTCGAATACTCTCAGCTTCTTGAGCTCGTGAGCCGCACCGCTCAGACGCCGATGGGTGTGGAGCGATTCGCGGACCTGCGGCCGATCGCGAGTCGGCCGGTACTCGATCGTGCTCTTGCGGCCGTATCCGAAACGATCCTGCTCAGTGAAGAGAAACAGGTCTCTTGGTCGTTCAGCGGACTCGAAGATCCTACCGACGGCGTCGCGATACTGAAGATAAAGAACGCAACGCTCGAACCGACCCGCTTGCTTGAGGTAACCCGAGTCGGCAATCAGGCGATCTTTGCCCGATCCGTCGTTCATCCGGAAAAAGAGTTCGTCCCGGTCATCTGGTCGATCGTAGAGGTGATCCCGCCCCAGCTTCTCGCCACACTTGATCACATCAACAAGAAACTCCTTCCAAGCGGCGAGATCGACGATTCGGCATCGCCTGAACTTGCCAATATTAGACGGGAGATATCGTCGCAGCGGGCCCGTCTCACCAAATCTCTAGAGTCGGTAATGAGACAATCCGGCGACGCCATCCAGGATCAGATCGTAACGATGCGGAACGATCGGTTCGTCATCCCGGTAAAGGCAGATTTTCGCGGAAAGGTCGGCGGTGTGGCGCACGGATTCTCATCTAGCGGTGCGACTGTCTTTGTCGAACCGCTCGACGCGATCGAAGCGAACAACGAACTTCAGAATCTAAAGGGCAAAGAGGAACGCGAAATCGCACGGATCCTTTTCGAGCTGACCGAATCTCTCCGCGAACAACTTCCGGCAATAGAAGCCGCCGTCGAGGCAGTTGCCGAACTAGATTTCATCAAGGCTAAGGTTGAATTCGCTCGAAAATTCAAGGCGATCGTCCCGGAGATCTCTGAAGGTCTTCTCGACTTGGTCGATGCCAGACATCCACTGCTCCAGGCAAATATCGAACAGCTGTCAGGTGATAGCTCACAGCCGGCAGCTGGAACGGAAACCGGATCCCGCGAAATAGTTCCCTCGAGCTTCACGTTAACGGGCGACAAACCCGTGATGATCATCTCCGGTGCTAACGCCGGTGGTAAGACGGTTGTACTTAAGACAGCGGGTTTGCTCAGTCTGATGGCGATATCGGGACTGCCGGTTCCTGCAACGGCGGCGACGATTCCTTTCTACCGATCCGTACTCGCGGACATTGGCGATCATCAATCGCTATCGGCGAATCTGTCTACGTTCAGCTCGCACATGTCGAACATCGCCGGGATGATGCGTGATTGCGTGTCGCCTTCTCTCGTATTCTTGGACGAAGTGGGTACGGGAACGGATCCCGAGGAAGGTTCGGCACTTGGCGTCGCGATCGTCGATCATTTCCGCCGAGTCTGCGGCTCACAAGTGATCGCCTCAACTCATTATCGCGGACTAAAGATCTATGCCGCGAACGATTCGGGCGTCCTGAACGCGTCCGTCGAGTTTGATGAGAAGACGCTACAGCCAACGTACAAACTGCTTCTCGGTCTCGCCGGTGCATCGTCCGGTATCCAGATCGCAAGCCGATTCGGGCTTAAGCCTGAGGTGATCGATCACGCTCGGGTGAACCTAGACATTTCGGCACAAGAAGCTGAGGCTTATCTTCGAAAGCTCTCGAACGAGACTAAACAAGCTAAAGACCTTCGCATTGCCCTCGAAGAAGAACGCGACGCCGTCGCAATGAAGTACGCAGGGCTCGAGGTAGAGGCGGTGAAGAAGGAAAAGGCTCGGCAGAAAGAGTTTGAGCACACCCTCGCCGAAACCGTCGAAGCCTTTGACCGCCAATCCAAAGCATTCCTTTCAGGTCTCGAAGACAAGGCACTCAAGAACAAACTCGAAAAGGAACGATCAGCACGTAAAGCTGAACTGAACCGCAGCGTTCTGTCTAAGGTCGGAGCGGCTAAGCACAATCAAAGAGCCGCGGTCGCGAGTCAACAAAACTCCACTCCTTTCGAAGGAGGGGTGGCAGCCGGTTCGGCCGACGGAGTGGTTCTGTGCGTCGGGACGCAAGTCATCACGACCTTCGGAAACATCGGCACCATCGAGAAGATGGACAAGGAAACGGCCGAAGTCCTAGTCGGCGGAATGCGGCTCAGGCAGAAACTCGCTGACCTCCAAGCCGTGGCCCCACGGGCAGAAACCCGACCCGTAGGGAGGGTGTCGAATCAACTCAGCAAATCCATCGATTCTCCCGACGTTTCCGCCGAACTAAACCTGATCGGCAAAACCACCGCCGAGGCCGACTACGAACTCGACCGCTTCATCGACGAAGCTTACATGGCGTCGCTCCCCCGCGTCCGCATAATCCACGGCTTCGGCACCGGCGCCCTTAAAAACTTCGTCCACCATTTCCTCAAGAACCATGAGCTGGTCGAACGCTTCGCCTTTGCTTCATCCGACCAAGGCGGCAACGGCGCTACAGTTGCGGAGATGAAGTTATGAACGTGCACAATTCGCGGGGTATCCTTACGATCATCTTTGTTTTCGTGCTGTTTATTGGGATTTCCGCCGCGTCAGTTGTTGGACAAGGGAATGGGAACCTTCGACTTGTTGATGAGTTCGATCCGCGGCAGGGTTGCGAGACGATGGAAATGCGGCTCGATCTACTCTTCGCTGATGCTTCTAACGATCCGTCTTCCACTGCATACGTGGTAATTCATCAAGGTGACAGCGCGTTTGATAACGCGGTAGTGCACCGGAAAGCGGTCAACTATCCGCACTTCCGCCGCTTTCCGCCTGACCGATACTCCGTGATTCTTACACGGGCGAGCAAAGATATCAGGGTTGAACTTTGGCTTGGTAAGAACGGGACGCAGCCTGATGTCGTACCATCGTATCCTGCTGTAAAGCTGTCTGACGCAGCGTCGCGGATACAGGTTGACGAGGATTCCTTTGAGTTGGTAAAGATCGATGGCCGCTACACCTATATCCCCACTGGAAATCCCTCATGCCTTTATCTGTTTAATCCCTATATAATTTCGGAACTTCTCAAAGTGAATATTGAGTTCGAGGTGGAGCTTAGCATCAAGACCAAATCTTCGTCACGGTATAAAACACTAGTGCAAAATCTAAAGGCGGATTTTCAGGAAGTTGGTGCTTCGCCTGAACAAATAAGATTTGTCTATGGGGGACGCGACAAGGATCTCGAGGGAGGTAGAAGCAAAGTGGCTTCAGTTACCACGACCTTCGTAAGAAAGTCTCGAAAGTAGCCGAATATCCTCGAGTCGAGTTCCACCTGACAGTGGCCCGTCTGTGTCGTAAGATATCTACACACCTTCGTGCTCTACGACCAATATTTCATTGATGACCTGAAAGACCGGGCTGATCTTGTGCGGATCATTGAGCCGTATGCTCGTGACCTGAAGAAGAAGGGCGCGAACTGGATGGCTTGTTGTCCGTTTCATCAGGAGAAGACGCCGTCGTTTTCCGTGAATCCCCAGAAGGGGTTTTATAAGTGTTTTGGCTGCGGAAAGGGCGGAAACGCGTATACGTTCCTGATGGAAATAGAAGGGTTGAACTTTCCCGAAGCGATCCAGCGGGTCGCGGAGATGGCCGGTGTGCCGCTTCCGGAACCAATTGACGACGGGCAGTATCAAGAGAATAAGGAACGTAAAGAGAAAAAGAAGCAGCTTTCGGAACAGGTCATCGAACTCAACAAGATCGCTCTCGATTTTTGGGAAGCCGAGCTTCAATCGAAGGACAAAAAGGCGAAGGCGGCTAGAGAATATCTTGATCACCGGGGCATTTCCAAAGAGATACAGAAGCAGTTCAGGATCGGCTATTCACCTGATTCCTGGCAAGCACTCCACGATCACCTACTCGAAAAAGGTGCAGATGAAAAGATCATCGAGCAATCCGGACTCGTCTCGGTGAACGAAGAAAAAGACCGCGTATTTGACCGTTTCCGCGGACGCATAATGTTTCCGGTGCTCGACGTGAGCGGTAACGCGATCGCGTTCGGAGCCCGAGCTATGGGCGACGATCAGCCGAAGTATCTCAATTCGCCCGAAACTCCCGCATACGTCAAAGGCCGGCATCTTTACGGCCTATTTCAATCAAAAGAAGCGATTCGGCAGAAGAAGTTCGCGATCCTCGTTGAAGGGTATCTTGATCTGATCGCGCTCTATCAATTCGGCATCACCAACGTCGCCGCGAGCCTCGGAACGGCGTTTACACCTGAGCAATCGAAATTGCTTTCGCGGTACACAAAGAAGGTCGTGATCAACTACGACGGCGATTCAGCGGGCATCAAGGCCGCTCGACGTGCGATCGACGAATTACTCCCGCAGGACTTTGAGATCAAGGTTCTCGTGCTGCCGGACGGCCAGGACCCTGACGACTTTATTCGTGCGAACGGGGCGGATGGCTATAATGCGGCACGCGGCCACGCAACACCTTACCTATTCTTTACCTTCGGCGCGTCGATGCGCGACCGGTCGCTTGCCAATCCGCGCCATAAAGCGGAAGCGATCGAGGATGTCGTGCCAATACTGTCGGCGATCCGCAATCCGATCCAGAAGCGTGAGAGTTTTGATCAGGCGATGGATTATTTCCGCGTGGATGACACGGGGCTGAAACGGGATCTCTGGCGAACGGTCAAAAACGGCAGCCAGGCCCCGCCGGAAGCGATCAGGCGCGAGGTAAAACGGGTGGCGCAAGCCAAGATCACAGTCGCCGAGCAGCATTTGCTGGAATTGCTTGTCCATGATGCCGAGTTACGGACAATGGTGCTGCCTATCCTCGAAGAAAGTGACTACGAATCTTTGGCGACCGCGGCAATTTTTTGTGCGATTTACGCGATAGATGAAAGTGGTGACGATTTAGATCTCGGGGCGTTGCTCGATGCGACCCGTGGAGACGAAGTTGCGGCCGATCTCGTACCCGTCCTAATGATAGGTGAGCCGAAACGCGGCGACGGCGAGGTGCTAGACACGGTCTTTCACGACGCGGAAAACTGCATCCTTAGCCTGCGCTCGATGGCTATTCAGAACCGAATCCAAGAAGTGAGCCAGGAACTTCTCGCCGCAGAGCAGTCGGGGAATTCGGCCCTCATGAATTCGTTGGTCGGGGAGCAACTGGACCTGTCGAAAATGAAGCAGGCCTTGCTTAGTAAACTCAAAGAAACCTGATATACTTTACTATTTCGATGATGCGCCTGGTTTTGGAACAAATACTAGGTTTTTTGCGTATATAAGCATTATAGAAAGCAAAGGTTTACGAGGGATTCGCAATCATAATTCCCTACATTTTATGCCTGATTACGACGAAAAAGAAGATCTGATGGATCGCCTGCTTGCCTTGGGCAAGCGAAAGAAGTTCCTCAGCCTTGATGAATTACACCGAGAGATCCCTGAGAACATGATGTCCGCGGACGATCTTGAGGACGTGCTCGAACGACTTGAGGGTGCAAATATATCGGTCGCTGAGACTGATGCTCAACTCCTTGAGCGAGCTCAGAATCTAGCTGTAGATGACGCAGAGGCGCCGGAGGAAGAGGACGAAGAAGATCTCGATCTAGACCTTTCTGCGGGAACGTTGGATAAATCTAACGACCCGGTCCGGCTGTACCTCCGAGAGATGGGTATCGTACCGCTGCTGACCCGCGAAGGCGAAGTAACGATCGCGAAACGCATAGAGCGTGGTCAGATAAAGACCCAGAAATCGATATCGCGCTCGCCAATCGCCGTCGAGCGTTTGATCAAGATCGGTGAAGACCTGGAACGCGGCAAGGCCAGCATCCGCGAAACCGTCGCATTCTCCGAGCAAGCTGAGATCTCGGTCGAAGAAGATAAGGCGGAAGAATACCTTCGCTGGACGATCGAGGGTATCGGTAATATCAAAGGACTTTACGCCGAGGCCCTTAAAGCTTTCAAAGCTTTTGAGAAAGAGGCCATCCTTCAAAAGGCGAAGGGCAAGAATGCCAAGTCGGGCAAGAAGTATTTGCGTCTCAAGCGGCTGGCAGCTCGCGTTCGGTTAGAGATCGCTCAGGAGATCAAGAACCTAAATCTGACCGAGCATTCGAGACAGGTTCTTATTGCGTCGATCCGCAAGGTCACTGAGGACATAAAACGGGCTGAAACGACGATCAAGAAGACAAAGGAGAAGATCGACAAGAAGCCCGCAGCTCCGGAGAGACGTGAGCTGAACAAGCGAATTGCGGAATCGAAGGCGGCACTGGCTGAGATCGAAGAGGGGTTCCATCTTACCACCGTCGAGGTCAAGCGTGCTTATCAAACAATAAGCGTCGGTGAGTATGAGACGAACCAAGCAAAGCGCGAACTCGTAGAAGCCAATCTTCGCCTCGTCGTATCGATCGCGAAGAAGTATACAAATCGCGGACTTCAGTTCCTAGACCTGATCCAGGAAGGAAACATCGGCTTGATGAAGGCGGTCGATAAGTTCGAGTGGCGCCGCGGATATAAGTTCTCGACCTACGCGACATGGTGGATCAGACAGGCGATCACGCGTGCGATCGCCGACCAGGCACGAACCATCCGCATCCCGGTCCACATGATCGAGACGATCAACAAGTTGATACGGACTTCGCGTTTACTTGTGCAGGAACTCGGCCGCGAACCGTCGAGCGAAGAGATCGCAAAGCGGATGGACATTCCGGTGTCTAAGGTCCGAAAGGTTCTGAAGATCGCACAGGAACCTATTTCGCTCGAAACGCCTATCGGTGAAGAGGAAGACTCACACTTAGGGGACTTCATCGAAGACAAATCGATATTAAATCCTGCTGAGAGCGTGACATTCTCTAATCTTCGCGAGATCACCGACGAGGTTCTCGCGACTCTTACTCCTCGCGAGGAAAAGGTTATCAAGATGCGTTTCGGCCTCGGCAATACCGGTTCCGAGCACACGCTTGAAGAAGTTGGCCAACACTTTGCGGTTACCCGCGAACGCATCCGACAGATCGAAGCAAAAGCTCTGCGAAAGCTTCGCCATCCGTCGCGATCCCGTCGTCTGAAGGCGTTTCTTGAAGGCAAGGCTTAGTTAATACGCGTAAGTGAACGAAACTGGGCGAACCGTTCCTAAGGCGGTTCGCCCAGTTTCTTTCCGGTAAATGAGTCAGCACCCTCAAGTCAGCACAAGCCCCGCAATGGCAGTCATCGGATTCGCCTTGCTTCTATTATTGCCGTCGCTTGATATACCGTTGAAGTACGGTGGTGTGGCGGGAATGATCGGCTATCTGATAGCCGGACTTGTCGGGCTTACGTTCGCATACTACAAGTTACTTCCGATCGTGTCTGTCCGATTGTCGGAGAACAATGCTCTCTGGATCTTGCTACTAACCATCACCGTTCTAGCGGTCTTTGCCCTCGTTCTTTACCCGATCGCAAACTCAGGTCGGTTTGGAGGCGGCACCGATGTTGACGACGCACTGATCATCGGCGTAACGGAGATCGCTGCCGGCCGTTACCCTTACTATCAACAGACATACTTGGGGGGGTTGTTGTCCCCCATGCCGGGAGCGATATTACTTTCGTTCCCGTTTGTCCTCTCTGGACTCCTCCCATTACAGAATATCTTTTGGATCGGCGCTCTTTCAGCCGCGGCACGAACTGTTTTCGGCAGTTTCAAACCCGCCCTGATGATCGTATTGACAGTCGTACTCGTAAGCCCCACTGCCTATCAGGTGATCGCTGTGGGTTCGGACCACATGTCAAACGCGATCTACATACTGATCAGTATGTGGCTACTTGTTCGGGCGGTTGCTAACGAAGGCTCCTCAAGTTGGCAACGACTGTTTCCAGCCATTCTACTTGGTATTAGTCTATCGTCGAGGTCCAATTTCCTTGTTCTCACTCCCATCTTATTTTCCGTGCTTTTGCAGAATTCGAACTGGAAAGTCGCGGCGCGGTACTGCAGTATCGCCGCAGCCGTGTTCCTCGCGGTGACCATTCCATTCTGGCTCTACGATCCTCCGGCTTTTTCACCCTATTTGATTCAATCCGGACGCCTTGAGAATATGCGGGATGTGTTGCCCCATGCACCGATAATCGTGCCGGCCATCAGTTTCATACTGGCCGCCGCGGCATCACTTTTACGAATGGGGAAAGACTGTGCCGCCTTTTTTCGAAACTGTGCTGTTGTTCAGATCTTGATCCTGTATATTTCCTCGCTGCCTTATGCGGCACATTTGGGTGAGTTTTCGCTGTTTCTAGGCAACATAGGATACGGTATGTTCACCGTTTTCTTCGCCGCGGTTAGTATCTGGATCTACATGAGTCGAACTAACGAGTGTCTGCAGTGCGGCTCGAGGGAATCCGATCCGGAAGCTCCGGTCCGTGAAGAGGAAGATTCACACCTCGCAGGTTGAGTGCCTCACGCCGCGGGACGATCGGCGGCGGAGGGAGACCACCCGTTCGGGTGTGGACGTCCTTCCGAAGTTACGCTACATTTCTTCAGACGAACGCCTTTATATGACGCTGCGTAGGATTTACGCTCGAACTCCATTGCTGATGTTCCTCGGGCTTGCCCTTTTGGCGGCAACAGTGTCTGCAAAACACCTCCCCGTCACCATCTTTACCTCCGCCGACGGACTCGGCAGCGGATTCGTTGATTACATATATCGGGACTCGCGCGGCTTCATGTGGTTTTGCACGCGCGACGGATTGTCGCGGTTTGACGGATCGCGGTTCGTCACTTACCGGATCGGCGACACATCGTCTCCTCCGGGCATCGAAGTCATCTTTGAAACGCGAGCTGGAGAGTACTACGTGTCTACGACAGGCGGCACCTTTCGCCTCCGGCCGGACGTGGTGTCGGACAACCGTTCCTCTTTCGACCGGACGATCTCTGCGGAGTTCCTATTCGGCTCGCGGGGATCATTCCTCGAAGACCGGAATGGGAGTCTTTGGTTCAACAACGGGCCGTTATCGAGACTGGTTCAACGGGATGGCAAGTCAGAGTTAGAACGCTATCCACTTGAACTTCCAAACAATCCTGATCGTCCGCTTCAGATATCTGAGCTCGCCGAATCCCCCGACGGGTCGATCTGGATGAATTCGAGCTGGGGACTCATTAGAAGACTCCCCGACGAGCGGTTGGTCTTCTACCCATTCGAATCACCTGCAGAGAGCGGATCGAATTCCATGGTAGTCGCTCGGAACGGTATAGTTTGGCTGACAGTTGGCAACAAGGTACACGCGATTTTCTCTGAGCCGGCCGAATCGCTAGTTGGCAGTGAAAAACTGATCCTTAAGGATTTTGTCCCATCGCAGCGTCTCGTTTTGACGCCCGGCAAGGAAGTTAAGTTACCGCAGCGAGGCGGCGAGATCTTCGAATATGTTTCGGATCAGGAAACATCTTTCGTTGAGAACTCCTATTCCAAGAGGCTCGTCGAAACCTCGGACGGAACTATTTGGATCACTGCGGAAAATGTGCTTTTCGAAATTAGAAAGGATTCACTGCAAGTTCATCGATCGAGTGAGGGCCTTCCTCCGGTCATGTCCCGAATGGCTGAAGATAGTGCCGGCAATCTTTGGGTTGGCGGCCACGCCGGGCTCGCCCGGATCAACCGGAGCGGACTGGTGACTTACGGTGCCGGCGACGGTCCGGACTCTTCGCGATTTTTTTCCTCTACAACCGACCCATCCGGCGCTCCCGTATTTGCCGGCCGGGACCACACACTGAATCGATTCAACGGGACCTCGCTTGACACCGTTCGGCCGGGTCTCCCGATTGACTCGCTTTATCTCTGGACCTCGAGGTTCGCAATGCGATCGAGCGATGGGGACTGGTGGCTGCTTACAAATACTAAGCTGTATAGATTTGCCGGAGTCACCGATTTTCGCGAACTCCAAGGTGAAGCACCCTCAGCGACATACGACACATCATCCGGCCTTTTGTCGAACGGAATCTTCCAGATCTTTGAGGATTCAAAAAAGAATATTTGGGTATCGACACGCGGATCGAATGCTTCCGGAAACGGCGTAGCGATCATGACTCCCGGCTCCAAGACATTTCAACCTCTTTCGGAGGTAAGCGGGTATCCGCTTGGCAAAGCACCGTCGTCTTTCTTGGAAGACTCTCGAGGCCGGATCTGGCTAGGATTCTATGAGGGCGGGCTTGGGATCTATGAGAACGGAAACGTTCGAATCTTTGCGAGTGGAATTCCCGAGACGGGCCTGATCACGGATATGCTCGTTGATTCGAAAGGCCGTATGTGGCTTGCGACGTCGGTCCATGGCCTATACAAAGTAAACGATCACGAGAGCGACCATCCGACCTTCGAAAAAGTTGACGTCGCGTCGGCACCGCTTAGTAATAACATTCGGACGATAATCGAAGACAAATTCGGGAGACTTTATCTCGGCGGCGCCCGCGGCGTCGAGCGCTACGGACCTGACACCGGCCACGTGAAGCGCTTCACCGTTTCGGAGGGGCTCGCTTCCGATTTTGTCGTCGATTCGCTCAGAGATCAGAACGACGATCTCTGGTTCGTTACAAATGACGGTGTTTCCAAGCTAACACCGCTCGAAGACAAAGATCCGTCGCCTCCACAAGTACTTATCGGCAGTCTCCGGGTTTCGGGTCGATTGGAAAACGTTTCGGAACTTGGCGCCGCGACATTTGCTGCTGGCGAACTACCATATACGGACAATAACTTTCAGATAGATTGGTTCGGTCTCGATCTGCGTGCAGGAGAGTTCCTGCGATATCAGTTCATGCTCGAAGGTGCAGACCAGGATTGGAGCCAGCAGTCGGACCAGGTTACGGTGACCTACGCGAACCTTCGGCCCGGCACATATCGGTTTCTTGTGCGGGCTGTAAATACCGAAGGCGTGTCGAGCCCTTCGCCGGCGATCGTTTCATTCCAAATAGTACCGCCCATCTGGCAACGATGGTGGTTTCTGACGCTGGCAGCGATCGCCGTTGGACTTGCGATCTATGGAATCTATTCGTATCGCACGAGAAAACTGGTGCAGATAAACGCGGCACTTGAGGAGGCCCGTAGATCTGAAGAACGTCTTCGACGATCTCGTGAAGAACGACTCGTGGAACTTGAGCGTGTTCGGTCGCGTATCGCCACTGACCTGCACGATGACATAGGCGCGAGCCTGACGCAGATCGCGATCCTATCTCAGGTCGCTCAAACTAAGAACGAAGGTAACGGTTCGGCCGTGCCGTTAAATAAGATCACCGAGGTTTCTAATGAACTTGTAGGTACTATGAGTGACATCGTGTGGTCGATCAACCCCGCCAAGGATCACCTCAGCGACCTCGTGCAGCGCATGCGACGATTCGCATCAGACGTGCTTGCACCCAACGGGATCAGGACACGGTTCGATCTGCCTGACGATAGCTCCGCAATCATTGTCGATTCGAACATTCGTCGCGAGGTTTTTCTCGTTTTCAAAGAAGCGATCAATAATATCGCCAAACATTCCGGAGCCGCAAGTGTTAGCGTACGTCTGAGCATCGACGATAGGACGATCGAACTGGATGTTCAGGACGACGGTGCCGGGTTTGAAAACGTCGCCCCGAGCTTTGAGGACACATTCACTGCAGAGGGATATTCCGGCAACGGTATTCCGAGTATGCGCCGGCGTGCAATGGAAATGGGCGGATTTCTGGACATCAATTCCGCGAAGCTCACCGGCACTATCGTTAAACTTCGAATGCCGCGCGACCTGGCATTCGACGATTCGATCATACCGAATCGAGGATAGACCTATGGCTACCCGTGCGGGTGGTTCGCGATCGGGTGTTTTTGAATAAACTAATGCCCGAACCGTACTGTTTACCGGCCGCCGATTCGGTTGGGCATGCTCAACAACTCCGGCGGTTATTTTTTCTTTTTATATGACGGAAGCAACAGCACCAGCAACGATCAGGACGGCGATAGTCGAGGATATGCGCGACGTTCGCGAGGGCCTCGCCACCCTCATAAACTTTACCGAAGGATTTTCGCTGACCGGCGCCTATCGCTCGATGGAAGAGGCTATACCGAAGATCAAGGGTAACGTCCCGGACGTTCTGCTTAGCGATATTGGACTTCCCGGAATGACCGGCATTGAAGGCATCAAAATACTCAAAAACGAGTATCCGGATATGACCGTTTTGATGATCACCATTTACGACGACGATGAACGCATCTTCGACGCGATATGTGCAGGGGCGACGGGTTATCTTCTGAAGCGAACCGCTCCGGCGAAGCTGCTCGAGAATATCAAGGAAGCCGTCACCGGGGGCGCGCCAATGTCTCCCGAAGTTGCCAGCCGCGTCATCAAACTCTTCCGCGAAGTTCGTCCACCCGAGAAGGTCGATTACGATCTGACACCGCACGAAACGCGGCTACTAAAATTACTCGTCGAGGGCCACAACTATACGACCGCCGCCGTCGAACTAAGCGTTAGCTACAATACGATCAAGTTCCATATGCGTCACATCTACGAGAAACTCCAGGTTCATTCAAAGAGCGAAGCGGTGGCCAAAGCCCTTCAGAACCGGATCGTTTGATCCGAAATCGACCCAGTCCACGTGCCTTCACACGGCCTTTCCTAATTCTATCAATTTTCCTTGGCGAACTGTAACCATATTTGTTACAATCATAAATCTGCCGGGAGGCACTGTTGCCATGGAAATGAAGGAACGAATAATATTACTGCTTCTAACGCTGCTGAATTTCACGCACATCATGGATTTCATGATCTTGATGCCGCTGGGAAATTACCTGATGCCGTATTTCAACATCAGCTCGCAGCAGTTCTCGTGGTTAGTGGCCGCTTATACGTTCAGTGCCGGGCTCTCGGGTTTTCTCGCAGCTTTCTTCGTTGACAGATTCGACCGAAAACGAGTTCTCCTCTTCGCCTATGCAGGCTTCCTGATCGGAACCTTGTGCTGCGCTCTTTCACCTGCCTTCGAGATCCTGCTCATCTCTCGTATCGTAGCCGGGCTCTTCGGCGGACTGATCGGAGCCCAGGTCTTGTCGATCGTCGCGGACTTGATTCCCTATGAGCGTCGAGGGGCGGCGATGGGCATGATCATGGCCGCCTTTTCGGCGGCGTCGGTGTTCGGCGTTCCCTTCGGACTGTATATCGCCAACTTATTCAACTGGCATGCTCCGTTCTTTTTTGTGGTGATCCTTGGGGTGGTGCTAACGCCGTTTCTGATCAGATTTCTCCCTAGGATGGATAAGCATCTGCACGAACGAACAGAGCCCAAGATCGGGCCGGTGACCTTGGTAGCCGACGTTTTCAGGAATACTGGGCAGTTGTATGCGTTGGGTCTGACCGCGTTCATGATGATGGGACATTTTATGATCATCCCATTCATAAATCCCTTCATGGAATTCAACATGGGGTTCTCAAAGACTCAGACTCCGCTAATTTATATGGTCGGTGGTACGCTGACGATCTTCACCTCACCTTTTATCGGCCGGGTCGCTGATAAGTTGGGCAAATACAATGTGTTCGTCGTGCTGATACTGGTAAGCGTTCCCCTGATCGCATTGATCACAAACCTTCCGCACATTCCGTTCTACCTCGTGCTGTGCGTGACAGGAGCTTGGTTCGTAGTTTCTGCGGGAAGATTTATTCCTGCGCAAGCGATGATCAGCAACGTCGTGCCGCCCGAGCGTCGAGGCAGTTTTATGAGTTTTAACTCCTCAGTACAGCAGTTGTTTGTCGGATTTGCTTCCGTGCTTGCGGGCCTGATCGTTGTAAAGATGCCGGATAATACACTCGCTCATTACGAGGTTACTGGATACGTAAGCATATCTATGATCTTAGCCGCGATAGCGCTTGCGACGCTCCTACATAAGCAGGTGAACAAAAATAATATTGTTCAACAATCAGCCATCCTCGCGCAGTAGGTGGTTGGCCGCCTCGATCGCGGAAGGCAGATCAAAGATCGCGCCATCGAGCTGGCGCTCGTATACCGCGTCAAGGATCCTCTTAAATTCCATGCCCGGTATAAGTCCCAGCTCGATAAGATGCCGTCCCATCAGGATCGGTTCGGGAGCCTTCTTCTCAACCTGCAGTTCGCGCACGCGCCCAATAAACCACTCCTGAGCTTCCGAACCGAAAATCATCTTGCTTCGGTCCCAATCAGGATAACGCCCGAGCGAATCTGCCTTCGCCACTCGATATAGAAGGTCCGGCTCGACCTTTCGCGCCAGACGCCGAAACGCTCCGTCGCCGACCGGCGACTTGGATTTGTAATACATGCCCGGCTTCAGGTGATAGCGGACGAGTTCGATGACCTGTTCGCGGACATCGAATCCATGAAGAGTATGGATGCCGAGCCGGTCGAGAAACGTGATCGTTGGTTCGACGCCGGCCTCGTCGTGCCCGAGCGATCGCGTACGACCGTCGACAAACTCGGTAGTCGGAGGCTTACCTAGATCGTGACAAACGGCCCCTAGCATAACCGCCACCTGCCTCGGATAATCAAGATCGCCGATCAGTTTGCGAGCCTCGTCGCATACCATCATCGTGTGAACATCAACGTCGCCCTCCGGATGCCATTCGGGTTCCTGCGGTACCCCTACGAGAGATGCCAGCTCAGGGAACAGTTGATCGACGACACGAAGATCGTAAAGCCATTTAAGCCCGATCGACGGCTGATCCGATTGCAGCAAAAGCTTTTCGAGTTCGCCCCAGATGCGCTCCTTGGGCAAATCGTTCACGTCGATTGACTTGCATAACTCGACCGTCTCCGGAGCGATGTCGAACTCAAGCCTCGCGGCAAACTGGGCTGCACGCAGAACGCGTAGACTATCCTCGCCGAACGATTCGTCCGATACGTGACGAAGAACCTTCTTTTCAATGTCGTCCCTGCCGCTGAAGGGATCGATGATCTCTCCGGTCAATGGATCTTTAAGAATCGCATTGACGGTGAAATCTCGCCGCGAGCACGCTTCCTCAAAGGACATCGAAGGATCACCTTCGACCACAAATCCTTTATGCCCGCGACCCACCTTCCGTTCTCGCCGAGGTAAGGCAACATCGAGATCGCTGCCGATCTTATAAACCGTAAATGCCTCTCCTACAACATTAAGATCTTCGCCGACTCCAGCCGCAAATTCGACCAGTATCTCCCGCAACGACTCCGGCTCAACCCCATAGATCTCAAGATCCCAGTCCTTCGGCGGGATTCCCATCAGCTCATCGCGCACGCATCCGCCGACAAGCATCGCCCGCCCGCCGACACCGCCAACGAGTTTGGCCAATTCAGAAATGGCTGAGTATCCTAAGTTCATTGCCCTGCTCGTCGAATCCGGTTCGAAGTCAAACTTTTCGGCGCCTATTGATAGCAAAACTGATGTTGCGCTAGTATCAGATTTTTATAGAAAACGTAGCTTGATGTCAGACGACCTTGCAAAGTCCCCGATCTCTTATGTGGTAGACACGGCGGTTGGTGTCATTTTCGAGGTATGGGACGGCACCGTTACGGCGTCCGACCTCAGCCAATTTTGGCGAGACTATCTTTCTGACCCAGAGGTCCTTGAAGTCCGAACTACTCTGGTCGATCTCCGCAAGGCGACGATCAAGATCACTGGAAACGAAATGCGGGATCTGGTCTCGTCCGTGGTCCAACCGGCCCTCGGCAGCCGTACCTGGCGAACCGCCATCGTCGTCGATAGGCCCGTACAATATGGAGTGTCGCGGCAGTATCAGGTCTTTGCCGAATACTACAGCACCGACTGCATTTTTTACGAGACCGACGAGGCATTGGCGTGGCTGTTAAAACCGCAACGGACCCGCTTTCCATCGCACCCAGAATAGCACGGACAACTGAGCCTAGGGACCTATCTTCCGCTACTTCGATAGCTCTTGTCCTAAGTAGCTCTTAAGTTCGTCGGCACCAACTCGTTGTTGCTCCCACGTATCACGATTTCGAACAGTTACGGCGTTGTCTTCTAGCGATTCGTGATCTACGGTAACGCAGAAGGGAGTTCCGATCTCGTCCTGCCTGGCATAAAGCTTTCCGATACCGCCAGTGTCATCATAAACGGCACGCATTGACGGCTGGAGATCTTTCTTGATCTTCCTAGCCATCTCAACGATCTCGGGCTTATTCTTCGCGAGCGGAAGCACCGCAACCTTGATCGGGGCGAGTTCCGGCTTCAGCTTGAGTATCACCCGAACCTCACCCTTATCGTTCGTGCGTTCCTCATACGCATCCATCATTACCGCCAGCAGTGTCCGATTCACACCGGTTGAAGGCTCGATAATATATGGATAGAACCGTTCATTGGTCTGCGGATCGAAATACGACAGATCCTCTGTCGAATCCGGGTTGATCCGCTTCCCTTCTGCGTCTTCCGGCTTCTTCGAATGGACGCGAAGATCGTAATCCGTCCGATTGGCGATCCCCATCAGCTCATCCCACTGCTTCGACTCGTCTTCACGCTCCGGGAAGAATCTATAAAGAAGATCGACCGTTCGTTGCGAATAGTGGGCGAGTTCTTCCTTGGTCTGTTCGTAGTCTTTGATATTCGCGTCTGAGATCCCCAGCGAGCGGATCCACTCATGAAAACCGTCGAGCCATTCCTGATGCGCGCGCGGAGCATCCTCGGGCCGGCAGAAATATTCGATCTCCATCTGCTCAAACTCTCGGGTGCGGAAGATGAAGTTGCCGGGTGTCACCTCATTTCGAAACGCCTTGCCGATCTGAGCAATACCGAATGGCAGCTTGCGTCGCGACGTGTTCAGCACATTCGCAAAATTCGTGAATATCCCTTGCGCTGTCTCGGGACGAAGGTAAGCTAAGGCCGATTCGTCATCGTCGCTCGATGCCGCTCCTACCGTCGTCTTGAACATCAGGTTGAACGGACGCGATTCGGTCAGGTTAGTCGAGCCGCAGTTCGAGCAAACGAGGTTCCCACCTTCGTTCTTGTCGAGCTTGTCTTCACGCAACCGCGTTTTACAGTCGCGGCAATCCACAAGTGGATCGCTGAACGTCTCCTCGTGACCAGAATATTTCCACACAAGCCGATTCTGAATGATCGACGAATCAAGCCCCTCTATGTCGTCGCGCTCATGTACTACCCACCGCCACCAACTATTTTTGATGTTATTCGCCAGCTCTACCCCCAAGGGCCCATAATCCCACGACGAACCCAGCCCGCCATAGATATCCGACGCAGGAAACACAAACCCCCGGCGTTTGGAAAGAGAGACTATAGTTTCAATATTTGGTGCTGACATAAAAATGAAATGTTATAACGAACCAAGGAGCGAAAACAAAAGGACGGCCGAAACCGTCCTTTTGAGTTTCAGTTGAGCCAACGGTTATTCCTCGCCGCCTTTAGCCTTTGCCTTTTCTTCCATCAAGATCGCTTTGCGTGAAAGCTTGATCTTGTTGCCTTCCTTGCCGATGCACTTGACCATGATCTGCTGCCCTTCCTGGAGTTCGTCGCGGACTTCCTTGACGCGATGTTCTGCGATCTCCGAGATATGCAGCAAGCCGTCTAGGCCGGGCATGATCTCGACGAAGGCGCCGAAATCGACGATACGCGAAACCGTCCCAAGATAAGTATCTCCGATCTCTGCTTCCGCCGTGATCGCCCTAATGCGGGCAACAGCTTCTGCGGCCGCTTCGCCATCGGCGGTCGCGATAAGAATCGTTCCGTCATCCTGGACGTCGATCTTCGCTCCTGTCTCTTCGGTCAAAGCACGAATAACAGAACCACCCTTTCCGATCACGTCGCGGATTTTATCTGGATGGATCTTGATGGTGATGATACGCGGAGCGTAGTCTGAAATATCTTCACGCGGCTCAGCGATCGCCTTCGCCATGACATCCAGAATGTGCAGCCGGCCCTTTCGAGCCTGCTCGAGAGCTTCCTGAAGGATCATCGCGTTGATACCGCCGACCTTGATGTCCATCTGCAGGGCCGTGATGCCCTCACTGGTTCCGGTCACCTTAAAGTCCATGTCACCGTAGTGATCTTCGGCTCCGGCGATATCCGAAAGGATCGCGTATTGCTTCCCTTCCATCACCAAGCCCATAGCAACACCAGCGACCGGACGCTTGATCGGAACGCCTGCGTCCATAAGACTCAGGATACCGCCGCAGACCGACGCCATCGACGACGATCCGTTCGATTCAGTGATGTCTGAAACGATGCGGAGCGTGTATGGAAAGTCAGCCTCGTCCGGCAGGACAGCTTCGATCGCTCGTCGAGCGAGGTTGCCGTGGCCCGTTTCGCGACGCGACGTTCCGCCAAAGCGCCCCGCTTCGCCGACCGAGTACGGCGGGAAGTTATAGTGAAGCATGAAGCGGCGGTCGATGGTGCCTTTCTCAAGGTCGTCCATAAACTGGCCATCCATTTTCGTTCCGAGCGTAGTCGTGACGATTGCCTGAGTCTCACCGCGGGTGAACAACGACGAACCGTGTACACGCGGAAGCCAGCCGACCTCGCATGTGATTGGACGGATCTCAGAGAATTTGCGCCCATCGGGACGGCGGCGGTTGCCGAGCATATCCTCGCGGAAGATCTTCTCCTTCAGCTTTCCAAAAGCCTTGCCCGCTGTGGCACGTGCTCCCGGAGCATCTTCCGGATAGCTTTCGACGACTTCCTTTTTCAAGGCGTCGAGTCCGGCATAAACTCCGATCTTCTCGCGACCCGTTGAATCCAAGGCGGCACGAAGCTTGTCGGTCCACGTCTTCTCAACGTCAGCAACAATGTGCGGATCGAGTTCCGGAACGCTGAATTCACGCTTCGTGATCGCAAGAGCCTTGCCGAGTTCCACCTGCCACAGGCAAAGACGTTTGATCTCTTTGTGAGCCAGCATCAGCGCTTCGACCATAATGTCTTCAGCTACTTCCAGAGCCTCACACTCAACCATGCAGATCGCTTCTTCAGTACCTGCCACTACGAGGTTAAGCTGCGACTCGCGGCGTTGATCGTACGTCGGATTGATAATGTACTTGCCGTCGATCAACCCAATACGGATCCCCGCGATTGGGTTGTGGAACGGAATATCCGACAGGTAAAGCGCACATGAAGCACCCGTGAGCGCGATCACATCCGGATCATTTTCACCATCTGACGAGATCACCGAACCGACGATCTGGGTTTCAAAACGGTATCCGTCCGCAAATAGCGGACGAACCGGACGGTCGATCAACCGGCACGTAAGAACCTCTTTCTCACTCGGGCGGCCTTCCCGCCGGAAGTAGTTTCCGGGGATGCGGCCGGCGGCATAGCTCGCCTCACGATATTCGACCGTTAGCGGGAAGAAATCGAGACCTTCCTTTGCCGTCTTATTGCTTACGGCGGTGACCAGAAGCATCGTCTCGCCGTATTGAATCACAACCGAACCATCGGCCTGCTTGGCGACCTTTCCCGTCTCAACCGAAAGATCACGGCCGCCGACCTTGATCGATTCTTTTAAATATTTCTTTGTAGTCATTTTCTATTCCTCAAAACAAAAGCGGCCAGTGCTGTTCGTGAAGCACCCGCCGCTCTCGGAGAATTCCAAAATTTCGTCCCTATTTTGTATGTAGCCAAAATTGTCGCTGTCACGTTCAGCAGGCATCATCAAAATCCTTCGTAAGGAACTATGTAGATTTTATGGCCCGAAGGGACCAGCAAAAAAGGAAAAGTGAGAAGTGAGAAGGCGAACCTTCCCCACAAAAAAATTAGCGACGCAACCCGAGTTTCTCGATGATCGTGTGATACTCAGCGATATTCTTTCGCTTCAAATAATCTAGAAGCTTACGACGACGCGAGACCAGAATGAGCAATCCGCGTCGCGAATTGTTGTCTTTTTTATGGATCTTAAAGTGCGCGGTTAATTCGGTGATCCGCTGCGTCAGCAGTGCGATCTGAACCTGTGACGATCCGGTATCTGAACCGTGCGTCCTGTAGTCTCCAACTAACTGTTCTTTCGTTTCTTTTAATGTTGACATTACTAGTTGCTCTAAACGGCCTCTCCTGTTGTTCGCAGTAACTCCGAGATCGAGCCCGGTAACCACGATGCATAATGAATAATCTAACCTGTAAAAATGAGAGTTATTCTGCTGATAATTATCGGTTATCCAACCCTAGTTATCAACTGAATACTCAAACTCTTCCATGAACTTCGTCGAAAAATCTCCGGCGCGAAAACGCTCATCCGCCATGATCTTTTTGTGAAGCGGGATCGTCGTCTTGATACCCTCTATCACCATCATATCCAAAGCACGCTGCATTCGTGCGATCGCGAGTTCACGAGTCCGCGCATGGACGATCAGCTTGGCGATCATAGAATCGTAGTACGGCGGCACAACGTAACCGGGATACACAGCCGTATCAACGCGGACGCCTGGGCCGCCTGGAATGTTGAAAGCCGTGATCTTACCCGGGCTCGGGGTGAATTTCACCGGATCTTCGGCGTTAATTCGGCATTCGATCGAATGGCCAAACAATCGGACCTCATCTTGTTCGTACGCTAGGTCCTCGCCTGTCGCAATTCGGATCTGGTTGCGCACAATATCAGTGAGCGTGACCATTTCGGTAACCGGATGCTCGACCTGAATTCGCGTATTCATCTCCATGAAGTAAAAACTTCCGTCTTCGTCGAGAAGAAACTCGAAGGTTCCCGCACTCGAATACCCTATCTCCTGACAAGCTTTCACCGCAACTGCACCCATCGCGTCACGTTGCTCCGGCGTGATCACAGGCGATGGAGCCTCCTCGAGAAGCTTCTGATGCCGGCGCTGGATCGAGCATTCCCGCTCGCCGAGATGAATAACATTTCCATGCTCGTCAGCAAGTATCTGGATCTCGATATGCCGCGGCCGTTCAATATATCGCTCGATATAGACCGAACCATTCTTGAAGGCCGCAAGCGCCTCCGCCTGAGCCGTCTCGAGATTGGTCTTCAATTCCGACTCTTCGCGAACGATGCGCATCCCGCGACCGCCACCTCCGGCAGCAGCTTTGATGATCACCGGGAACCCAATTTCTTTCGCAACTTCGATCGCTTCTTCCGCCGATTCAATAGGGTCAGGACTGCCAGGCAGGATCGGAACGCCCGCCGCCTGCATCGTCCGCCGAGCTTCGACCTTATCGCCCATCATCGCAATAACATCTGCGCTGGGCCCGATGAATTTGATATTGCAGTCTTCGCAGATCCGTGCGAACGTAGCCGACTCCGCAAGGAACCCATAACCGGGATGGATAGCGTCCACGTTTGTGATCTCGGCCGCGCTGATGATCGCTGGGATATTCAAATAGCTTTGAGCCGACGGAGGGGCCCCGATACAAACGGCCTCGTCTGCAAATCGGACGTGAAGAGCTTCGCGGTCGGCTTCCGAGTGGACCGCAACTGTCTGGATGCCCATTTCCTTACACGTCCAGATAATGCGGTTCGCGATCTCGCCGCGATTTGCGATCAGAATTTTTCGGATCTCTCTAGTCATAAAGAGTTAGCCACGAATTTTACAAATCACACGAACGATTCGAAAAGAATTCGTGAAATTCGTGAAATTCGTGGCTGATTTCACTTACTTCCTGATACCGAACAGCGGCTGGCCGTATTCGACCGGAGCGCCGTTTTCAACGTAGATCTTAACGATCTCGCCGCTCGCTTCCGCCTGGATCTCATTCATCAGTTTCATCGCTTCAACGATGCAAACAACCGTTTCCGCCGAGACCGTTGTTCCCTCGGAAACATAGGACGGCTTGTCTGGAGAGGGTGAACGGTAAAAAGTTCCAACGATCGGCGATGTGATCTTGTGCAGTCCAGCATCTTCATCAACCGGAGCACCCGGCGCTGATTCAGCTGAAACCGAGGTACCCGCTGCAGGTGAAGCCTGGACGGGAGCCGCCATCTGAGGCGCCGCGAAGACTTGCGTATTTACCTGCTTGCTCAGCCGAACGCGTATATTCTCGTTCTCAAACTCGAAATCGGTAAAGCCGTGCTCATTGACCAACTCGGCCAATTCGCGGATCTCATCAAGATTCAGCGATGCATCGCCTGCCACCTTCGATCCCTTTCCCGCCGATTTGTCTTTCGCTTCAGAAGCTCCTGGGTCACCCATAGTGTGAACGTCCTCCTGAGAGAAATTAAGCGGTCTTCGCCGCTAGTTCGCGGGGATTATCGACAAGCTCAATGACAGCAAGTTCGGCGTTGTCGCCGGAGCGGCGGCCGAGACGGATTATACGCGTGTAACCACCGTTTCGCGTCTCGTAGCGCGAACCCAACTCGCCGAACAAACGCTGAACCGCTTTCACACCCGCTGTACGTTCGATCGGCTCCTTTGCCTCACCTTTCTTACCGCGGAAACGGCTCGAATCTTCCTTGTAGGTGCTATTTCCCGCGTGGAAAAACCGAGCTGCCTGTCGACGAAGGTGCACTTCCTCGATCTTAGCGGCATCACCGGACAAAGCCTGTGCCTTTCTGGCGAGCGTGATCGCTTTTTCGACGAAAGGACGTAGTTCCTTCGCCTTGGCGATCGTCGTCACAATGTACTCTTTATCGGCGTTGATGAGCGAGGTCGCCAGGTTCCTAAGCATTGACATACGATGCTCGGTCGTCCTTCCCAGTTTACGATGTGCTTTTAAATGTCGCATATATCTAAAGAATAGAGGAATTCATCCTTCATCCTTCATCCTTAATCTAAGTCTCTTCCGCCAGTTCCCGGGATCGGGTTGCCCTGCTCGTCAAAATCCATTCCGAAGTCGAGTCCCATGCCGTGAAGCAAGTCTTTGATCTCAGTCAGCGATTTCTTGCCGAAGTTCTTCGTATGCAGCATATCCTTCTCGCTGCGTTTGATGAGATCACGGATCGAGCGGATATCGGCATTCTTCAAACAGTTATAAGAGCGAACCGAAAGTTCAAGCTCGTCAACCGGCTTATCCAGCAGGTCGTTCCGCATTAGCGGCGGACGCGCAATATCTTCATACTTGTACTCTTCTTCCTCTTCCTCGAAGTTAATAAAGATCGACATATGATCTTTCACCAGTTTCGCCGCGAGGCCGATCGAATCCTCAGGAGCAACCGAACCATCGGTCCAAACTTCGATAACCAGTTTGTCGAACTCCGTGTTGGAACCTTGACGCGTCTTGTCGACCGTGTAATTAACCTTTTTGATCGGTGTGTGTACCGAATCGATCGGAATGTAGCCTACCGAGAGGTCCTCGTCATTGTTAAGTTCCGCGGCGACGTATCCACGGCCGCGCTTTAGACGCATTTCCACATTGAAGGCGCCCGAACCACTGATGGTAGCGATGTGAACCGTCGGATCCAGGATCTCGACATCAGAATCGCCCTGAATGTCACCGCTGGTAACCTCGCCCTTACCTTTTTTCGAAATGGTGAGGGTCTTCGGACTTGTACCGTTCAACTTGAACGGGACCTGCTTGAGGTTAAGGATGACGTCGGTCGCATCTTCGACCACTCCGTTGATCGGTGAAAACTCGTGCTCTACGCCCTCGATCTTGACCGCGGTAACCGCCGATCCTTCGATCGACGACAGCAATGCTCTCCGGATCGAGTTCCCGATGGTTGTACCGAATCCGCGTTCGAACGGCTGTGCGTAGAATTTTCCGTAGTGATCCGTAAGGGTCTCGGTTTCTACATTCAGCCGGCTAGGCATTTGGAAATTAGTCCAGTTATTGGTCGTTGTCATATTGTTCTTTTAAAATGGCTCATGGGTTGGCCTTGTCCCCGGATCGAGTAAAGAAAAGAACGAACTCTCTTAACCCGGATACTTCAGCCAACCCTTAGTTACTACTTGCTGTAAAGCTCAACGATAAGCTGTTCGTTGATATTTGCGTCGATATCCTGACGTGTCGGCAGCGATGCGATCGCGACCGAAAGATCAGCTCCCTGTGGAGCGATCCATGTCGGGCGTCCGCGTCCTGCGGCCCCTGGCGCGCGGCGAGCTGGAGGAGCTGGTGGGCGTCGAAGGTGTTGCCGGAGCGGATGAGATCGAAGCGAAAATCCAGGCCGTCGGCGGCGGCGACCTGGGTCATGCGCTGGATCATCCCCTCGGCCTGGGCGGCGCTGGTGCCGTACTTCTTCGCGAGGCGGACCGCGTAGGAGAGGCCCTCGGGGAGGGCGCGCGGGGCGGCGGGATCGAGCTCGAAGGCGCGCCAGACGATCTCGACCGTGGCGCGCTGCGGGAAGGCGGCGAGCGCGGCCTCGAAGCGGCGCTTGCCGACGTAGCACCAGGGGCAGGCGATATCGGACCAGATCTCGACGCTAAGCTTCTTCATGAAGCGGCAAATCTACGCCCGGCGGCGCGCTCGCGCAAAGTAGCTGTGCAGGCGCTACTGCAAGCTCAGGTGGAAATGCGGCTCGGCGCCGCTCCGCTCGTCGAGCAGGGTCACGCCGGCCTCTTCCTTGACGGCGGCGCGGAGGGCCTCGGCCTGGCGGGGCTTCATGTCGCGGGAGCGCACGTCGGCGGCGCCCGACTTGAGGTGCTTGGAGACGTAGGAGCCGCGGCTGATCAGGGACTCGATTCGCTCGCGGATCGCTTTGATCAAAGCCTTTTTCTTGAGGCCCTTGTCGAGCGCGTCCTGGTAGACATCGCGCACCTCGGTGGCGGCGGCCTTGTTCTCGTAGAGGGCCACGATGTCCTCGCCGTGGGCGAGCTTCTCGAACATCAGCTCGGCCTGGCGGCCCGGGGTGCGGGTGCCGCCGGTGAGGACGAGCTTGCGGCGGGTGGCCTTGAAATAGCGGGCAGCGATGCGCTCGAGGCGCTCGCGCGCAGTGTCGTCGAGGCGCATGTCGCGGGCGTGCACCTCGATGTGTCGGCTGGCCTTGACCTTGAGGAGGTTGGGTTTCCTCGACGCGCCGATCTCGCGTGCGGTCTGGCCCTCAGCCTCGGTGGCGCTCTTCGTCTCGGCGGCGTCGTCGTGGGTGGCGCGCACGCGGGGCGCGCTCTGGGTGCGCTTGGCCGAGCTGTGCTTGGTGCCGGCGGCGTCGGCGGGCAGGGCGCAGAGCAGCGCGCCGAGCAGGGCGGCGAGGGGCAGGGAGAGCGCGCGCGGTCGGGAGTGCAAGATCGGCTCGTCCTCGAAAGGGGCGCCCGGATCGAGCGTCGCGAGGCCCAGTTTCCACGGGATCCCGGCCCCGTCAACCGAGCAGGGCGGAGAGCACGGGCCGGCCGCCGTAGCCAAGGCCGGCGGCCGGGGATCACGCGCGCGCGCTGTGCCTCAGGGGCAGGCGTTGGGGCCCATGGCGTACTTGGCGCAGTAGAGATCGGCGCCGTCGCAGACGTCCTTGCAGACGCCGCAGGTCGTGCACTGATCGACGGCCTCGTAGAGCATGATCGCCTCCTGGCCAGCGGAGTCGCCGGCGATGCTCTTGATCAGGGCGTAGCAGTCGAAGGTGCAGCACGCCCCGGCCGCGCTGTTGTCGCAGGGGCCCACCGCGTTGCCCATGCCGTCGACGGTGCCCTGGTAGGTGCAGTTGAAGAGCTGCACGCAGTTCTTGTTCTGGAAGCAGGCGTCACCCTGGGCCTTGCACTCCTTGGCCTTGGCGCCCGCGCCCGGGGCGGGATCGAGGCAGGTATTGCAGGTGTAGCTCGATTCGCCGCCGGCTCCGGTGGTCGAGGTCGTGCTGCCGCCGCCGCTCCCCGTGGTCGAGGTCGTGCTGCCACCGCCGCTCCCGGTCGTGCTGCTCGTGGTCGACGAGGTGCCCGTCGTGCTCGAGCTGCTGCTGCTCCCGGACGAGCAAGCCGCGCCCAGGGCCGTTGCCACCACGATCCCCGCTGTGATCCACCACCGCTTCGATGCGCTCATCCTCGATCTCCTTTCCGATCCCCGGAGGCCACCCGCCGCAGGCGCTCGTCATCGAGGCGTCCGCGCGCGGCTCCTCGGATCGTTCTATCACCGGTCGTGGTGCCTCGGGCAGGGGCGTGGCGCGCCCTGCGCTTCAGCGGGGATCGGCGGCGCAGCGGAAGCCGATGGCGTGGTTGTAGGTCTCGGGGTCGGTCTTCCAGCGCCAGGCCGGGCGGGCCCAATCGGCCTGAAAGCCGAAGAAATCACCGCCGCGCACCACGCGCTTCTCGCCGCTCTCCGGGCCCTTGGGGTCGACGAGGCCGCCCTCGCCGTAGGGCGCGAAGTAGTCCGAGGTCCACTCCCAGACGTTGCCGGCGAGGTCCATCACGCCTTGCGCCGAGGCGCCCGCGGGGAACGATCCGACCGGCGCCGTGGCCGAGAAGCCGTCGTCGTCCTCGTACATCATCTGGTGCTTCTCGGCGTGGCTGTCACCCCAGACCGAGCACTCTTTGCCGCAGGCGTTGAGGAATTTACCGGTGGGGGCCTCGTCGCCCCAGGGGTACTTGCGCTGGCTCGAGCCGCGGGCCGCGAACTCCCACTCGGCCTCGGTGGGGAGGCGGTGCTTGTTCTTCTTGCAGAAGTTGTCGGCCATCGACCAGGCCACGCAGTTGATCGGGTGATCGACCCGATCCTTCTTTCCGGCGTTGCAGAAGGGGCTGTAGCGTTTCTTCTTCTCGTCGGTGAGGTTGGGCCAGCTCACCTGCTCGAGGGCGCGCTCGCACTCGCCCTTCTCGACGCAGCCCTGGTATGCGCCCGTGGTCACCTCGGTCTTGTCGAGGCAGTAGCTCGAGACGGTGACCTCGTGCGGGGGCTTCGCGCCGGCGTTGTCGTCGAGATCGCGGGCGCCCATGAACATCTTG
>JBDSLC010000242.1:0-33746 GCA_039916585.1 Pyrinomonadaceae bacterium | reverse complement strand
CGCCGGAATCGACCGGTCGCGGAATAAACGGAACCGGCTTGGCTGGGTCGCTGATGTACTCATCGCTTCCCGACTTCTTTGGTTTGTCGAACGTCGCGATGCTGTCGGCCGCCAGGTAGATCGGCTTCGCCGTGCCCATCGGCCATCGCGTTGAGACGTTCCACTTATTCGTTCCGGTTTCGTAACTCAGTACCGGCGGCGTTTTTGGATCGGGTCCACCGTTGAGCCAATAATCAAAGAATGGTTTAGCGTACTTAACACGCCATTCACGGGCTGTATCGCCCGTGAATATAAGTGATCCAAGGTCGTAACCGGTGTGATTAAACCCAGAATGGCGCCATGGCCCAATAACAAGAGATACTCGGTCGTTATTCTTGTCTTTGGGTTCGAGTGCACGGTAAACCGCGGGTGCCCCGTAACTGTCTTCCTGATCCCACTGGCCTACCACAAGCATCGTCGGGACGGTATGTGGGCGAGCGGCGAGCCATTTATCTACCGCCTGCAGCGACCAGAAATCGGTGTAAGCCGGATTTTCCATGAACTTCCGGATGCCCGGAACATGTTCCGCTCCGACTGACTTTACGAAGTCGGCGACCGAGCCCGCTTCGAGAAACCGCGTGTATTCGTCGCCTGTGCCTAGGGCAAATTCACCGCCGCCTTTGCCCTTGTTAAATCCAAGGCCAAGCGGATACGCAAGCGAGCTGACCCGAAATGCACCATTGTGGAACCAATCGTCGCCCATCCAGCCATCGACCATCGGGCTCTGAGCGATAACGCCTTTGAGTGCAGGATGCGGATTGATCAGCGTCATCAGGGCCGTAAATCCAAGGTAGCTCGAACCGATGACGCCGACCTTTCCATTCGATTCAGGTGTGTTTTTGACGAGCCAGTCGATCGTGTCGTATGCATCGGTCGATTCGTCGATCCCGGTTTTGTTGAGCGGGCCGACGATGGGTCGATTGAGTACCCATTCACCTTCGGAACCATACAACCCGCGGATATCCTGGTAGACGCGGACGTAGCCGTCATCCACGAACTCAGTGTCCATGACTTCGAGAATGTCGACAAGACGCTGACTGCTATTACGGCCCGTACTGCCGCTCGCGTTGTAGGGTGTGCGTGAAAGCAGGATCGGGGCTTTTTTCACGCCTTTCTTCATCATCACGATCGTGAAGAGCTTTACGCCGTCGCGCATCGGGATCATCACCTCGCGGCGGACATAATCAGCAGACGGCAGCATCTGCTCGTACTTGTCCACCACATCGGGCGTCATCGGCGTAACTCGTGGCGGCGTTTGAGCGAACGATGAGATCGTCAGACAGAATTGAATCGTAGAAAGAGCAACGAAGCGGATGTGTGGTCGGTTCATGGCAAACATATAGAAACCTAGGTTTTTGTGCGATCCAGCCTCCGGCTTACACCGATGACAGCATAAGGCCAATGACTATTGTTCGAATTGTTTCTTCAAGCTCTCCGTATACGGAGACCTCGCAACGCCCTTTTCAGTTATGATCGCCGTAACAAGATCGTTCGGCGTCACGTCGAAAGCATAATTGCTGACAATCGTGTCGTCCGGCGCGAGTTGGATGTCCTTGACGTGTGTGACCTCGCGGATATCCCGTTCTTCGATCGGGATCTCGTCCCCAGTCGCCGTGTTCAAATCGACGGTCGAGAGCGGTGCGGCAACATAGAATGGAATGCCATGACGCTTTGCGAGCACTGCGACCATATACGTGCCGATCTTATTCGCAACGTCACCGTTTGCAGCGATGCGATCGGAGCCGACGACCACAGCCTGCACTCGTCCTTTTTTCATCACGTGGCCGGACATATTGTCGGTGATCAGTGTTACCGGGATGTCGTCCTGCATTAGTTCCCACGCGGTCAATCGCGCTCCCTGAAGATACGGACGAGTCTCATCCGCGATCACGGCGATGTGCTTGCCTTGATCGACCGCTCCGCGAATAACACCCAACGCCGTCCCCCAGACTCCACCGGTAGCCAAAGCGCCAGCATTACAGTGCGTGAGAACCGTATCCTGATCATTCAACAATTCACCGCCAAACTGTGCGATCAGTCGTTGCGATTCGATATCCTCTTCGTGGATTGCCTTACTATCGTCTACCAGGATCTGCTTGATCTCGCTTACCGACTTCCCTTCCGATTTCGCCGCCGCGAACGTCCGTTTCATGCGATCGATCGCCCAAAAAAGATTTACGGCGGTTGGACGCGTCGCCGCCAGCACGTCGCCAATATACTCGACCTCTTCTTCTAGGTCGTCGACATTTGTGCCGACAAATGAGTTAGCGCCCAACGCGATCCCGTACGCTGCCGAGACGCCAATTGCGGGCGCTCCCCGGACAACCATATCCTTGATGCCGGCCGCAACTTCGTTATACGTCTTCAGAGTTAGCCATTTCTCTTCTGTCGGCAGCAGCCGCTGATCCAGCATCAGCACACCTTCGTCCGACCATTTGACGGGAATGATATTTAGGTTCATAAAGACGGAATTGTAGCAAATTCAATGAAACTTTCATGCTCCCGTTACGCGTTAATGGTATCTGGAGAACGCGAACCTATGCGAGTTGAAAACATTCTTGACGGAATTCACGCGTCTATGACGCACCGGTGGTACCTACAGGTGTTCACAGTGTTCACCCGAATAATCCTGGCTGTCGGATTCATTCCGCCCAGCTACAAAAAGATCATCCACCAACCGTTCACGAGCCTACCTGACTCGCATCCCGTCGGGCACTATTTCAACGCGCTTTATCAAACAGGCTTTTACTACGAGTTTATCGGCTGGGCACAGATGATCGCGGCGATCCTGCTGCTGTTCCCGCGAACCGCTCATTGGGGAGCGTTGATGTTTCTGCCGATCATCCTAAACATTGCGGTATTGACCACGTCCGTCGGCTTCGCGGGTACATGGCTGCTAACTATTTTTATGTCGCTGGCTGCGCTCTGGCTGGTAACGTGGGAGTACGACCGTCTCAAGCCGATCCTGTTCTCAACGCGTAAACAACCAACTCAAAAACTGCCGAAGCAGCTGATCCTTCTGCCGGCCGTGTTCGCCATTGGCGGCGCTGCGATGGCCGGGATCTGGGCGTATGTCCGCCTTGGAAACTTCGGTAACTACTACTACATTGCTGTCCTTCTCTCCGGTCTCGGTCTCGTCTTCGGCCTGGTTGTCGCGTTACACTTGAAATTCATGAAGGTAGGAGAGCTTCAGGATGGCGGAAGTATTCTATGACGGGCGCCTGATCGTAAAACACGGCGATATCACCAAAGAGGTGGTTGACGCGATCGTGAACGCCGCAAACTCGACGCTGCTTGGCGGGGGCGGCGTCGACGGGGCTATTCACGAAGCGGGTGGCCACGCGATCTACGACGCATGTAAGAAGCTAAGGGAAACGGAATTCCCCAACGGTCTGCCGACCGGACAAGCCGTTATCACGAGCGGGGGCGATCTACCGGCAAAATATGTCGTCCACACCGTCGGCCCCGTCTACGGCCGCCAAAATGGAAACGAGCCTGAACTCCTGGCCGAGTGCTATCGCAACTCCGTTAGGACCGCGATAGAGAACGATCTCAGCACGATCGCGTTTCCATCTATTTCTACCGGTGCATACGGCTATCCGAAACATGAGGCTGCGAAAGTTGTCGGTGCGGTAATCAGGGAGACACTCGCGGAAAACACCTCCATCGAGATCAGACTGATTTTCTTCTCTCTATCAGACTCCGCGATTTTTACCAGGCATGCGAGCCTTTCCCCATAGTTTGCCTGTCCGAATTGCTTGCTTTAGAATTTACAGATGGCTTTGTCCGGTTCCCTAACAAAGTCAACGATTTAAATGACTCAGCAAGCCGTTTCTTCGAGCATGGATCTTACCTTTCACTCATTTCAGCCGCTTGGGTTTAATCTCCCGCCGCCACTCCGCGACCTTCAGCGGATAGCCATGAACTTCTATTGGTCCTGGCAACCCGACGGAGTGGATCTCTTTCGCGAGATCGATCCGGCATTGTGGGATAGATGCGAGCAAAATCCGCAAAAGTTTCTTTCGGATGTCAGTCAATTGCGGGTGTGGCAAAAGGCAAATGATCCGGATTATCTCGAGCAACTAGCAAACTTTACAGCAAAGTTTGACGCGTATATCGCCGAACCCGCTAGGGACGAGCCCGACGGTCCGACCAAAACCAATCCTGCAGCATATTTCTGTGCCGAGTACGGCATCCACAATTCACTTCCGATCTATTCGGGCGGGCTTGGGATCCTTGCGGGTGATCATCTGAAATCCGCGAGTGATATGAATGTGCCGCTCGTCGCGGTCGGCCTGCTATATCGCTACGGCTACTTTCGTCAGACCGTCGGACACGATGGATGGCAGCAGGAGCGTTACCTAAATATTTTCACCGCCGGCCTTGCGGTCGAGCCGGTCTATGAACCGTCGGGCGAAAGACTAACGGTCTCGGTGCAAATACGGGGGCGAGTCGTGAAATCGCAGGCCTGGCTCGTACAGGTCGGACGCGTGAAACTCTATTTGCTCGACACCAACGTTACCGATAACGAAGAGGTCGATCGAATGATCACCGGCCACCTCTATGGGGGCAACACCGAAACTCGTATCGTGCAGGAAAAGGTGCTCGGCTTGGGCGGTGTTCGACTCTTGCGGAAGCTCGGTGTTGAGCCCCACGTATTTCATCTTAATGAAGGTCATTCGGCGTTTCTTACTCTAGAGTTGGCCCGCGAGTTTATTGCTGCCAACCCGGAAGCATCGTTCGAAGAAGCACAGAACGCAATTAGGCAGAGATGCGTTTTTACAACCCATACTCCTGTCTCCGCAGGCAACGATGCGTTTCCATCGAGCGACCTTCTTCCATGCTTCAGCGCGAAGCTGATCGAGGAACTCAAACTCACGCCCGAGCAGTTTCTTGGCCTTGGTCGGATCGATCCTGGCAACGAGACTGAGCCTTTCGGGATGACTCCCTTTGCTCTACGAATGTCTCGCACGGCAAATGGCGTCAGTGAAAAGCATGGAGAAGTATCGCGTGGACTCTGGATCGATATGTTCTCGGAAAACATCGAACCGAACGACGTCCCGATAACCTTCGTCACCAACGGCGTGCATCCGCCTACCTGGATCGCTCCGGGGTTTCAGTCGCTCTATGAGGAGCGACTTGGCAAAGATTGGCACAAACTCGTCTCCGACAAAAATGCGTGGGCGACTGCGATCGACCTGATTCCGGATAGTGAGTTTTGGCGCGTCCACAGCAACTTAAAACACCTTTTGATCGCCTTCATTCGCGAGCGAACGCGTGTTAAAGAGACGGGAGATGCCGATACCATCCACGAACATCGAGATACGCGAAAGCTCTGCTCGCCGGACGTATTGACGATCGGCTTTGCGCGACGCGTAGCCTCATACAAACGGTGGGATCTGATCACCTCCGATCTTCAGCGGCTATTGAAATTAGTTGATGATCCTGCACGTCCCGTGCAGTTCGTTTTCGCGGGAAAGGCACACCCACAGGACTGGACAGCAAAGCAGATCCTGCAGCAGCTTGTCAGCATCAATCACGATTCCAATTGGCAGAGCCGGGCCGTATTCATTGAGGATTATGATCAGGAGGTTGCTCGTTATTTGGTGCAGGGGGTCGACGTCTGGATGAACGTTCCTCGTCGCCCGCTTGAAGCCAGTGGTACCAGCGGAATGAAAGCCGCGATGAACGGCGTTCTCAACTTCTCGATCCTCGACGGCTGGTGGATCGAAGGCTTCAACGGAAAGAACGGATTCGGCATCGGCGGAATTGAGGTCGAAAGCGAAGAGCAGATGGATGTGGAAGATGCGGCATCCCTCTACGACACCCTTGAGAATAAGCTTATTCCTGCGTTCTATTCGGGAGGCACTAACGGATTGCCTACGGAGTGGATCGCCATGATGAAGAACTCGATCGCCACTCTGACGCCGCAGTTTTCAAGCGACCGAATGGTAAGAGATTATCTGGACAGGATCTACAAGAGCTAACGTTGCATGGAATTTACGACCGGCCAGATCCGAGCCTTCGAGGTCTACAAAGAAGCGTGGGCGATGATCAAGCCCGAGTTCCTGCCTATTTTCGCCATTGTTATCATCGGAATGATCCTCTCAAGCGTGATCCCGGTTTTGATCATGGGACCGATGATGATCGGCGTTTTTATGTGCCTCCTTGATAAGGCCGACGGAAGACCCGCAAGCTTCGACAAACTATTCAAGGGCTTCGATCGATGGGCGTCGGGTCTTGTTATTGCCCTGATGATAATGCTGCCCGTATTCGCGTTCATCTTCATCGTCTATATACCGATGATCATGATATCGATCTATGGCCAGCGTATGAGCGAATCCGAGATTCTGCCCTTCATTGGCGGCGTGCTTTTGGTCGAGCTTGTCATCGGCATCTTCATGACGATCCTGCATTCGCTTTTGATCTTCGCTTTTCCGCTTATCGCCGATAAGGGGCTCTGCGGCTTCGACGCTGCAAGGCTAAGTACCAGGGCAGCGTGGGCTAATCGAGGTGGCATCGCGGGACTTTTTGGTGTGGGCATACTGGTGATCTTCGCGGGTTACATGCTTTTGTGCGTTGGCGTGTACCTCGCTCTGCCTGTCATAATGATGGCAACGACAGTCGCGTATCGGAAGGTATTTCCCCGCTCGGAGCGATCGATCAACTTGTCTCCGCCGCCGCCCGAAGCGTATCAAGGTTTGTAAACTAATGGCAGTAATTAACAAGGTGGACTCGATCGAGAAACTCGACGCTCTTTTCGACCGTTCTAACTCGGGACCGATCGTCCTTTTCAAGCATAGCAACTCTTGCGGGATCAGCTCGCATGTTCTCGAGATGGCAACCGATATAGACGGCGAACTGAACGTGCTTGTGATCCAAGAGAATCGCACCCTATCAAACGAAGTAGCGATCCGTACGGGCTACAACCATCAATCTCCGCAGGTATTTGTTATCGTAGGCGGGAAGCCCGTCTACCATGCGACTCACTACGGTATCGACCCCGACGCGATCTCCGAGCATCTCCTTGGACCTGTATGATCGAACCAACTCAAATAATCGAAGAAAGCGATACGGAAGTTTCGATCAAATGGTCGGATGAGACAGAATCACGCTTCACCGCCGCAGGCCTTCGCAGAGCCTGTCCCTGCGCCGGCTGCATCAACGAATGGACGGGAGAGAAAATGCTCGACCCTAAAAACATCTCGGAAGACCTAACCTTTCGCAAGATAGGGATCGTCGGGCGCTATGCACTCAACTTCGACTTCTCCGATGGTCATGAAACCGGTATCTTCAGCTACAAATATCTAAAGGATCTTATCGTTTAGCCTTTGTTGTACAATAGAATCAATGCACGAAAGAGATATTTTCGACGAAAAGCAAGAAACGAAGACCGCAAGTTTTTCTTGTCCGCATTGCCGCGAGCGCAATGACTACGACGTTCGCTGGATGAAGAGAACGAAGAAGAAGAACGCTCCCCGCAATGTCAACGAGCACGAACGAGCCCAATTCCAAAAGTCACGAGACTATATGGTACGCATCGACGACATGCTCGCCTGCAAGAATATTCGTTGCCGCAGACGCTTCGAAATACCGTCCTCTCAATCTGTCGTCTTTATATAGACTGCAGCGGTGTGATATTCTGCGATTACCCCAACATACTGTCTGGCTGGAGGTACTAAATGCCGAACTCGCTAGAGTTTTACGAAAACGAGACTCCGATCGATGAAGAGATGAAGAAATTCATCGATGACGAGATCGCTCACGTGCCGCAGGCGCCGAGCGAACTCGAAGAACGCCTCCATGAACACCACTCGTCTTCCCCAGCCGACTCTGGCGGCGACATCGATGCTCAGTGGGAAGAAGTGAACGGCTCCGGTTCAGAAGCGGTGTTTGGACACAATCCCACTCCGGATCAATCCGATGTTGAGGAAAATGCTCACGCGATGGGTATCGACTTCGAAGATAACGAACCGCTAGATTTTGTCCGCAAACTCGAACGTCGCGACCGTGACCGATTCGAGCTGAACGAAGATTCCAAAGACGGCTCCGATTCAATCTAGGATCCCGCAGTTCTTTCCAAAAATAAAAGGCCGTCGTGATCGACGGCCTTCTTGATAAAACAACTGTCGTTCTAATAAATATTGAACGTGAACGAAACCGGTCGCGTGGTGGTCCTTGCAACTCCACCAGCCATCTCCGGGTCGAACTTCATATTACGAGCCGCAGCGATCGCCTGCTCAGTCAAGCCGTGCGGTAATCCCTTAACCGTCGTGATGCTTCCGATCCCACCCGAAGCAAGGAATGTCACCCGCAGCGTGACAGTACCCTGAACGCCGTTTGTACGAGCCGCGTCGGTGTACTGTGCCTTCTGTTTGTATGTGATCCGCAGGGGCTGTGTGACACGGGCCGGCGGAGGTGCCGGTGCTCCACCAGTTCCCGAGCCGCGTCCATCGCCATTGCCATCACCAACGCCGCTGCCATATCCGGAACCGCTTCCGCTGCCCGCACCAGTTCCAGTTCCGCTACCTTGTCCGGTGCCAGTTCCCGAGCCCATACCACCGCCGGTTCCAGGACCATTCGACGCGATCTGACCATACTTGTTCGGATCACCCCAGCGGTCATAATCTTTCGGAAACTTCTTATTACCTTCTGTCGAAGGCGGAGGAAGCACGATCGATGGGTCAGTGAGTTTAGGGATCTTGGCGTCTGGCGGTCGGATCGGATTTTTTGTCTGATCAGCTAAGTCACCCTGGTTCACTTCTTCCTTATCCTCGCGCCCACCGCCACCGCCGCCGCCTGCATCCTTATCGTTCTTCTCTTTCTTCGGCTCTTCCTCAGTCGGAGTAGGCACGTCCTCAAGCAATCTCGCGAGCGACTGGTCATCACCTATTGCTCCGATGTCGAGCGACTTGTTAAAAATTGAAACGACAAGCGAACCGAGAGCCACCACGACGGCGAGGGCTGTCGCACCAAGTAGAAGCGTATTACGCTGCTTGCTGTTCTTCTCCTCGATGACGGTGATGGAATATCCATCTCCGTCCTTCGAGAGAAGCGGTGCGGGAATCGTATGCCGAACTTCGTCGGCGTATCTCGGCTCTGATTCAAATAGGAAGCCAGGGGCCGTCATGAATGCCGGCGAATCACGCCGCGATATCGCAGGCTGGGCCTTCGCCATTACCGGTGCTTCAACGATCGGCTCTTCTTCAACGGCCGGTTCTTCTTCAACGGCCGGGATCTCTTCGGTCGGAGCCGAGGCGAACTCGATCTCGTCCCGAGTAGGTTCGTCACTGATCATTTGCCTGACCGGCTCACTTACCTCTTCCTGAATAAAACTTGGAGCGTGCGGTTCTTCCACCGCAGCGACGACCGGGACGGCCTCAGCAGCCGCGACCGGTTCGACAGGATTCAACTCAACGGCCTGCAGAGAACCGCCGCAATCCGGGCAGAACGTAAATCTCTCGGCAAAGCCCTCTTCACACGAATTGCAAAATTTCAGAATCTTTCCCATCTTTTTCTTGGCCTCGTTAAACGATTACGCCCGCTTGCTGCAGGCACTTGACCACAATACTGCTAGTATAACGACAATTTTCAACTTAGTTAAGCGGAATTTCGCGTATGCCGCGAGGTGAACTGACCGCTTATTCATTGGGGATAGATGCTCTAATTGTTTGACGCGATGCCTGTCGAACTCTAAAATTCACCTTTTGAATGCACATTTAGAAGCGTCTACGGCGTACGTCGGCTGCAACATATTGGGGCACGCACGCAACTAAAAGCTTGACGTATTTAACCTGTCCCCTTTGCTTTATACGATGACAAATCGAAAATTGATTCTAAAGATCACCGCCTTTTCGCTGATCGCCTGTTTTACGACGCAAGCGAATGGCCAGGCCAACCCGCGCCAGGAAAGACTCCTTAATGGCTTAAAGGTTCTAATGTTTCCGAACCCTGCCGCCGATAAGGTCACTATCGCCATCCGCATCCACAGCGGGGCCTCGTTCGATCCGCAGGGAAAGGAAGGCGTGATGGCGACGCTCGCCGACAGTTTTTTCCCTACAGAGGCTTCGCAAACATTCTTTAAGGAAGACCTCGACGGCGATCTTAAGGTCATTACAACGTACGATTTCATTGAGGTTCAGGCCTCGTCAAAGGCAGAGGATTTTCTCACGCTTCTCGAGGCGGTTTCGACCGCGGTTTCTACCCCGACCATCGACAAAGAAACGACCCCGAAACTCCTTGCAAAACGTCTGGAGCAGATCAAGAAACTTGAATCCGACGGAGCCTATATCGCAGACCGTTCGGCCGCGGAGCGGTTGTTCGGCACATTCCCGTATGGAAGAGCGGTGGAAGGCACCGAGGCCTCGATGTCGAAACTTGGTTTCGCAGATGTGCTAGACGCTAAACAGCGGTTCCTCGGCGCCGACAATGCCACTGTCGCGATCTCCGGAAAGTTTGACCCACAATTAGCCTATCGGGCGGCACGCAGATATTTTGGAAGCTGGTTGAAATCCGACCGAATCCCGCCATCAACCTTCAAACAACCGGATTCACCGGACACAAAACTTCTCACGCTGACGACAGTTGCGGAAACTCGGAGTCAGACCCGCTTCGCTCTCCGCGGCGTGTCGAGGAGTGAACGGGACTACGCCGCGTCGGAAGTACTGTCGGCGATCTTAAGCGACCGCCTGCAGCAAAACGCGGCGTCATCAAAACATTCCGTTGTGAACGCCGCCCATGTTCTTCCCGGCTCAATCGTTTTCCAATTAGAAGACACCTCGGGCAAGCCCGCGGCGAATCTTCCAATGCTCCTGCTTTCTAAAGAGATCTCGGAGGCCGAGTTTGCAGCTGGACGGTCAAAGGCTTCCGTTGCCCGATCGCAGGTGTCAGCCGAGCAAAAGTGGCTGAACGCAGACACCTACAAGTTGCCGTCCGTGGCTGACGATCAGAAGTCATTTGATGCGGTAACGGTCGTCGATGTACGAGCCTTGGCTCAGCGGCTCGCCAGGAATCCGGTCGTCGCCGTCGCAGTTTTCAAAGCGGAAAAGGCCGCGATCGCAAACTAGATGGCATCCCGCACCGCCAGCGAACTCGAACACGCCAAAGCCGTCCGCGCGATGTTTTCCGGCATCGCGGGGCGCTATGACCTGCTTAACCACGTGCTTTCGATGAATATCGACAAACGCTGGCGAAAGCTCGTCCGACAGAAACTGCAGCCGATCCTCGATCGGCCTGACGCGACAGTTCTCGACGTAGCATGCGGAACCGGCGACCTTTCGATCGAACTTCAGTCGCATGCGAAAGCGAGCCTGATCGGCACTGATTTCTGCCGCCCGATGTTGACCGTAGCCGCTGAGAAATCAGCCACCATCCCGTTCATCGAAGGTGACGCAATGAATCTCGGCTTCGCCAGCGATTCGTTCGATGCCGTTACGATTGCCTTCGGCCTTCGAAATTTATCCAACTTTGGCGATGGCCTGTCCGAACTCCATCGCATACTCAAACCCGGCGGCAAACTTGCTGTGCTCGAATTCTCATCCCCGATCGTCCCCGGCTTCCGGCAGGCATTTAATTTCTACTTCACGCGCATCCTTCCTCGGATCGGCGGCGCCGTCAGCGGATCTCGCGGAGCGTACGAATATCTGCCCGACTCTGTCTCAAAATTCCCCGACCAAAAGCGCCTCGTTGGCCTGATGCAGGAAACCGGATTCGATGATGTAGAATATACGAATCTGACCGGCGGAATTGCCGCAATACACATCGGAACCAAACGCTAAGTCGGCTCGCGCTTGATGAAGTACAAGCTCCTGAATTTCATACGTCAGTTCGCGTTGATATTGCTCGTCATATGGACGGTAGTGTCACTCGTGACGCTGCTGATCGAGTTTGTACCCGGTTCGCCGGCTACGGCGATCCTCGGCGAGACCGCGACGGCCGAACAGATCGCGAACTTCAACGCCAAGCATGGCCTCGATAAACCCGCATTCTTCGTCTCGTACGGGGACAGCGGCCTTGTTTGGAACGGGGTCAACAATCGCTACGTAGACTATTGGCTCGGCTTGGTTCAAGGCGATCTCGGTCGCTCGTTTCGCACCGACCGACCGGTGCTCGACATGATCCTCGAGCGTTATCCGGCGACGATCCAGTTGGCTCTCGCGTCAATGCTCGTAGCGATCGGGATCGCGTTACCTCTCGGTGTGCTTGCGGGCACAAATAAGAATGGGTTGATCGACAACTCTGCGTCTTTCGTCGCTCTACTCGGTATCTCACTCCCGACCTTCGTTATCGGCCCGTTCTTGGTCTATATCTTTGCGGTCAAGCTTGGATGGTTTCGCCCCGGCGGAAGCCTTTATCCCGAAGACATTATTCTGCCCGCAGTTACTCTGGGCGCCGCTCTTTCCGCGATCCTGACCCGAATGATCCGGTCGAGCGTGATCGAGGAACTCGGCGAAGATTACGTCCGAACCGCCCGGGCGAAAGGCTTGAGCGAGCGAACCGTCGTTTACAAGCACGTGCTCAAGAACGGCCTGATCCCCGTCGTGACGATCCTAGGCCTGCAACTCGGCGTGCTGCTCGCGGGGTCGATTATCACTGAAAAGATATTTAGCTGGCAGGGTCTGGGGCTGCTTCTGCTCGAAGACGGCATCGCCAAGCGCGACTACCGCCTCGTCCAAGGCTGCGTCCTCGTTATAAGCCTCACATATATTATTGCGAATTCCCTGACGGACTTTGTGTATCGTCGGCTAGATCCAAGAATCCGGCTCAGTTAATAACTAATAACGAATAGTGAATAATGAGGGAATCGATCCTGAAAACTAAGAGCTATTGCATTGAACTGATTAAGCTGCTGACGGCCACGGTTAAGACAACTCAGCCGGCGGCCAAATAGAAATCGTTATACGTTATTCGTTATTAACTATTCGTTAATGAACCGTCTTTTCTACATAGGAGCTTCGATCGCCGCCATTTTTATTTTGATGGCGATCTTCGCGCCGTGGATCGCGACTCACGATGTTACGGTTCAGGATCTCGCGGACCGGTTTGCGTCGCCTTCGTCGGAATATTGGTTTGGTACGGATTCGCTTGGGCGGGATGTTTTTTCTCGGGTGGTTTTCGGCGCTCGGATCTCCCTTGAAGTCGGAATAACAGTCGTGGTCGTTTCCGGCGTTATCGGCGTTTTCATCGGGGCGATCGCCGGATTCTACGGCGGCTGGGTCGACCGATTTCTTTCCGGCTACGTTTTCAACGTATTCCTCGCGTTTCCGGGCCTGCTGCTTGCCATCGCTCTCGTCGCATTTCTCGGAGCAGGCCTGGGTAAGCTCATCCTCGCACTATGCATCATCGGATGGGTTGGATACGCCAGAGTCATGCGAGGCCAGGTGCTGAAGGTGCGAGAGTACGATTTCGTTCAAGCGGCTAAAGCGCTCGGTGCGAGCAATATGCGGATACTATTCACCCACATTCTGCCGAATTCGATCCAGCCGCTGATCGTTCAGGCGTCACTTGGAATGGCGGGATCGGTACTTTCAGAAGCTTCGCTCTCGTTCCTCGGCCTCGGCATCCCGCCGCCTGCCCCAAGTTGGGGAACGATGATCGAGGAGGCCCGCAATTATTTCGCGACCTATCCGCACACGCTCTTCTTCCCGGGCATCGCGATCGCATTGACTGTGCTTGCGTTCAACTTCATTGGCGACGGGCTCCGCGAATACCTCGACCCGAAGCAGCGGACCAGATAGATGCGCATCTTCCCCCTCGGCGATTCGGCGGCGACCATCGAGTTCGGTAACGAGATCTCGATCGACTCGAACAACCGCTCGATCGCCCTAGCTCGAAGTCTTTCGCGTCATCCATTTGGTGGAATGATCGAGGCGGTTCCGGCTTATGCGTCAGTGACTGTTTTGTACGACCCGACAATTACCCGTTTTGGAGCGGTGAGATCGATCATTGAGAACTCGGTGGACACGTCGGATGCGTTTGCAGATAAGCCTTCAGAGATCATCGAAATTCCAATAGAGATCTCCGGTAACCGTTCTCCTGACCTGCATCGAATCGCCGAATACGCCGACCTGAAAGAGGTGGAAGTCCTCGAGATCTTTCTCTCGCAAACCTATCGCGTATTTATGCTCGGATTCCTGCCAGGTTTTGCCTATATGGGAGAGGTTGACGACCGCATCGCAGCACCGCGACTTGAAACACCACGTACGAAAGTTCCAATGGGCAGCGTTGGAATCGCGGGCAAGCAGACCGGCATCTACCCGCTCGAATCACCCGGTGGCTGGAACATTATCGGCCGCACAGATCTCAAGCTGTTCGACCCGACGTCTGATCACCCTTGCCTACTCAAACCCGGATATGAAGTGAGATTCGTCCGATGCTAACGTCCCACTTTTCACTTATCACGTATTCCGGAGGTGTCGGGTGAAATTGCTGATCCGCAAACCCGGAATTCTCACGACGGTTCAGGACCTTGGCCGTACGAGTCATCAAGCGCTTGGGATCAACCCGAACGGCGTGATGGATCGCACCGCGGCTAGGTTAATTAATGCGCTCCTAGGCAACGACGATAATGAGGCGGTGCTCGAAACGCACTTCCCCGCCGTGGAGGTCGAGTTCGGGTCAGGCTGCTCGTTCGCCATCGGCGGTGCAGATCTCGGAGCAGAGTTGAGCGGCATTCCAATTCGAAATTGGAGTTCCTTAGCAGCTAAACCGGGCGACGTTCTTCGTTTTACCAAGCCGAGTTGCGGCATGCGACCATACCTAGCCGTCGCGGGCGGATTTGCCATCGACAAATGGCTCGGCAGTTGCAGCACTAACCTGATCGCCGGGGCGGGCGGTAGGAATGGGAGCAGCCTTAAGGCCGCGGATGTCATTGCGTTGCGTGAGCCGAGAATGACAGCGTCTCACACCATTGGACCATCAATGACCCCGAAATATAGCCGATTCCCGACCGTCCGCGTTGTTGCGGGAGGCGAGTTCGGCCTGCTCACCGCGATCAGCGAAAAGGCGTTTCTGAGTGACGGTTTCACGATCACGAGTGACTCAAATCGAATGGGCTATCGGCTTTCCGGCCCCCCGATCCACCTGCTTCACACAAAGGAAATGGTGTCCGCCGCAGTTACATTCGGCACGATCCAACTGCTCCCCGACGGACAGTTGATCGTACTCATGGCAGACCACCAAACCGCAGGCGGCTATCCGCGGATCGCGAACGTGATCTCAGCCGACTTGCCATTGCTTGCGCAGCTTGGAGCGAACGACGGCGTCAGTTTTCATCTCGTCACTATCGACGAAGCAGAGAGAGTCGCAGCCGAGTTCGAACGGAATCTATGTCGCCTTCGCACAGGCATCAATCTTCTGGGTTGATTTGTGATAGGCTTCTGACCTAAATAGTTACACGCCTTACGTTTTTCTCGCGTATCCAAGAGTCGCTGATGACAAATATCGACCTAAACTGCGATCTTGGTGAAGGCTGTGGCAGCGACACCGAGCTAATGCGGTACATCTCGTCCGCCAACATCGCATGCGGGTTTCACGCGGGGAATGGAGACACGATGCGAAAGACGGTCGAGCTGGCCCTGGAACACGGTGTCGCGATAGGTGCACATCCAGGTTATGCGGACCCGGAGAACTTCGGCCGTACGCAGATGAACCTGGCCCCGGCCGAGGTGCGACAACTGATCTTCGACCAACTGGAAGCACTAAAGAGGGAGTGTGACCGGGCTGGGGCAAAGATCAGCCACGTCAAACCTCACGGCGCTCTTTACAATCAGGCCGCGAAGGATCGCGAACTTGCGTCGGCGATTGTGGCGGCTGTCGCGGAGTGGAATAACGATCTGATCTTTTACGGTCTGAGCGGAAGCGAGATGATAACCGAAGCGGAAAAAGTGGGACTGCGAACCGCAAGCGAAGTTTTCGCCGACCGCACCTATCGATCGGACGGAACGCTTACACCAAGAAGTGAGACTAACGCGATGATCACCGAAACTGAGACTTCGGTCGATCAGGTTCTTGATATGATCCGTTACGGCCGGGTCCGCTCGACCGACGCGATCATGGTCGCGATCAAATGTGAGACTATCTGCCTCCACGGCGATGGCGACCACGCAGTCGAGTTAGCCCGAGTTATTCGCGAACAACTTGAACGGAGTCGAATTGTAATTGAACCACCGACCGGATGAACGTGTCATCTTCCGTGTTTTCCGAGCTCTTCAGTGATCTCTGTGTCGCCTCCGATATCCACGAAATACACTGAACGAAAACGGAAGAAACCGAAAGAAGATCCGACATTCCAGTAAGTATCTCTACGGCTATGGCTGACAAATCGCTACGGTCCGCGATCCTTGGAGCCGCATTTCTGATGGCAACATCGGCGGTGGGACCGGGGTTTCTGACGCAGACTACGGTTTTCACCAAACAACTTCTGGCCAGTTTCGGCTTCGTCATTCTTCTTTCGATCATTCTCGATATCTTTGCGCAGCTCAACATCTGGCAAGTGCTGACAGCCAGTGGAAAGCGTGGACAGGAAGTCGCGAACGAGACTATCCCGGGAAGCGGATTCGTTCTTGCGGCGCTCGTGGCCACCGGCGGCCTGGTATTCAACATCGGCAACATCGCCGGAACTGGATTGGGACTGAACGTACTGACGGGAGTTCCGATCGAGGTCGGAGCGGTGATCAGCGCTCTTATCGCCATCGCGATCTTCCTGGTTAAGGACGCGGGCAAAGTGATGGACACGGTCGTAAAGGTGCTGGGTGCGATAATGATCCTTCTGATCATCTACGTTGTCTTCGCTTCACAGCCGCCGCTGGCTGAAGCGGCAATACGAACCATCGCTCCACTTCAGATCGACGCCCGCGCAATAGTCACACTTGTCGGTGGCACGGTCGGCGGATACATTACCTTCGCCGGAGCTCATCGGCTGATCGATGCAGGAATATCCGGCGTCGATTCGCTTCCAGAAGTGAGACGCAGCGCGGTGACCGGAATCGTGTTGACGGCGATCATTCGCTTTGCACTCTTTCTTGCGGCGCTCGGAGTGATCACGATGGGACTTGCCATTGACGACGCAAATCCGCCCGCATCGGTCTTTCAGAACGCAGCGGGAACGGTCGGCTACAAGATCTTTGGGGTCGTAATGTGGGCCGCGGCCATTACATCGGTCATCGGAGCCGCGTACACAAGCGTCTCATTCGTCAAGACGTTCAGCACCGTGGTCGAGACGCGTTCGAATTACGCTATTGTTGCGTTCATAGCCGTCTCAACCCTCATTTTTCTGGTCATCGGCCGACCGGTCACGGTACTAGTCTGGGCAGGCACCATTAACGGCTTTATCCTCCCCGTTGGACTCGCGCTCACTCTCCTCGCCTCGCGAAAACCCTCGATCATCGGGGACTATCGCCATCCGGTATGGCTTCTGGCGGGCGGATGGATGGTCGTCCTCTTGATGGCAACCTTCAGCGTGCTGACGCTGGCAGGATATTAAGGAAACCGTTGCCGATCGAGAAGCATCCAACTGGTTTATCGTACATATAAAGATGAGATCTCGTACTTGGAGAACCAGCATGCGTTCAATTGTAATCGTCGCCTTTCTCCTCTCGCTCTCAATTGTAAACTTCGCGCAGTCAGGCCGACGGGTAAAGCCAACCCCGACACCCGTACCCGATGCCCGCGAACCGGAATACTCGGAATCGACCCCAAAACCTAAACGCCCGGTCTGGGTCTCGCCGGCCGAGCGGATGAATCAGACTGCAAAGGTAGCTGCAAAGCCAGTTGCCGACACCTCCGCCGATAGCGAAGATGAAGTAAAAGTCGAGACGACTCTTGTGACCATCCCCGTCTCCGTCTTCGACCGCAACGGCCTATACATACCCGGACTTACTCAGACTGATTTCAAGATCTTCGAGGATGGAAAGGAACAGGACATCGCCTACTTCGGCACGTCCGACAAGCCCTTCACGGTCATCCTGCTCATCGACACGAGCCCGTCAACCGAATATAAGATCGACGAGATCCGTGCGGCGGCTGTCGCATTTGTCGATCAGCTAAAACCACAGGACCGCGTGATGGTGATCGAGTTTGACGCAAATGTGCACGTCCTGACCGAGGCGACCAGCGACCGGCAACTCATCTATAAGGGCATTCGTAAAGCTGATTTCGGCAGTGGCACCTCACTATATGAGGCGGTTGAGGTCTCGTTGAAAAAGCAGCTCAGTAAGATCGAAGGGCGAAAGGCGGTCGTTCTATTTACCGATGGTGTTGATACGACGTCACGAGGCCGGTCGTCCTACGATTCGACGCTCGCTCTCGCCGAAGAATCAGACGCACTAATATTCCCGATATACTACAATACCTACTTTGATAACCGAGGCGGGATGGGAAACCCAAATCCGGGTATGATAATTTTTGGCGGCGGAGGCCGACCGCGCGGCTCATCTTCGGAGGAGTACGCCCTTGGGCGACGTTATCTCGAAGAACTCGCCGACTACACCGGCGGCCGCGTCTTTCGACCCGAATCAACCCCCGGCGGATTGACCGCAGCCTTCGAAGGCATTGCCGAGGAACTTCGCCGCCAATACCAGATCGGGTACACGCCCGCCGACGACGGCCGGCCCGGCCAACGCAAACAGATCAAGGTCCGCGTAAACCGTTCGAACGTCGTGATCCGATCGCGCGATAGCTATATCGTGGGCCAGGAGTCCGGGACCACTAAAACTGCGCCGTAAGATAAAAGGTCGGAATGCGGCAACAAAAGGAGAAGCCCGGAATCTGGTTTTCCTACAGCCACTCCTTGGCTGAACCATCATAACTTTTCGCACGACTGGCCAGCGGGAATCGTTTGCGAAACGTGGATGGACAGCTGCAAGGTACTGGAACCGATCAAGTCAGATAATTGAGCCTACTAGGTCGTAATCTAACGCTTCGGTAATCCTTACGTTGTAGATCTCGCCGACTCTTGGCTGGAAGCCTTCAGGCATGTCGTTGATAAGAATATAGCCGTCGATCTCCTCAGCCTGGCCCTCAAGCCTTCCCTGAAAAAGGAGATCCGACTCCGGCGATATTCCCTCGAAAAGAACTCGACGGGTGCTGCCGACTTTCAACTTATTCAGCCTTTTACTTATGCGAGCCTGCTCCTTCATCACCCGGGTTCGGCGTTTCTCGGCTATCTTAGGAGCAACCTTATCCGGCAGGTCAAACGCTGGCGTACCCTCTTCGTCCGAGTATGTAAACACGCCAACATTGTCGAAGTGACAAGTTTGCACGAATTTGATCAGCTCCTCGAAATCCTCATCGGTCTCACCGGGAAACCCAGTAATGAATGTCGTCCGGATCGCAATGCCGGGAACTCTCTCTCGAACCCTGGCGATCAACTTCTCGAGCGACTCACGAGTGCCTCCGCGTTTCATTAACTTGAGCACATTTCGCGATCCGTGCTGAAGCGGCATATCGAGATATTTAACGGCCTTCGGCGTTTCAGCGACCGCGTCCAAAAACGCGTCCGAAATGTGAGTCGGATAGGCATACATCACTCGTACCCATTCGAGTTCATCGATCTCTCCGAGAGCTCTGATCAGGGCCGCCAGCGCGTCGACCTCACCAAGATCTTCACCGTATCTCGACGAATCTTGCGCGATCAGCACTACTTCCCTCACCCCTTGCTTGGCAAGGCTACGAGCCTCCTCAATGATGGATCCAAAGCGACGCGATCGGAATGAACCGCGCATTGACGGAATCGAGCAAAACGCGCATGGACGGTCACAACCTTCAGCGATCTTGATGAACGCAGTATGGGTCTTCGTCGCTCGCATTCTTGGCGTGTATTCGTCGTACAGGTAGGTCGAGGTTTTATTGCCTAGAGGCGTGATCGTCAGAGCCTTCGCGTCAAACTCCTCGTCAGCCGCTTTTAGAATGTCGTTAACCTGCGAAGTGCCGATGAATGCGTCGACCTCGGGAAGCTCTTTCATCAGATCATCCCGATATCGCTCAACGAGGCAACCAGCGACAATGACTCGCTTCGCCTTTCCCGACGCTTTCAGGCTCGTTGCTTCAAGGATCGCGTCGATCGACTCCTGCTTCGCCGACTCGATAAACCCGCATGTATTGACCACAACCGTATCGGCATCGTCGGCATTATTCGTTATCTCGTATCCGGCCTCGGCAAGCTGGCCCATCATCACCTCGGAATCAACGAGGTTCTTTGGGCAACCAAGACTTACAAATCCAACTTTCTTCATCCCATAAAGCCCGCGACCAGGGCCGCAGAACAAACTATTAGTCTAGCTGTTCGCTGAGAATCTGCCTAACCATTCCTCGATCTCAACTCGTTCTTCCTGTGACAACTCGACCTCGCCGAACCTTACAGAGTTGTAGTGTCGCGTGAGGGAAACGGCCTCAGGAATATTCGTCGCATAAGCAAATTCAAGCGGGGTCTCATAAGCCGAGCGTACTAATCCACGCTCCGCAAGCACCTTGACCATCCGCTCATAAAACTCGACTACAGTCCGTTTGGGCTTCGGAGCAAACCATCGCCTTATCAACGCTAGAAGCGCAATTCTTCTCAGACGCCTCCATACCAGCCAAAACGCGATCAAAAGAACTACGATCAGGGACAGTGCAGCAGTTGCGTAGCCGATCGCGGCGGCCCGGGTCTCAAAACCATTCTCGCCCTGAACATCTCGCCACCATTCGGCAGCAAGTGACTGTATCGTTTCTAGATAGTTCGACGTCGACGATTGATAATCAACAACTCCTTTGCGGAGATTTGTGAATAGCGATCGCTGCTCCTGATTGTCGAAGGCGACGAAGTACTGTATCCAGAACATCTCCAGCGCCTCCAGGTATTTTGTGACGCGGCCGGAAATTCCAGTACTCGCAAATTCTCCACCCTGCCCGCCCGCAGGGGTAGGATCGAACGAGACCCAAGCTTCTTGACCTGGAAAATATACCTCGACCCATGCGTGAGCGTGTCGCTGCCTGACGACAAATATATCCGCGGTCTCGTTGTATTCACCCTGCTGGAATCCAGTCACGACGCGAGTGGCAATACCTTGCGACCTCAGCATCAGAGCCATTGCCGTCGCGAAATATTCACAATGTCCCTCTCGAACATTGAAAAGGAAATCCGATACCGGATCCTCACCGCCGGCCTTCTGATCTAGCGTATAACCAAACTGTGTCCGTAAATACTTTTCAATTACCGAAGCCGCATCGTAACGGTTCCTTGTACTAGCCGTCAGTGACGCACCCAACTCCTCGATACGCTTATCAGTATTCTCGGGAAGTTGCAGATAGTTTCCGAACTGCACCGGGTATGCATTCCGGTCGTCTCTAAGATCGGCAACCGGCGGAACCGACGTGTCGGATAGCACCCTATAACTAATTCGTTCCCCGGGACGCTGAAAATATATCGCGCCGTAGGCATCCCTCATCAACACCTGAAAGCTTCCCTGAACGCCGACCGCCCGAGGAGCAGCGAATAGAACTGGCGTATCTAGCGGCTCTAGATAGATGGTTTGGAGCAGCAAACTTTCTCGGCCGGTCGCGTAATCAACCTGAATAATATCTCTGTCAGCTTTAGTCCGAGGTTCTCGCGAGTTAGGACGCGACTTGCTCCAGGACTTCCCGTCGAATGTGTCTAGTGCGATACCCCGCCATTTCAGATTTCCAGTCGCGTCGCTTCCCTCCAGCCGAACGCGCATAACAACCTCATCGCTCTGCTGGATCCGGCTGACACCGCCCAACTCGATCCGGTCCGAGAATCCCGAGCGTGCCGAGACTGCGCTGGGATCCGCGCCTATGCCCGCTCCACCAACACGCGGTATGACGAAGAACAGCGGCGTTGCAAATGCGATGATTAGAGCGATCAGAACAAACGACGCTGCAGGTATTCTCCCGAGTCCGGGAAGCCGAAGGCCACGTTTATCCGGCGTGTCCCGCTTGACGGTCGCCTTTTCTTCAACCGAGCGTTCCGTCTTGCGCATCTCGAACAGAATGATCGTCGCAACCATGAAGAAGGTGAATGCTACAAACGCTCCAAGATACATCGCGCTAATGCTCAAACCAGCTGCAAGCAGTACCTCAAAGAACGCCATTATGTAGAGGAAGATCCAATCACGGTCACTCTTTCGCTGAAGTAGTTTGATCGCAGAAAGCGTCAAGATCAGGCGGGCCAGGATCGACGGGAGCATCGATTCCGCGTTGGCAAATGAAAAGAATCCGGACCTTCCGAGAAAATAGTACGCAGGCACTGCTAGCACAATGAGAGCCGTTCCGATACGCTCCGACACCTGAAATCGGGAGCCCTCCAGAAACCAGGCGGCAACCATTATCGACAGGAAGAGCCCGGCACCGAACATCGTGAAGGCCCCCGCGATCCATAACGCGAAAAACCCGCAAAACACGGTAGCGTAGGACAAGATCCTAAATAGTTTCTCGAAATCCATTAGTACTACTTACTAGGATTATAGGCTCGGTCCGGGTCGATGTCTAAGAAATTCGCAGCAGAACAAGGACCGGACACACCGCCGGTAGCAAGTCTAAATTGCACTGACTGTGTCGTTTGCATAGGCTCTGTCAGAAAGCGAGGGGAACGCTCATCGCCTTCAATCAGACCAAAAAAGAGGCCGTCCGGTGTCCGGACGGCCTTTCAATTCAACAATACAGGTCGCTATTAATACTGGCGGATGTTCAGGATCGATCCGAGGATCGAACCGAGTATGTTCATAGATCCGCCCTGACGATAGCCGTATTGGGTACGGGTGTTGTAGCCATCCTGGTAACCACGCTGGAAACCCTGCTGGAAGTAGTACTGATACTGCGACCGATCAACGTATGACTGATATCCATAGGTACCGCTTCTGTACGTGTTCGAGCCGTTGTAACCGCCCGAGCGTCGATACTGTCTGTCCTGCTGACCCTGCTGGTAGCCCTGCTGGTAGCCCGAATTTACCGCCTGTCGAAGCAGTTCTGCCCCGCGATTATCAGTCTGGTAATAACTGCCGTTGCGGTAGACGCGATAGCGGTTAGCCTGTCGCTGCTGCTGTTTCTGCTCCTTACGGATACGATTCTTCTCATGTGCCCACTGGCTGTTGCCCTGCGCACTGGTCGTCGTCGTCATCACTGAAAGGCCTGCAACTGAAAGTACGCCTATCGAAAGAAGTGTTTTGAGATTAAAGATTTTCATGATTCCCCCTGTTTCTACCTAATGCATCTCCATGGCTATTTCGCCACTCGCAGTAACTAGTATCAATGCATGTGCCACTGGCTGTAACACGTGCAACGACAGTGACTTACCAAAATGTGGTATTTGCAACAACGGTGGGTTAGTAACGTTTTCAGGCGTAATCCGCTGAAATGGTAGGCTTTCAGGTTGAGAGAAATCGAACGACCCTAATTAGGAGCGCGTTGAAGTCCCGGCAACGTTCGATGATCGTTAGCTGGAGTTGCATCCTTCTGATAGATGGGGTAAGCCGAGGTTCCTGAAACGCTATCTCGCGACACATCGCTCCTCACTTGACGAATGGGCACCGATCAACTCGTGTACCTTTTCGTTTTCCCGGGCGTTCACGTAGCAGGAAAGACTTTCTCGAATAGATAATTCTTGATCTCTTCATCCAGCCGATGAGTCGTCGCTTCGGGGTCGGAGGTCGTTCCGTATGTCCAGGTATTGAACGCAACAATGTAGCCGCTGCGAGTAGCGGGATTGATGAAAATATGGGTTCTGAATCCGTTCTGCGTTCCGCTGTGACCAATGAAATGCTGATCAAAATTGTCTTCGATAAAGAACAGCAGGCCTATCTGGTCCCTCCGTCCTTTTCCGTTCGCCGGCTGGCCAGTGATCTCGAGCACCGGCCTGAACATCTCCTCCAAGCTTGATCGTTTCAGAACGACATCATATTCGGCCAGCCGTTTCGGATCACCTAGCAAGAAGTTCAAATATTTGACCATGTCCGGAAATGGAGCATTCAGGCCGCCGTTCGATACGGTGATCCCAGTATCCATATCGAAGCGCCCTTCCGTAGTCTTGCCCTCCTTCGAGATCCAGTAACTGTGAGATCGGTCTTTCAACAAATGCGGCGGAGTTTTGTCGTAATAACTGGAGTACATCCCAAGGGGCCTAAGGACGTTCTTGTCCATATACACCTCGAAATCTTCGCCAGAAACCAACTCGATGACGCGTCCGAGAAATACGATACCCGGATTCGAGTAGCTGAATTTACTACCGGGCTTAAACTCGACCTTGGTATACGGCATCATCGCCACGAGACTGGCCCAGTCTTTCGGCTCAGCCGGATGCCAAGGTTCGTCTCCGCCCCAAGGCCAAGTTCCCGCTCGAAAGCCTGCGGAATGCGACATCAATTGTGCGATCGTGATCTCGTCCATACTACCGAACTCATTGTGTACCTTTCGGAGCTCAGGAACATACTTCGTGATCGGGTCGCTCAATTTGATCTCGCCGCGATCTCGAAGCTGCATGATCGCTATGCCCGTAAGCGTTTTCGTAATGGATGCCCAATGAAAGATAGTGTTGTCGTCGACCTTTCGCTTCTCGCCTAGATGAGCCATGCCTACAGTCTTTCGGCCAACTATCTTGTCCTCGCGAATGAACGCAAAGCTGCTGCCGGCGATCCCGTATTTGGCGAGGGATGCTTCGTAAAAGCTATAGAACTCATTGAGCTGCTGATGAAGCTGGGGAGTGGGTTTTTGAGCGATCGAGCTATGCATAGGAAATATGACGGCGATTGCAAAAAATAAGATAACGATTCTCATGCGTCTACCATCCACGATGGATCTCCCACCGATCGACAATCTCGTCGTTCTCCAGCACATTGTAATGCGTATGCTGCGCAGCTGAAATGCACGAGTGATTTGCCAACACTCGAACGCGGTCGCCAACATTCAATTTCGCGAGCAGATCTCGATCTACAACCGGCACGACGCCATGCTCTTGCGAAACGCCGCCAACCGTAACACCGAGATCATTTCCATCTAGATCCAGCACACGTCCGTAGCCACAAGCAGGATCACGATCAACGGGACCTCGATCCTTAGACAGTGCGATCGCACCGGCGTCGATAATTATCTTTTCACTGCTACGGTGGACGATCGCCGCAAGAATTGTCAAAGCGCAGTCATCGTATGAACAGCTTCCGATCGTTGCCTGAAACGCATCGTAAAAAATGTAATTACCGGGCCGGACCTCGTCTATTCCTGTGAGATCGTCGGCGTGTGTGATGGTTGGCGTCGACCCGATGCTTACGGTAGGCACTTCGATGCCATCAGAGCGCAGCCGCTCGGCAAGTTCGAACACCACGTCGCGTTCCTGTCGCGCGATCGTCTTAACCTCGTCGATCGTCCTAGCTCCATACGAATGTCCGCCGTGGGTAAGAATTCCAGCGAATGTGAGGTTTGAAGATTCAGTGATGGCTCGTGGAATATCCATTGCTTCTGGAGCACTTGGCTGAACACCGCTACGATGGTCGCCGCAATCGACTTCTAGAAACACGCATACAGCCGCCCCAAGTCTTTCCGCGACCTGATTGAGTTTCGTCGGGGTTTCGGTATCATCCGTTATTACATTAAGTCCAACCCCATCGTTAACCATTGATACTACTGATTCGAATTTCGCTGGTTCGATCGGAAGAGCATAGGTGATGTCTCGAAAACCGTTAGCCGCAAACGCCCTAGCCTCCGCCAACGTAGACACGGTAACAGCGCCGTTGTGACCGGCAGTCTGGATCTGCGCTACCTCGACACACTTGTGTGTCTTGATGTGCGGACGCAACCGGACATCGTGTCGCTGGACTATTGAAGTGATCCTTGCCGCGTTCGCTCGAACACGCGCGACATCAAGGATCAAGCTGGGGGTCTTCAGGTCATGGATAGTTCGGGAATTCATTCTGTGCATAAGATACCCGAACAAGCACGACAAAATCGAATAGCTGCGGCCAAAATGAAAGAACGGCACTCCGACGATTGGCTTTGATCTATGCAACCTGGTGATCCAAGTGACTCGAACCTGCGACCCAGTGGTTAAAAGCCACCTTTCCCAGTTCCGATCGGACTCCACGAACAGTCAGTCCGTAGGTCGATCAACCACCCGATATTCCAACCGTTAGAATGGCCAGCTGCCCCTTCTAGCAATATCGGAACGCTCGCGCCGTTAACGACTGTCGAGTATTAGGTGAAGCGATCACGCGGCTGCGGGTCACCTTTTGCAACCCGAAATGCAGCGGGATTCTGCTATAATCAGAGCTCAATTTCGCTAATCAAGTGTTGAGAAAAACGCTTGACGTTACTGTACGAGCACGGCTGACGACCTGGACCAGGGTTTGAAGAAAGTTCCTCTTTCTCCAGAATGCGTACTTCGGATAAGAAAAGGGGCGAAATTATATTATGAAATACACTTTCTGGATTTTGCTCTTCTTTACGGGCCTGTTTTCGCAGGCGTTCGGCCAAACGTCCGTAAAAGGAATTGAGGGTTCGTGGCTTGGAACACTGGACGCGGGCGGGACAAAGCTGCGCTTGATCGTGACCGTAACGAGATCCGATTCCGGAGTTTATTCCGGGAAATTTGAGAGCGTGGATCAGGGAGCGACCATTCCGCTCGACACGGTAACGCAGAAAGGTGACAACGTGAACTTTGAGAGCAAGGCGGTTGGAGTCGTGTTCGACGGAGTGCTCAACCAGGATCGCACTGAGCTAGCCGGAACGTTCAAGCAGGGCGGGCAAGAGATACCGCTGTCCTTGAAGCGGGTCGAGCAAACGGCCGTCGTAACGCCGCAGAAACCAAAGCCGAAGCCAGATTACTCTGCGCCTACGGATGCTCCCTATACGGCAGAACAGGTCTTGGTGAAGACGCCCGGGGGCTTTACGCTAGCGGGCACGTTGACACTTCCTAAAGGGGCAAGCAAATCTAAGCCCGTCGGGGCTATCGTCACGATAACTGGATCAGGGCCGGAAAACCGCGACAGCGAGATCGGGCTGGAAGGGTACAAGCCTTTTCGACAGCTTGCGGATTCGTTGGCTCGAAACGGCATAGCAACGCTTCGCATGGATGATCGCGAAACGGGAGACTCGGGCGGCACGTTCAAAGGCTCGACAAGTGAGGATTTTGGAGAGGATGCCCGCGCCGGGCTCGCTTACTTACGAACTAGACCCGAGATACGTGTCGACCGTCTCGGTGTACTTGGTCACAGCGAGGGGGCGGTGATCGCTCCGATGGTAGCTGAAAAAGAGCCGACTCTGCGAGCGATAGTTTTGCTCGCCGGTGTCGCTGAACCGGCCCGCAGCGCCCTTCACTTTCAGATCAAGAACGGCTACGATCACGACACTAAGCTCACGCCCGAAAAGCGGGCCGAGCTTATTGCAGCCATCCCGCAACGAATCGAGACCATGATGGCCGCTGATCCGTGGATGAAGTTTTTCCTAACCTATGATCCGGCTGCAACAATGAGGCGCGTGAAGACGCCCGTGCTTATCCTAACCGGCTCTAACGACCAGCAAGCGGTGCCTGACCAGGTCGCCCTACAGGAGGCCGCGTTCAAGGGTGGTGGGAACAAAGATGTGACCGCTCGGGTGATACCGGGTGTTAACCATCTTTTCGTGGAAGACAGCGACGGCTTTCCGGCTAATTATTCAAAGGTTCCGACGCCGGTGATGATGCGAGCTGATGTGGTCACGTCGGTCACTGAGTGGCTCGTCAAACGGCTTAAGTAGCGTCGGGCAGTCTGCTCGGCTCTGTTCCCTTCTATCTAGCACATACATCGTTCACTTCTTTTCTTGTTGTAACTTTTTCAATAAGGCCCTCGTTTATTGCGAAGCCGATGCCGGAATCGGACGGGGCGGAGATGGTTCCCGCAGGACTGACAACGACTGGAGGTTCGATGATGTCTTCATGCCAGTACCTTGCGGATGCGGAGACGTCGCCCGGCAGAGTGAATCCGGGTAGAGTCGACATTGCGATGTTGTGGGCCCGTCCGATCCCGGTTTCGAGCATTCCCCCGCACCAAACTGGAACGCTATGTTTCGAGGCGTACTCTTGTATCGACCTTGCCTGAAAATGGCCTCCAACTCGACCGAGTTTGATGTTAATGATCCTACAGGAGCCTAGCTCGATAGCATGTCTCGCGTCTGCCAAACAGGTGATGGACTCATCCAGGCAGATCGGCGTCTTAATTGCACTCTGAAGCTTCGCGTGATCGACGAGATCACCGGCAGCGAGTGGCTGTTCTATCATTAGCAGATCAAATTCGTCCAACTGTTCGAACAGGCCGATATCGCTTTCCAGTCGATAAGCCGAATTCGCATCGACCGAAAGCATGATATTCGGGAAAGCTCGGCGAATGGTCTTGACCAGCTCAATATCTTGCCCAGGTTTGATCTTCAATTTGATTCTTTGATAGCCCGCTTCAACTTCTTTGGTCACCTTCTCCAGCAAGATCTCAGGCGTTTTCTGCAGTCCGATCGAGACACCACAGTTGATCACTTCCTGAGAGCCACCGAGGTGCCTCCAAAGTGGCTCATTCGCGAGTTTCGCCTCGAGATCCCATATCGCCGCCTCGACAGCCCCGATCGCCATGCGATTACCGCGGATCTGGGCGAGAACGTTTGAGACGTCCGCCGCAGTGCCAATCTGAGCCCCTGCCAAGATGGGTGCTACAAAGTCGCGAATTATCGACCACGCGGTGTCGATCGTTTCGTGATTGAAAAATGGTGCTTCCGGTGCGGTGCATTCGCCATAACCGCTTTCGCCATTGCGATCGATCACTCGGACAAGTAGAATGCGGCGTTCGAAGGTCGTACCGAAACTGGTCTCGAAAGGAGCCTTCAGAGGCAATCCGATCTCGCGCAGTTCGAGTTTGTCCAAATTCAGTATGCTCATGAAGTTCTCCGCACAAATTCCCGTTCGCCCTAAAGAATCTGGTTTCCGATCAGAACGTAGATGTAAAGTTCAAAAGATTCCCGGCATAAACAAACCAGAGAAATCCAAGACTGGCCAATGCGAAGACCGCTGCTTGCAGTTTGCCCCAAATCCGATATCGCTTACTCGTGAAAGTGTGGATGGCGGCATACAAAATGACCGGCGTTCCAACCACGCCGATCAGACCGACGATCTGAGCAAGACGTATCCAGAAATTGCCGCTATCGCTGAAGAAATCCAAGTGTGAAGACAGATAGGTAACGATAGCGAGCAAAGCGATGATAAAAAGAACGTCAATCGCAAAGATTATGCGAACCGCATAACGAAGTTGTTTTTCGCGTGGAGTTAGATCTATTTTGCCCCCATAATGCCGCCTGACGAACCATCCGACGAACCACAAAACAAGCGCCACAATCATCACCAAAAGCGAAAGTCCCACCGCAGGCAGAATCAATTTCGAGTTGTCCATAGACCCGACGCGGGTGAATGTCATAAACGGATACGGCACCACTATTTGCATTCGTCCGTTCGCATCGGGTTTGAAGATCAAAGTATCTTGGCCGTTGAGATCACGAAAGGTCATCGGAGCGACGATCCGCCATTTTTTCGGCTTCCCATTCGGGTCTGTGAGAGCATCGACCGAGATCGTTCCATCTTCGTTTGGATAAACACTCGGCTGCCCTAAAAGAGCCATGATTCTGAAGAGCGAATGTTCGGCACGTCGACTGGGCAGGTAAGTTCCGGCGACCGAGGCGGCATCTTGTTTCGCGGCTTCAATGGTTGGACGGTTTTCTTCATCGAACGGAAAATAGCGGTTGAGAAATGCATCCCAAATAGCAGTTCGCAAGACGCCTTTTCCCGCACTATTCTGCGAAATAAAGAATCCGACATTTGCGTCCGGGATCAAGTGTAGATCGCTGTGAAATGCAACCGTATCTCCGCCGTGTCCGATGATGCGATGGCCGTTTCGTGACTCCTCATAGAACCCATGGGCCATCGCGAGCGCCTGATCATCCAAAGCAAACAGCCGGCTGTGCATCAGTCTGGCGGTTTCAGGCTTGAGAATCTGCGTATCGCCGAATTTTCCGTCTTGCAGATGCGCGATCATGAACTTTGACATATCCGTCGCCGTACTGCTCAAACTTCCGGCGGGATAGGGGCCGACGATCTCAAAGGGCTTTGGCTCGTCCGATGCCAGAATATAAGCTTTCGACATGTTCGGAGCGAGGCTTTCAGGAAGCGGTTGACGAAAACTCGAACTATTCATTTCGAGCGGCCTGAAAATATTCAGCTCGATATATTCATCAAACGCTTGACCGGAAACGCGCTCGACGATATAGCCCGCGAGTGCGGTTCCATAGTTTGAGTATGCGGGAACGGTTCCAGGCGGGAATATGCGATTAGGGATATGATTTTTTACATAGACTCCCAAATTAGGGCTCTTCTCTCCGCCGAATAGGTCTTTTAACTGCTCTTCGAATCCGGGTGTGTGAGTAAGAATGTTTTCCAGCGTGATGGGTTTTCCGAAGGCTTCCGGGATCTTGAAATCAAGATATTCATTAATGTCTTTTTTCAGATCAAGTTTGCCCTGCTCCGCCAACTGCATCACAGCTGTCCACGTAAAGAGCTTGGAAATGGAACCAGGTCGAAACAGGGTCTGGTCTGCGGTAACGAGCTTTTTGGTGGCAACATCCGAGTAACCGTAGCCCTTAGCAACCAGTACCTTTCCGTCTTTAACAACTGAGATCGTAACTCCAGCAATATCTTCCTTCGCGAGAAGGATCGGCACAATTCCATCGAGAAATGCGTCCAGATCCGCTCCGGTCATCTGTGGCATTTCGACTGGGGCAATGGTTGCCGGCGTATCGACGTTTGGATCTGTCACATCCGTGGAAAGAGCTGGCGGAACCTGTCCGATCACAAACGAGATCAGTAGAACACTGAGCGCCATCAAAGCCGTTAATTTCCGCATAGTTGAACACCCTCTAACAAGCCTTGCGGGTTCCCAAGGCTCAGTGATTTATTTGATCTTTTTCGCCAGATAGCCACTGCCACCCTGATTCAAGGTCAACCCTGTCATTTGGCCGCCCTCGTCTTTAGCGAATGTAATTACCGCGTTCACGTCCTTGGAAAAGAATCTCATCTCGGATTCGGGCGAAAGCGCGAATTTCGATTGACCTCCAACTTGACCCAAAAGCTTTCCGCCTTCGAGCGTTACGGTGATGACAACATTCAGCTGTTCGATCTTGTATTCGCCGGTATATTTTTCCAGGAGCTTAGCTTCGATCGCGACCTCTTTATGCTCTCGCGGAATTTCGTAGTCGGCACCGAACACGATCGCCGCGAGAGAAGTAGAAATCCTTCCCGCTGGAGCTCCCTGAACATTGCTCAGGACGATAACCGTAACTTTGTCGTCCGGATAGCGCGAAATGTCGGTGGCAAAACCGTAGATACCACCTCCGTGAGAAATTGACCGGCGGCCGAATTTCTTGCTGATTCCCCAACCGTAGCCGTAACCGGATTCCCCAGTTGACGGAGTGAATGTTTTGTTTATCGTTTGCTTAGAAGCCAGTTTTTCGCCGTAAAGGGCCTGATCCCATTTCAGTAGATCTCCGGTAGTTGAATAGAGTGAACCTGCCGCGTATGGCACGCTCATATCCGTATATGCCGCGTTCAAAAGCTTTCCGATTTGCCTTTGATAGCCGGCGGCCCGGTGCATGATTATTCGAAGCGGATCGTCATAACCAGATTCTTGCATCCCCAGGGGCGTAAAGATGTTTTCCTGTAGAAAGTCGGCGTAGGTTTTTCCGGATGTCTTTTCAATGATCACGCCCAGCAGGAAATAGCCCGAATTGCTGTAGGACATTTTGGCTCCGGGAGCAAAATCCAGCTTTTCTTGCTTGAGCCGCTCCGTCATCTGACCCGTGGCCACCGGCGATACTGTCGTTTTGGCAAAGTCAGGAAAGGCCGTGTAATTCGTGATGCCCGACGTATGCCGAAGCAAGTGGTCGATGCTGATCGGTTTCCAGATCTCCGGGCAGTCTGCGATGTAATCACAGATCGGGTCATCGACCTTCAACTTCCCTCGCTCTTGAAGCATTGCGATCGCCATGCCGGTAAACTGTTTGGTGATCGATCCCAGGCGGAAGGCGAAGTCCGGTGCATTCGCAACCCCAAGCTCGACATTCGCCATCCCGTAACCTTTACTTACGATTGGCTTACCGTCGCGGGCAACGAGGATAGTTCCGCTGAAGCCGTCGACATCCTGAGCGGCCTTCATATATTCGTTAACTCTCGTTACTACCTGTTCATCCGTCGGCAACGGCTGGCTGGACTGAGCCGAGGCGAATGGAGTAAATACCGCAATGAGTGCGGCAATGACGATCGTTCTAATCTCAAGCTTTATTTTTCGCATTCTTGTTTCACGTTAATTCAGATCGTGATCCCTTCCGTCAGTTACTTGGGCGGCATCCGCCTAAATTCGCCCATACCTCCGAAACTCACAGTTTCAACTTTCCCCCGCGCGTTGAGGTCGAAATCCAGAAAGCCTTTTCCCAATACCGGGTCACGCCAAGTCACCTGGAACGTGTTGTAGTTCCAGTGGCCGAGCTCGCCGCTATAATTCGGACCATAGTGAGCGCTCAATTTGCCGTCCTCGAATTTGATCTCAAGGTCGCCGTACATTTCGCTGTTGTAGATGCCCGCGTATTCCTTGAGTCCGAGCGACGGGGACGTACCCACGACGCGTTCCGACAGAGCCTTTTCTTGCGCGGCTTTTCCTTGCGCTTCCATAGCCTTTATCATTTTCAGGCCGTCGGCCTGCCAGTCCTTCGCCGGCTTAGCCATCAGCGAATCGAATATTCGATAGGCCATGAACTGCGGCAAAAGGGAGCCGTTCGCGTTAGTTAGGATCACGACCCCGGCGTTCTCCTCGGGAATCATGGCGACTATCGCCCGCATTCCGTCGATCGCACCACCGTGCTCGACAAGCTTTTTTCCACGGAAATCGCTCAGGAACCAGCCCATTCCATAAGTCAGAAAATGAGCGTCCGGATAGAAGAACGTGTAGGGGCCTTCGAGACGCATTATCGTCTGCGGGGTGTGCATCTCTTTTATCGACGCCTCGCTGATCAGCTGCTTGCCATCGAACTTGCCCTTCCCGAGCTGAAGCCGTATCCACTGCGACATATCCACTACGTTCGAATTTATTGAACCCGCGGGCGCAATGTTGTCGATAAGCCGCCATTCAACGTGTCTCATCTTTTCGTCTATCTTGACGTGGGGAGTTGCGACGTCGTTTGATTTGGACAGCGTTCGTATCGACGTTCCTGAATCCTTCATCCCGAGGGTCGAGAAAATCCTCTCTGAGACAAAATCATCCCAGGGCTTTTTTGTAATCACTGGCACGATCTCTCCTGCGGCTAGAAACATAATGTTCTGATAGCCAAATTTCGAACGGACGCTGGACGAAGGTGCGAGGTAACGGACCCGGCGGAGCACCTCCTCGCGCGAATATGGCGTGGCATACCAAAGCTGGTCACCGCGTTCAAGCCCGATTCGGTGAGTTAGAAGATCGCGGACCGTCATCTCTCGTGTGACATATGGATCGTAGAGTTGAAACGACGGCAGGTACTGGCTGACTTTATCGTCCCACTTCAGCTTTCCTTCATCCACGAGCATTGCGATCGACGCCGCAGTAAAGGCCTTGGATGATGAACCGATCGCAAATATGGTGCGCTCGTCGACGGGTTCCGCTTTGCCGAGCTCGCGAACACCGTAACCTTTGGCG
>JBDSLC010000241.1:0-46848 GCA_039916585.1 Pyrinomonadaceae bacterium | reverse complement strand
ACTGCAAAACCTTTATTCATCGGTTCGATTCCGATCGCCGCCTCCAAAAAGAACATCGGCACTTCACTCGCCAGTCAAATCCTAACTGCGTCAAAATGTTGCCCAATAGGTGATTTTGGCGTTTCTTATCTTAATGGTCATCCACTAGTTGCCGACCGGTCACTTCTCAGACTGCAAAACGTTCAGTCTGAGGCTGAAATCGAATAGATTCCTTCAGATATCAGCCAACGACATCGGTTCCACCTTCCAAACGCGAAACAATAAAGTTCCTAATTAACATTACCTGAGAGCGCCATAGATGGATGGCTTCCGCAATCCGCGAATTGGCAGAAATGATTTTGTAGAAGAGCCTTATAGGAGTAGCGAGAGCTGATTTTACTACTCGGGGAGGCGTTGCATCCACTAGACATTCCTTTCCGATTTCGCCTGCTCGCTTTGGAGGTAATAGATGACTTCGCTTGGGAAAATCTACGAATATGGTCAGGCCGGAATGACTACGGCCAAGTTATACAACTTTCAAATTAACAAGTTTGATTTGAAGACTGAACATAAGAACTGGCTGATCAACGCTGTAGCGCCGAGGCTCAAAAACGGGGGAAGCATCTCCATTGTAGGACTTGCAAGCCGTACCGGCTCTGACGCTCTGAACATGAAACTATCGGAAAACAGGATGCGAACAGTAGTCAATTTACTGCGTCAGCTTGTGCCCAATAATTTCAAGGTCGCTACTGAGTTGGCCGTAGGTGAACGTGCGGCTATGTTGGCGGGCGTGAAGGATGGGGTCGAAGATGAAGGATGGCGCGGCGTCGTAATTTCGGCTTGGGATAAGCCAATACCACCTCCCCCGCCACCACCACCCCCGATACCGCCTCGACCTGTGGTTTCAGGTCCACCGATCGACAAGAGTTTCAATAAAAGATGGTTTGGCCTCGGCGTTAAGGCCGGTGGACAGTTGGGGATCGGCGGGGTTGAGAGCACGGCTGCATACATGGTGAACTTGGGAGACGCCGAAACCTTTAGGCTCGAAGTCATAAGCAGCCGGTGGGGCATCGGACTTGGGGGCAGCGGAGGAGCTGTCGCGGTCTTCGGCTTTGGATTCAATATCCCCTATGAGTTGGATCACAAACCCCTGAAAGACTGGGGAATAAATATCGCCTACACCGAGAAAATCTTTTCAAAATCGGTATTACACGCGATTCAAGGCACTCGGTTTTTCGTAGATACCATCAAGAAAGGGGTATACCTTGCACCCAAATTCAAGCAAGCGCAGACGGCTGCGGAGTTGTGGAACGCGGTAGCTCACTTTCGAGATTTGTTTCATGTGGTGTTCGCGGAATTGGAGGCAGGTAAGGGCAAGGGTATGGGCGTGGTTATCATCGATATCCCGTTCGCGGGCAAGGGACTTGAATTGTCCGCTTTCCTAACGCGAGGAACCATGTACGCTTCAAACGCTTCCCACTGGATTGGACCTGATGATTAGACCCATTACAGGAAATTGGAGGGCGTTGAACGTCGACACGATGCGGTGCAGATGAAGTGATCTTAATTATGAAACTGTGCCAGACAAATCAACTTCATTCCAGAAGTGAGGTTGATGCTGAGCATTGAGAAATCCGTGTTGCGTTGGTCGATCGGAATCGAACCAATGAATAAAGAATGGTTGTCATCAGTGTTTGGGCTGTTTCATTTTGTGTAATGCTACCATCTTGACGCAAAGCTGTCTTTTCATAGAACTATCGAAAATTGTGAGAGACAACCTCTGCCGTGAAGCCTTCGAGGGTTTTGAAGCTGAGGGCTTTTATCATTCCGCGTTCTTCGAATATGCCTCGGATGACTAGGTAGTCGCTCTGATTTATTACGGAGCGATATTCCTCGAACTTGTCCGGCATCACGACAAAATTCGAGTGGCCGGTCTCGTCTTCGAGCGTGATGAAGACCACATTGTTAGCAGTCATCGGCCTCTGTCGGATGATCACTGCCCCGGCAACAGATACGACCTGATTTTTCCTAAGTTTACGCGACTCGGCTGCTGAAAGAACATTTCGACTTCTCAATTCTTCACGAACGAAGGACATCGGATGTTTGCCGATAGAGATGCCGGTTTTTTTCAGATCAGCCTCTACGAGCTGAAGCCCTTCCATACGTCTGATAAATTCGGGAGCATCTATTGGCCCGGTGTCAACATTCTCAAAGAGCTCTCCCTTAGGCTGTATAGCAAGCTCTGAGTGCCAAAGAGCCTCGCGCCGATGAACTGTGTTGGCGAAATTCAATGCACCTGCAATGCTGAGCTCCCGGATCTCCCGTTTATTAATTTTGGGGACGCGATCGATCAGATCGGCAACGCTTATATAAGGCCCGTTTTTTTTCCGTTCAGCGACGATCATCTCACCGGCCTCTTGTCTTAGACCCCGTACATACTTCAAACCTAAACGGACTTGTTTGTCTGGCATTTGGTCTCCCTCAGTTCCGACTTCCTCAACCGTGAAAAAATACTGCGACTGGTTTATGTCGAGGGCCAGAAAATGCAGCCCGTGACGCTGGGCGTCTTTTACCAAAGTTGCGGCATTGTAAAATCCAAGTGGATAGTTATTGAACATCGCCGTCATAAAACAGGCTCTGAAATGGAGCATGAAATACGCCGATGCATAGGCCAGCAAGGCAAAGCTGAAGGCGTGCGATTCGGGAAAGCCGTAATTGGCAAACGCCTTGGTGTAATCCACGACCTGTATTTGAACCTCCAGTGGAATTCCCTTCTTGCTCATTCCTTCGCGGAGTTTTTGACTGATCATCTCCATTTTCTTGTCAGGCCGTTTGAAACCCATTGCACGGCGAAGTTCTTCGGCTTCAGATCCTGAAAATTCGGCAATATCCATCGCCATTTTTAGAAGCTGTTCCTGAAAAAGAGGAACGCCCATTGTGCGTTTGAGGATCGGTTCGAGCGTTTCATGCGGATATGTCACTTCTTCGATCCCCTGTCGTCTTTTTATATAGGAATGGAGCATATTCCCGACCACCGGGCCGGGCCGGATGATCGCTACCTGGACGACGATGTCGTAGAAATCCGCGGGTTTTGATTTCGGAAGGAACGCGATCTGGGCACGGCTCTCGACCTGAAACATCCCAACCGTGTCGCCTTTTTGCAGAGCTTCATAAACCTTAGGGTCGTCGTGGGGAACCTTATAGAGACTCAAGTCAACGCCGTGGTGCTCGCTGATCAGCTCGATAGAATCGCGCAACACGGCCATCATCCCGAGGCCCAAAAGATCGACCTTGACGATCTTCAACGCCTCGCAGTCGTCCTTATCCCACTGGATGATCGTACGATTCTCCATCGAAGCTGGCTCGAGAGGGACAATAGAATCGAGCCGTTCAAATGAGATGACCATCCCACCCGAATGCTGGCCGAGGTGACGTGGAAAATCCAAGATCCGGTGATAAAGATCAGAGAATTTCCTTAATGCCCGGTCCTTGCTTTGATCGAATCCTTCTTCCAGTAGCCGACGTTGAAGTTCTTCGCCTTTGAAGGTCTCGTAGTGAGAATTGATCCGCGAAAGTTTATCCAGCACGTCCGTACCGAATCCGAATGCCTTGCCGACCTCGCGAACCGCAGATTTTCCGCGATAGCTGATCACGTTAGCCGTCATCCCCGATCCTCGGCGGCCAAATTTGGTGTAGACGTGTTGTATGACCTTCTCGCGGTCGTCACCGGAAGGCAAGTCGATGTCGATATCAGGATAGCGTTCGTATTTTTCTGAGAGAAATCGTTCGAACAACAGGTCGTGCTTGATGGGATCGACGGCGGTTACCCCCAGCGAATAACAGACTACTGAATTGGCTGCCGAGCCTCGTCCCTGTGAGAGAATTCCCTCTTGCTTACAGAAATCAGAGATGTCGCTGACCTGTAGAAAATACCCCGCAAGCTTTTTTGAGGCGATGATCCGAAGCTCTTTCTCGATCCGGGCATTTACCTCGTAACGAACAGCGATCGATGAATTTGAGAAATGTTCAGAGGCTCCGGATTCGGTCTTCTTGCGTAGGACAGAATCCATCGTTTCGCCAGATGCAACCGGATAGTCCGGGAAGATATATGCCAGCTCGTCCATCGAAAAATCGACTCGCGATGCTATTTCTTGCGTAATTTCGACCGCTTCACGGAGGTCTTCGAATAATCCGAGCATTGCCTCGTGCGGCTTCAGGTAACGCTCGCTGTTTTGGGAGAGCAGATTTCCCGCTTCATATATGGTGCAGTGATTTTTGATACAGGTGAACACGTCGAAAAGCTCACGGTCGTGGTGATCTGCGTAATAGACACCGTTCGACGCAAAATACGGCAACCCAAATTTATGTGCATAGCCAAGTAATACCTGATTGATATGCTCTTCGCCGCGAAGATGGTGACGCTGGAGTTCTACATAAAGCCGATCCTCGAAGAAATGATTTAACCAGCCGATCATCTCTTGGCCGCGTTCGGTTCTAATGCTTTTGTGAATGAGCCCGTCCGGCCCTCCGGTGAAGCACATTAAGTTAGCTGAGTGCTCTTCGATGTCTTTTCTTGTGGCGAAGTGCTCCCCCTTTTTTCTTCCCAGCTTTATAGACGTGATCAGCTTTGACAGATTCTCGTAACCCGCACGGTTCAATGGAACGAGCGGCATCAGTGTGCCGTCTTCCATCGTGATCTCCGAGCCAATGATGGGAGTAATATTGTTTTCGCGTGCTTCGAAATGAAAGCGTACGGCACCAGCTACCGTGTCGCGGTCGAGCAGTGCGACGTGGCTTATTCCCAGCTCTGCGGCACGGGAAGCCAGTCTCTGCGGCTGCGACCCCGAAGATAGAAAGCTGAATGCCGAGCGTGTATGAAGTTCACAAAACATCTCAATACTTAAACCATCACCTTAAGGTTTGTCCCATGTCCCAGTCCCACAGCGCGCACATTAGTCATATTCCCCGAGCAGGAACCACTCCCTATTTGCCCTACAGAGCCTGTAAATACCGCGGTTTTCTATCTCTACATCCCATTCCTGTGTCTTCCACGGCTTGTCCCACCACGATGAACTCCCTTTCCAGACGCCGCTGTACTCGCACACGTATCCGTCAAAATACCTCGTGCGTATGAATACCAGCCGACCGTCGCGATAGACGACCTCGGCGTGCTGAGGCGGGCGATAGTATGTAAATGCGAGCGTCGGCAGACGCGGTTCGAGTTGAATATTCTCGGATCCGACCGGCAGCAGATCCGAATCAAGAGCGAATGGTTCGGCGAGACGGCGATTAAGGATCACGGGCATGCCGACGTTCTCCTCGCCAACCAGTTTCTTAAGCTTGTTGACGGTAAGAAGAAGGCTTTCGGGTTCGGGACGTGATACGGCATACAGGCCGCGCTGAGATGGCCGCGGCTTGGTGAAATGGGCAGTAACTTTCACTGCGATTATCTCGGCCTCCGGAGGGTCAAGCGAGATACGAAGGTTCACGAGTTTGAGCCAGAAAGATCGTTCGAGAGTCGGAAATGACGTCTTTATCTCGTAATTTTTCGGTTGGTGGCCTTTGAGCGTGAAGGTGATGTCAAGATGTTCGGAACTCAACCCGACATCCCGTGTCGCGGCAAAAAGCTTTTCAAATCCGTGATTTAGCAGGAATATAAGCTGCTCAAAATCCTGTACCGGTTGATCGAGATCGTAGCTCCAATGAACACGGTTCTCCTTTATATTAGGAACTAATATCGCCGAACTTTTCTGTTCGATGACGTCGATGATGTTGCGGAAATCTTTGCCGTATCGCGTAATCAGGTCGTCATGAGGGATCGACAGCAGATCTGAGACCTTTCGTACGCCAAGATCATTGAAGACATTGAGCGTGTCGCGTTCGATCGGCAGATCTGACAGCGGAAGCTGGGAGAATGTTTCTTGAGAATGAACTGTGTTAGATACGGTATTCTGCCGGGCTAGAAGACACGCCGAATCGATAGTCTCGGCGACCGCAATTTTGCCAGCAAGATTATGTCGTCGTAGGCCTTCAAGGATCTTTGTTGAGATCGCATCCCGATCACCGATGAGCCGATCGAGCCCGCTGACATCAAACAATATCCCGTCATCCAGCGTTTCGATAAGATACGAAAACTCTTTCGCAACGGTTGTCAGAGATGCTTTGTCACGTTTGAGATCTGGTGAGATTATGCATGCAAACAACCTACCCATTGGTGTAATCCGCCTCGATCGTCGTTTGCAGCGGCCGGCCGTAAAACTGCTTTCTGGACGTCATTTCGATACCTAGCGAGCGGAGGAGTTTGAATTTGCCGCTACCAGACCATTTCGCCCTGCCTGGACTTGAAAATGTGTATGTTTGTTGTGATGCCGAGCCTGTGACGGGCTCTTCGGCGGTTACGAATAGGAGTGTTGGAGTTTCTTTGATGCGTGTGCGGTAGCGGTACCAATAGGTCTTCGGGACCATTCGCAGTTTATTCAGCGGAAGCCCACCCAAATTAAGCCAGATCGCCCCGAATCCTTTGGCCTGCACCAGATGATCAGCCGCCATAAATGCCTTCTCGACATCGCCGCTGCAACGTACCCAAAGCAGATTCTCAAGCACTACACCAGAAGCAACCGCCGACCGCGGATCGAATCCATTGGTGGAGTCGACAAGCGCACATATTTCCCCGTCAACAGTAAGTTTTGCCAATAAAGAAAATGCTATTGCCGTTTTCCCGGAAGCTGATCCGCCTGAAATATCCACAAGTGAGCCTCGGTCGAAAGCTAGGCCTGTCAAGTCCAGAGATATCTGGTCGACGTGCTTTTGTTCTTCCTGAAGTTGAGAAGCAGGTTTTACAAGACTTAAAATAGCCATTACAGAGGAATCAGGTTGTGTGCTGACGTCAAGAGTATATTGCATAGGTGCAACGCAGTCAACGGAAATGTGGTTTTCAACGTCTAATCGCAGACTACCCTTTGCCAAGTAGTTACCCCAGTAAAATTGTGATAATTTTGACCCACAATATCCGGTACAATACGATGCTTTCAAGAACACTGCTATACATAGTCATATTCACAGTCGTTGCGATGTGTTCAACAGACACCGCTGCTCAGGAGCCTGTGATCGTACGCCCCGGGGCTCCAGGCGAAGCCACTAAAACACTTCCATCCACTACACGTCCATCCCTACCGCCTACATCAGCGAAAGATGTGGAATTCATGCAGGGCATGATCATGCATCATGCTCAAGCGGTTGTGATGACAGATATGATCGATGACCGCACCCAGAATCGCGACGTTCGACTACTTGGTGAACGCATAAGCAAATCCCAAACTGATGAGATGGCATTTATGGTTCGGTGGCTCCAAGCCCGCGGGCAGTCGACAGAAATGAAAATGGCTGGTGGAGATCAGCATAGCTCGCACGCCCACGGAGACCATCAGGCCGCGCCAAGCCATCAGATGCCCGGCATGCTTTCACCTAAACAGATGGAAGAGTTGAAAGCAGCTACCGGTGCTGAGTTTGACCTACTTTTTCTTAATGGAATGATCCAACATCACGAGGGGGCTCTCGTGATGGTCAAAGACCTACACGACAGTCCAGGAACCGCGCAAGATGCTGAACTGTTTAATTTTGCAAGTGACGTAGATAGCGGCCAGAGGGCCGAGATCAAAAGTATGCAGAACCTATTGGGCAAATCTCACGTAGAAAAGAAACCATGAACCGAATACAAACTCTGATAATCGCATTATTTCTCGCAGCCTTTGTGCTATCTGCCAACACCCTCGTTGACGCACAGGGTGGCCCGGCGCCAACCCCTAAACCGCTACCTCCGGGAACGAAAGGAGGTGATGTGAACGACCCTCGAGCGAAGCTCAAGGCGGGTTTATTTGACGCAGGTGAAGCCGCGTTCGGCATAAAGCACGTTTCGCTTACAAAGAAGCCTGCCTCCTTTGACCTGGGAGTCGATCCTGCTTCGCCGAAGGTTGCAAGTGCTCTCAGTTCGCTTGGAATTGGGAATCCTAGTCAGATCCCGGACAATATGCGAATGACCATCGCTGGCTTGGCACTTGCGAACTCCGATCTTGCGTTCCAAGGAAAATACCTCTTCTTAGGCAATTTCTACGGGATGAATATCTACGATATTTCAAAGCCCACCAGTCCGGCACTTGTAACCTCGATGCTATGCCCGGGCGGGCAAGGTGATGTTTCGGTGTACAAGAACCTGATGTTCATGTCGGTCGAGATGCCTAACGGACGCGTAGATTGCGGCGAGCAAGGGTTTCCTGCCGGTCAGCCGGGTCAGGGGCCCGCGGCCAGCAAGGATCGTTTCCGCGGTGTCCGTATATTCGACATAAGCGATATCAAAAATCCGAAGCAGGTCGGTGGAGTTCAGACGTGCCGTGGTTCGCATACCCACACACTTGTTACCGATCCGAACGACAAAGACAACGTATATATTTACATCTCGGGTACTTCGTTTGTCCGTCAACCGGAAGAGTTAGAAGGCTGTTCAGGTGGTGCCCCGGACAAGGATCCGAATACGGCACTATTTCGTATAGAAGTGATCAAGGTTCCGATTGCTGCTCCGCAGAACGCGAAGATCGTTAACAGTCCCCGTATTTTTGGTGATGCGGCAACTGGCAAGATCAATGCACTCGACAACGGCGGCTCACACGATGGTAACGGCCGTCCGCAGGAGACCAACCAGTGCCATGACATCACCGCGTATTCGCAGATCGGACTTGCGGCTGGTGCTTGCGCGGGTAATGGGATATTGCTGGACATCAAAGATCCAGCGAACCCGAGACGTGTCGAGGCCGTGAACGATCCAAATTATGCTTACTGGCACTCAGCCGCGTTTTCGAACGACGGTAAGAAAGTCGTCTTCACCGACGAGTGGGGCGGTGGAATGGGTCCCCGATGTCGTGAGACAGATCCTAACAAATGGGGAGCAGACGCGATCTTCACGCTCGACGGTACTAAGCTCACGTTCAAGAATTACTATAAGCTTCCGGCGGCTCAGACAGAGCAGGAAAACTGCGTCGCTCACAATGGCTCGCTTATTCCAATTCCGGGGCGTGATATCAAGGTTCAGGCCTGGTACCAGGGCGGGATTTCGATCGTGGATTTTACCGACGCCGCAAACCCGATCGAGATCGCCTATTTCGACCGCGGCCCGATCGATTCGAAGATGCTCGTTATGGGCGGCTCTTGGTCGGCCTATTGGTACAATGGTCACATTTATTCGTCTGAGATCGCCCGTGGATTGGATGTTTTCGAACTCGCTCCGACCAAATACATCTCGCAAAACGAGATCAATGCGGCCAAAAGCGTCAAGGTTTCGGAACTAAACGTCCAGAATCAGCAGCGTTTTGTTTGGTCGAATAAAGCGGCAGTGGCTCTCGCTTATGTCGACCAACTGGAGCGTGCAAACACCCTTACAGCCGGACAGCTCACTGAGCTTCGTAAGTCGATAGCCAAGGCAGAGAAATCAAAGATGTCAGGGCAGGCTGTCTCCGATCTGAAGAGTCTTGTCGAGAACCTTGAGAAGAAGGTAGCTAGTTCGGGGCGTCTACAAGAACTGCTTGCTGTTTTTGAGTGAACTTTCAATTACGACCATTGCGATTTCGAGCCGGCTGACCTTAAAGCCGGCTCGACCTATTTTCGCTAACAGGTTTTCTTCAGCTAATTCGACTTTTAGAATTGTTCAATACCTCGAATTGTTGTCCAAGCGCTGTTCGGCTCATTCTTCTCAACAAATATCCAAAAACATCAAGATTTAGAGCTATCGGTTAGGATTTCACACCTCCATCCCGAGTACTATTCGAACAAATCGCCATTTCCTTATGCAAGGCACACGCCTTGCGAGTCAGTCGTTTAGCCAAGCTGTAATTCGGCACCGTAAGTTCAACTATATGAATATTTACGAGATTCCGAATCGACGCAACTGATTGGTCTATTGGGTCGATCGGTTACGTCGAACTGATGGTTTTGGCATTAATGATAAGGAGCTAAATCTATGAGATTTCATTCTAAGAAGTGGATCGCAGTGCTGACATTCGTCCTCTGCACTGTGGGCGCTGTTTTCGGCCAGGAGCGCTTTGGAGCGATTGAAGGTACCGTGACCGACTCCAATGGAGCTGTCGTGCCAAATGCATCGATTGTAGTGAGCGGAAATGCCTTCAATCGAACCCTATCCGCAAACGGTGACGGATACTTCAGGATCCAACAAGTTCCCCCTGGTACCTACAGCGTCGAAATATCCGCGGCCAACTTTGAGAAAATCACTCGAACCGATGTCCTCGTCACACTCGGTTCCGCGTCGAATGTTGACACGCAAGTTAAAGTGGCCACGGTTGGCGCAGTGGTTGACGTTACGGCCGAGGGTGTCGCGACTATTGATGCTACGACCTCAAAGATTCAAACGAATTTGGGGGAACGAGCGCTAGAGAAGATCCCGAAGGGTACTAATTTTACCTCGGCCCTGAAGGCAGCCGCGCCAGTACGCGGCGAACCGACTGCCGGTGGAATTCAAATTGACGGTGCGAGTGGCTCGGAAAATTCGTTCGTCATTGATGGTCAGGAAGTCACTAATTTTCGAAATGGAGCACTAAATGACAACAACAATGTTCCGTTTCAGATGATTCAGGAATTACAGATCAAGTCCAACGGATTTGAAGCGGAGTATGGCGGCGCGACGGGAGGCGTTATCAACGTCGTAACCAAGCGCGGAGCTGATGAATTTCACGGAGGCTTTGAGACCGCATTCAATCTTTCTAGATTCAATGCAGGCCCACGCCGAATCTTATCCACAAGCACTGCAACAGCCCCGACGGCGGCGAACCGTTACATATTCCCACAACGTGACGAGGAGTTAAACTTTTTCCCTTCAGCGACGCTTGGCGGACCTATTATCAAGAAGCGCTTATTCTTCTTCGGAACGCATTCGCCTCAGTTCCTTGATTCAACTCGAAACTACAGGTTTGCTGATGGAGTAACCAATTCATATAGGTCGAGCATACAGAGAGACTACTCGTTCTTGCGGCTTGATGGCCAAATTACTGAGAAACTCTTGGTTAGTGCCAACTACCTATATAATCCGACCCGAACACAAGGAATTCTTCCCGCGTTCACGACCCTTGATAGTGCCCGGCTCTCCTCATCTCTTGCTCCGAGCCCCGACTCGCAGCGTGAGTTTGGGGGGCGTACACCTGCAACAACCTTTGGCGTATCCGGCTTTTGGAACCCTGCTCAGTATTTAACAGTAGACGTTCGATACGGTCGTGGATATATGAACGAAAAGGGCTATTTCGACAAGGATAATCCAAATACAGCAGATGCGATCCTAAGCTACGGAATTCCAGCCTCGACCAATTATATCTGTACCGACTTTGCTTGTTCAGGAGGAGGTGCTGGATACCGGCTGTATCAATCCAACAGTCTCGTATCGAAAGACATCTCGATCAGGAATTCATTTGACGCGACCGCTGGAGTCTACGTTAATAATCTGGGTGGGCGTCATTCTTTCCGATTCGGCTACCAGTATACGGGTCTTAGCAATGACGTCAGCGATGGCAATGTTCAATTCGGCACTCTCAATTTCTTTGTGGATCCCACTGCCCAGACCTTTGATCAGGCTGGATGTCCGCGCCCCAATCGGACCGCGATTCCTGGATGTCCTATCGACGGCCCTGGAGTCATCGGCTACGGACAGTTATCTCTTGTCGGACGCAGCGGCCAGGTAAGTAGTACTAACCAGGCTCTATTCATTCAGGATGCTTGGCAAATTGGCAGGCTAACTTTAAATCTCGGAGTTCGCGTTGAGAAAGAGGATGTTCCTTCGTTCCGAGAAGGCAACCCGGGTATCGAATTCGGCTGGATGGATAAGTTCGCTCCCCGATTGGGAGCGGCCTTTGACGTGCTTGGAAACGGAAAGTGGAAGGTCTTCGGAAGCTACGGACGATTCTTTGATCGATTCAAGTATGAACTGCCACGCGGCTCATTTGGTGGCGAGGTCCAGGACGTTTACGACTTTCTCGTAATCAATCCTGACATCCTCACATATACGCGGGCGAGCGTCCTTGGGAACTTCATTCGCTTCCAAGATCAGCGAACTCCGTCGAACCTCGCTTCAGATAATCGGATCGATCCGGACATCAAGCCGTTTCAGCAGGCCGAATTAACATTCGGTACCGCTTATGACTTTGGGAAAGGATTCATCCTCGAGGCTAGGTATACCCACAAGAACATTATCAGAGCTATCGACGATATAGGTTTCCTTGATCTCGATGACAACGAACAGTACTTCATTGGAAATCCAGGCGAGGGTGTTTGCGCTCAGCCCGCGTGCGGACGCTACGCTATACCCGGCGCAACCGTCGTTAAGGCCAAACGCGAATACGATGCGGTCGAAACACGGATTCAGAAACGGTTCGGGCAACTTTCGATCGATGGCAGCTATACTTGGAGTAGGCTTTTCGGAAACTATGCCGGATCCGCAAGCTCTGATGAATCTCAGCGTCGCACTGGTCTCGGGCGAAACAGTCCCGCAGTCAGCCGATACTTTGACCTTCCCTTCATTGGATTCACACTCGACGGAGAGCCGGACGACGGTCTTCTTCCCACAGACCGCACACATTTTGTAAAAGTTGCCGGGAACTACTCTTTTAATTGGTGGGGTAATCGTGCCCATACTACGGATATCAGTGGCTTTTACCAGATCGGAAGCGGAACTCCCGTTACGACGAGAGGGCGCTATGGTGTTGTATCCGGAATGATCGTTTCTGGCCGCGGCGATCTCGGTAGGACTGATGCATATTCGCAGGCTGATGCTAGTCTCAGCCACAAGTATAGTTTCGGCCGCGACAATAGGTTCTCGGTTGCTGGGTTTATTAATGTGTTGAATTTACTCAACCAAGCTACCGAACTCTCTCGCCGAGAGACTATTTCGCGCAGCGAATTTCCTCCGGGAAATATCGGCTGCCCCACAGCCGATCCTAACGATACACCGGTGAGATGTCTTACTCGTGCGATTTTCAATGGACAGATAACGTCGGCTTCATTCCTTCAGTACGCAACCACTTCGGGAAATACCGACAATCGTTACAATCTGCCTCAGCTATTTCAGTCTCCACGTCAGGTCCGATTCGGTTTTCGATTCGGTTTCTAAACTAAATGGAGTTGGAATGTTTCCGGGAGGGCCGATCTTCGGCCCTCCTTTTCCTTTACCTTCCATATGTAAAAGAATGTAAGCCGGGGCGTCACCAGTTAGCAGTGATCGCCTCATAGATCACCTCGGCGATTCCTGTCTTCGCAAATACTGGAGGTTATTAGATGTCATATCCACTTATCCAACTAGGCGACAAACTGCCTGCGGTCGGAGTTCTTCAGAAGCTCTTGAATGCAAGAGTAAATAGTTCGCTTGTCGCGGATGGAGATTTCGGAAGTCGGACCAAAGCAGCGGTTCAAGCATTTCAGCGTGCTCGGCCGGGCTTAGCGCCGGACGGCTCGGTAGGTATCAACACTTGGCCGCGGATAAGTTATATGGCGAACAACCTAAAGATCGTCGACTGTGTAGATGTCTTTGACCCCAGTTTATATAATCTCGAAGCCCAAGACATCAGGCGAGCCGGCGGAGATCCGCTGTTGATGGGAGGAGCCTCGAACGGAGTAGAACAGGCGATTACTAACATTCTCACAAGCGTTGGATCCGGTGTATTCATATTGCGTTTTCACGGTCACGGAGCGCCGGGTGTTGCCGGAGTTTCGGATGGCCAGGGTTCTATTCCGGGCGAGCATCTGTCCAGCATACATGCGGGCAATTGGGCGACGATCGAACCTTTCGTCCGCCGGCTTCGCAGTATCTTCGGTCCTTACGGCTGCATTCAGTTCATGCATTGTGAGACTGGAAACGGGCCGCAAGGCAGAGATATTCTCGAAAAGATGGCGGGAGCAACGGGAGTTCCTGCTACTGGCGGTATCCGCAAACAATACGGCGGCGGAACCAGGACCTTCCGCTTCGAAGGGCCGACCTTCACTGCTTTCCCGAGCGGGAATCTCCAAAGGTGGTCGAGAGCACTGCCCGAATTTCCGGGGATGACAGTGCCTTAGGCAGACTCTCGACGAACTCTTCTGCGGCGTGCGGTCTCACGACTTCCGCCGAAGTAAGTCAGGATCATCACGACCAGATGGGCTGCGAACCAAATGTTTTCGTAGCCCATATTCTGGTAGATGTAGATTAGGATAAGGATCCGCGGAGCGACCACGCCGAGCGCTACATCTAGCCAATTCGGTAAAAGATTGGCTGGATACCATCCCTGAAAAAGGTAAAGGAGAAGTGTGATGCGTGGGAAGAACAGCGAGATCAGGAGAAAGTAAAAGTCCATTCTAGTTCTTGTTACCGGATGCGGTCTTGAGCGTGGGCTTCATCATATTTGGAATGCGGGCAAACGCGCTTGAGGTGATATACCACTTCTTGTTCCGCAGTTTCCAGATATTCAGACAAGTTCCCTTCTCCATGCCCTCTTCGCTATTGGCATACTCGCAGGAATTCCACGCGTAGGCGAGATCGGCCGATTCGAGCAAAGCGACCCTTCGCGGAAAGGCGACGGACAGATATTTCTTCATCGCTTTGACGGCATTCTTCTTTCCATAGATCGGCGGATTCTCTTCAATAATGAGGCGGATATCTTCCGACGCCCATTCATCGAACGCATTTCCTAAACCTCCTTGATCCATTCCCGCTCGCAGAAACTTCATCGAAGGATCTGCCGCCGACCAGCGCCGCTTATTGATGTCTTTCGGAAAGGTCGTCACCAGCATTGGGTTTCCCACCGGCGGCGCGGCTTCGTCATATTTCGTCATCACATCGATGATCGCGTAAAACTTTCCATCGGGCTTTTTCGACCAGACAGTGATGTACTGGCCGATCTGTCGAACAGGCCCGCCCTGTCTTTTTGGCGTCTCTTCCCAAAATCCCGTCGTGTATCCGAGCAATCCGTTCGACGCGATGTCGGCGTATTCCATGGTCCGTTTCAGGACGACCGGCGGTTCGTCCTTCTGAAGATTCCACCAATCCTTACCGTTCGTCGCCTCTGGCTTAAAGATGACACCGTCGTCGCCCAAGTACTTCAGATATGCCGGCTTAGTTCCTTTTTCGACAGCATAGCTCGCCAAACTTCTATCTGCGTCAACCATCGCCTGAAACTCCGCCTGCGCTGAGGCAGAAATAGCTACTAACCCAGTGATGAGTATCGTAAGAAAACTTTTCATTATTTATAGTTTAGCGAATTACGTCCGTTCCGCGAAGCGGTTTTACCATCACGTTGTTTTCGTTAATGGAAGACTTCACCTTATACTTAACTAACAAATTGTTATGAAAGAGAAGGTTAGAGTTGCTGGCGGACAGGGTTTTTGGGGAGATCTGTTAACCGCGCCGGTGGATCAGGTGCGGGGCGGGCCGATCGATTATCTGATGCTGGATTATCTGGCTGAGGTAACGATGTCGATCGTGCAGAAACAGCGACAGAGAGACCCGTCGGCGGGATACGCGCGCGATTTTGTTTCGCTGATGCGGGAGATATTGCCGGACTGTGTCGAGAAGGGTATCAAGGTTCTGTCGAACGCGGGCGGCGTGAATGTCCCCGGCTGCGCGGAGGCGATAAAGGAAACGGCTCGCGAACTTGGGTTAGGCGGAAAGTTGAAGATCGGCGTCATCACGGGCGATGACATTCTGCCTCGGCTCGACGAATTTGCCGAGAAAAGCATCGAGATCACCAACATGGAAACCGGCGAACCGCTGGCGGACATTCGCGACAAGGTACAGTCGGCGAATGTTTATCTGGGGGCGTCGGGTTTGGTCGAAGCCCTGGATAAAGGAGCTCAAATCGTCGTTGGCGGAAGATTGACGGACACCGGCCTTACGCTGGCTCCGCTGATGCACGAATTCGGTTGGAAGTTTGACGATTGGGACCTCGTGTCCGCAGGAACGATAGCCGGACATATCATTGAGTGCGGAGCGCAGGCGAGCGGCGGAAATTGCCAGTACGAATGGGATTCGATACCGGATATGGCAAGTGTCGGATTCCCGATCGTGGAAGCTTCACCGGACGGTTCGTTTATCGTAACGAAGCACGACGGCACGGGCGGCAGAGTTAGTGTTCAATCGGTAAAGGAGCAGCTTCTTTACGAGATGGGCGATCCGAAAGCTTATATTACGCCGGATGTGGTTGCGGATTTTTCGTCGATACAACTTGCGGCGGATGGCTCGGACAGGGTCCGCGTGTTTGGGATCAAAGGGAATCCGAGTACGGAATTCTATAAGGTTTCCATCGCCTATTCCCACGGCTTCAAGGCGGTCGGTACGCTCGTCTATGCCTGGCCCGATGCATACAGAAAAGCTCAGTCGGCGGACAAGATCTTGCGTGAGAGATTGGATCGGTTAGGGCTGAAGTTCGATGTGATCTTGACCGAGTTTGTCGGGGTCAATGCTACGCACGGACATCTTGCCGGCGAACCCTCGCCCGACATTCCCGAAGTGCAGCTTCGCTTCGGAGTTCGCGGATCGAGCAAGGCCGACGTCGAAAGGTTCACCAAGGAGATCGCCCCGCTCATCTTAACCGGCCCTCCCGCCGTCACCGGCTTCGCCGGCGGCCGTCCAAAGGTCGAGGAGATCATGGCCTACTTCCCTGCCCTGATTCCCAAGACGTTGATCGAAACAAATGTCGAGATCGTTGAGGCTTAGGCGGCTCCTTTTTTTGGTAAATTCCGTGGATTGAGCATAACTGCCTTCGATATCACGATTCGCGGGACTGGAGTATCTGGAAACACTAGAAAACACGAACGGATCTTTCGATCATTCGTGTTTTCTTTAAATACTTCAATCGGCCCGGGAGTTACTTGTGGCGGTAGGTGATTCGCCCGCGGGTTAGGTCGTAGGGTGACAGCTCGACGTCGACTCGATCACCGGTCAGAATGCGGATGCGGTTACGGCGCATTCGGCCCGAGATCGTTGCGAGCACAATGTGATCCGTGTCCCCAACCTTTACTTTGAAGAACGCATTCGGTTCTTTATCGATGACCACTCCGGCCATTTCTATCAGGTCTTCTTTCATTAGTTCAATTTTGCTCCCAATTTGGTCAGAGTGCAAATTCTTAGCAGTCTGTTCTCGTGGAAGTGAAGAAATTGAAAGACAAAAGGGTATACATTTCACAAAAAGAAGAGCAAATGCGTCTGTTCACCTATCCAAGAAGTCGCGAATTCCGTTCTGACATTCTCTAGTCATCCTTGCTTCGGCATTGACTTCGGAGCCAAGGTCGATCGCTTGTGCGAAACCAACATTGTCCATTCGATAAAGCAGAGACTTAGTGAGCTGCACCGCTGAGGAGCTAAGATTGGAATATGCGGCGGCATAATCGATCACGGCGGCTTTGAAATCTTCTTCAGGAAATATCCGATTGACCAGGCCGAGCGAGGTTGCTTCCTGCGCGGTAAATTCGAAACCGCGCGTGAGCAATTCAAAGGCTCTCTTTTCCGATACGTTGCGGCGGAGGAACGCGGTGACTATTGCGGGGACAAATCCGATCTTGACCTCGGGATACCCGAAGATTGCCGTATCTGTCGAGAGGACAATGTCGCACGCCGTAGCCAAGCCGCAACCGCCCGCAAGCGCCCGTCCATGAACCGCGGCAATTACCGGAACCTTTACCTTCCGAGGAGTCGAGAAAAGTTCCGCCAGATTCTTTGCGTCATCGAGGTTCTCTTCGTACGAAGCTCCGGCTATCTTCTGCAGTGCTGACAGATCCGCACCGGAACAGAAATCCTTACCCGCTCCACGGATGAGGATCGCCCTCAAAGAATCGTCTTCATCCGAAGAACTGAGGGCAGACTTCAACTCGCGCACTAACCCATCGTTGAGAGCGTTACGCTTTTCAGGACGGTTGAGCGTTACGATTCGGACCGTTCCGCTGTTTTCGATCAGAAGCTCAGACATCGCACGCCAGAATCATCTACTCGCCGCTGCCTTGTCAACTTGGGCCGCGAACGCTTCGATCGTCTTTGCGGTGATTACGATCTGCTCCTCGGCTTCTTTCCAATCTCGTTGTTCGATCGCTTCCCGGATGCCGGGGAGGGTCTTTACGCCGTAGCCGGTGTAGAAACCGGGAGCGTAGATCTGGTGCCGGAACCAGTCACGGCGTGGGAGTCCCTGTGTTCGAGTAAGAGCCCGTTCGCTCATATAAAGTATCCGATCAAGAGCGGCGGTTCCGGGGGAGCTTCGCTGAAATTTTCTGGCACTCTCGGTGAGTTTTGCAACCGCGTTTTCAAGCGGGGAAAAGTTCAGGAATGGGACGTCGCTCTTTTTCGCCGGAACGATGAATGTCTCCCTCGGATCCTGTACGTCTTTGAGCATTCCACTCTCGATCAGGCGGTTCATCTCGCGGGTCTCAGTGCGAAGACTGACGGTCATCTGCATTACCTCTTTCGCATATTGCTCGACAGTTTCGGCGAAGTTTGTGAACTCGAAAGGCAGCGTGTCGGCATTGGCGAGTCGAAGGGTAGCATGGCCGCAAACCTTGGCTAGCGTCACCCCGTATTTGAAGTCGGTGTCGCCGAAACGCGTGTAGTGGTCGAAGGAATCGTAGACCGAGTGGTATGATCCACCGCCGCTCTCGCCGCCAAAACCGAGGTTAAGGGATGCGATGCCGAGATGCTGTAGAAAGGGTGTAAAATCCGATCCGGAACCCAGCGGCGAGATCGGAAAGTCGTATCGTTCGCGGGCGATCGTTCGTTCGGCAGCGGAACCGTTCACCATCTCGGCAGCCTTGAGTCGTTCCAGAACTGAGAGATTTGTCTGAGGATCGGGAACCGTTCGGGCGACTTCGTTTATGAACTTTTCGAGCGTATGCGAGCCGCCCATTCCGAGAAATCCGCGGCCGTTTGAATCCGTGTTGATGTAGACGGCGGCCTTACTTCGCAACTCGTCTGCATGAAGCTCTACCCACTCGGTCGAACCCAAGAGCCCTTCTTCTTCGGCGTCCCAGGCGGCATAGACAATCGTCCTTTTCGGTTTCCGACCGGACTTCACGAGTTCGCTAATGCCTCGTGCCTCCTCCATCATCGCGACAAGACCGCTGATCGGATCTTCGGCGCCGTTTACCCACGCGTCGCGATGATTGCCGCGGATGATCCACTGATCGGGCAGTTGCGAACCAGGCATCTTCGCGATCACGTTGTAGATCGGTTTGATGTCCCAGTTGAATGCGAGCTTCATCCGGACGGTCGGAGTGTTCCCGCCGAAATGATAGGTGGTGGGCAAGCCTCCACGCCAACCTTCGGGAACGACAACTCCATCCAGATTCTTGAGGAGCGGAAGCGCGTCAGAGTACGAGATGGGCAGGACCGGGATCTTTGTCAATGTCTCGGCCTTCTTAATGTCGATCCGTTTGGCGTCTTTCGTCGCACCGATTCCCTTCGTCAGTGGGTCGCCGGGAAACAGCGGCATATCCATCACCGATCCGCGCTGAACGCCGTTTTCGTTGCGGTAAGCGCCTTTGGGATATACATCGCCCTGGTAAAAGCCGTCGTTGCGCGGGTCGGAATAGATGATGCAGCCGATCGCTCCGTGCTCTGCAGCGACCTTTGGCTTGATCCCGCGCCATGAGCCGCCGTATCGGGAAAGCACGATCTTTCCTTTTACGTCGATGCCGCGCCGTTCGAGTTCCTCGTAATCTGCGGGAGTTCCGTAGTTAACGTAAACGAGGGGCCCGGTGACGTCACCGTCGATCGAATAGGCGTTGTAGGAAGGTAGTTGCTCATCCTGCTGGCCGCTTGTGGCGTCTCCATCGACCTTTGGTTCCTGTAATTTTAACGTGAATCGCTCAGGCGCGGTCATTTCTACGAGCCGCGTTTTCGGTGTCGGAAAAAGGACGTGAAATTCTTCAAGCTTCGTCTCGTATCCCCACGAGCGAAACTGAGCCGCGATGAAATCCGCGTTCTCTTTGTTGTATGCGGATCCCAGATGGTGCGGACGAGCCGTCAGACGCTTCATCCATTCGCGGAGGTTCTCAGCCTTGAGCGAAGCGTCGAATCTTGATTCCAGCCCGGTCTGGCTCGCCGCATTGTTGGCAGAGAATCCAAGTATCTTCGGAGCGCTTGTTTGACCAAGCACGGCTGAAATTAGGCACAGTAGAATGATTGCAGAAAGAACCTTTCGGGGCATCCAGAGACTCCTTTGTTTGGCTTGTTTGAACTTCGAAATAAATCTTACCGCATCCACAGAAAAATTAGGCGCCGAGCATGTTGGATTCGGCGTCAGAGAGCTCAATGTTCATCCTAAGCAATGCAGTTGAACACGTCTTGCCCTGTGCATCGGTCATCAGGCTGAGAGTTCCGCCCCCGCCCAGGGCGCCGTGGAGGAGGAAATTGAGCGCGTGGAGATTGGGTAATTCGAACCGTTCGACGTCCCCTTTTACGAGCGGACCAAAGTGGTGTTTGACTGCGTCGGCGGTTACTTCGCGGACGAGGATCGGATAGTACTCGTCTTTGAGAGCGATGAGGCCGACGTTGGCGGTGTCACCTTTGTCGCCGGAGCGGGCGTGCGCGAGTTTAGTTAATGAGACCTTCATTTCGTAAATATCGTTGAGCGTAATAGATCGCCGTGATCGCGAGCGAATGCGTTATTCCACCATTGTGCACCAGGTTTTCGAGTTCCGAAAGCGGCACGAGACGCGAAACGATGCTCTCGTGATCGTCGAAGGCTACGTCGGCTGTTTTCTCGCAATCGAGTGCGAGGAAATGGTGAATCGTGTTGTTCTGGATCGCCGGATTCGGGAAAGACTCACCTATTGCCATCATACGCCCGGATGAATAGCCGGTTTCTTCTAGGAGCTCACGGCTCGCGGCAGCGAGCGGATCTTCGCCATGGTCGGCCATGCCGCCGGGGATCTCGACGACCATCGACCCTGTTCCGTGCCGAAATTGTTCAATCAGCACGACTTGAAGATCATGGGTAACCGCTACAATGTTCGCCCAGTCTGGGTTCTCAACAACGAAAAAGGTCGATTCCGCTCCATCCGAAACTCGGTGGCTCGTATCCTCTCGGACTTTGAACACGCGGCAATCGGCTATTTCACGGCTGGATGCGGTCGTCCATGATTCAGGTTTTTCTGACATACACTTGTGCTTACAAATCATCGCAGAAATGTGGTTGAATTAGAATAATGAACTTGAAGAGACCACTTCCCATTTTGCTGCTTGTCCTGAGCGCTACCTCGGCAGGCCTTGGCCAGCTTAGTCAGGAGGTGCCTCCTCAAGAGATGATCAACCGAGCGAGGGATAGGACAAGGATATACTTAGCGACCTTTAAGAATCTTCTATCGGAAGAGAAGAAGACGTTTGAGATCTACGAAAAGGGCGGCAAAGTTAAAAAGCGAAAAGTTGTCGATTCAACCTTTCTCGTCTACCAACTGACAAAGGCCGAAGGCCGCGTGGCCGAGTTTCGAAATGTAGTTGCTGTCGATGGCAAGAAGGTATCGAACGCAGACGACCGGGCTAAGGATTTTTTCGAAAAGGTTGTTGCCGCTGACAATTCGCAGAAAGAATACGAACGGATACGGGACGAAAGTAGTCGATTTGACGAAGACTTTGCGATCAACGGCCTAACGCTTTTTCAAGCGATCGCCCTTTCAGACGAACTCCGGGGCCGGTTCAGATTCACGATGGCTGGTCGAGAGTCGATCGGCGGCAAGAATGTATACGTTGTTCTTTTTGAGCAGATACGCGCAGATCCGGCGATCACGGTTAATTCTCCGGCAGGGTCGAATAACTATGATATCGAGATCGAGGGCCCGACCAGGGTCGAACTTAGCACTCGCATTCGGGGCAGATTATGGCTCGATGCTGACACATTCAACGTCCGCCGCGAACTCCGCGAGCGAACGATCCAACCGGAAGGATTTCCCCAGGCGGTTGTTGTCGCGGAAGATCTACTCGAGTATACCGACACTGACTTTGGGATCCTTGTGCCCAGCACGTTGTCGCACCTCCAATATCGAGTGCGTCTAAAGGAGCGTGAGGTTACGAAAGATACGCGGATAGTGTTTGAATACGGAAAGTTCACCCAGCCCGATGTCGATGTGAAAGGCGAGGTCAAAGATAAGCCTGAATAGCCTCCGCTACCGGATATTCCGCGATTTGATCGATCAAACCAAGGTGTAACGCCTCACCAGCCCCGACCTTCTTCGCTGTTAGAAACATATCTAGTGCTCCAGCCTCGCCGATCAATTGGGGCAGGCGCTGTGTGCCGCCCCAGCCCGTCATAATCCCTAAGCCAACGCCCGGATGACAAAACTCCGAACTCGGCGACGCAATCCGCGAATTACACGCAAGCGTCAGATCTAACGCTCCCCCGTAACAATAACCGTTAACAGCCGCGATCGTGGTCACGGAGATCGTTGAGATCAATCTCATTAACCGCTGTCCGCGGAGAGCAAACTCTTCAGCGTTCGCTGCGGTCACCTCAGATATTTCACGAAGATCAGCTCCAGATGCAAATACTCCATCCGTACCGGTAAAGATGATTCGCTCGACACTGGAGTCGATGCCGTCAAGCGCTGCGGTCAAAGCCTCGATCACTCTGATCGAGAGTGGATTCCTTGTCTCAGGGCGCCCGAATAGGAGAACCATTGCAGATCCCATGCGTTCAATACTGACTCCGTTCGACAATTGCATCCTTCAATTTAATAATATGGCGTATGCTCCGCACTAACAAAGCACACCCCTGGCACGGCGTTCCGATCGGCGATGGAGTTCCCGACGAGGTCACGGTATTTATCGAGATCGTCCCCAGCGATACTGTCAAATATGAGGTTGATAAGGAGACAGGCTATTTAAAGATCGACCGTCCCCAACAGTATTCGAACGTTGTGCCAGCCAACTACGGCTTCATTCCGCAAACTTACTGCGCCGAACTGATCGCAGGACTTTCACGAGCAAAGTCGGACATCGACATCAGCGGTGGTGACGGTGACCCGTTGGATATTCTCGTGCTAAGCGAGCATCACATTCCACGCGGGGACATCATACTGAAGGCGCGGCCGATCGGCGGATTCTGTTTGGTCGACCATGGCGAGGCTGACGATAAGATAATTGCGGTTCTTAAAGGCGATAAGGTTTTTGAGCAATATACGGAGATCTCGGAGCTTCCGAAAGGAATCCTAGAACGATTCGAACATTATTTCCTCACCTACAAATCACTGCCGGACGCCCCGAATGTGTGCGAGATCGCGTACTCCTACGGAAGAAAGGACTCTTACAAGGTTATCCGATGTGCTATGGAAGATTATTCGGATCTTCTTAATAACCTCAAATAAGGATTAGGATCTCTGAAGTAGTTTGAGTAAAGCCGCTTCCTCGGGCTCAAGTCCGGCCTGGCTGCCTTTTATCTTTCGTTTACTTCTCGGAGTAAACTCTTCTATTGTGATTCCCGCCGCATAAGCGTCCAAAACCGCAGGATGGATATATGAGCTTCTGCAGACCGCTGGCGTGTTGCCTAGTTCGTCGGCTACTCGCTTTACGGCATTGACTACATTCTTCTTGACCTCGGCCTCGGTTTCACCTTTTCCGATCTCAGCTAAGGCGCTCGCCGCCAGAAGCGTTCCACCCCACGTTCGAAAATCTTTTGAGGAGAACTGCGGGTCTGTAACAGACTTCAGATACGCGTTTAGCTCCGAAGGCCTGATTGTCCGCTGTTTTCCGTCCGTATCGAGATAGCGAAACAAACGGCTCCCACGGGGAAGTGCGACGATCTCCTTTATGACTGCTGAAAGTTGGTCGTCGACCAAGACTTTTCTATGCTGCACGTGGCTTTTGCCCACGAAATCGAAAATAAGCTTTCCTTTCGGCTTTATGGCTAAGTGATCCTTTTTGAGCGTCGTTATCCCATATGTCTTGTAATGTTTCTCGCTGAGATCCGTGCCGAGGCGGAAGTAAAGTGAGTTAATAAGTCGAAGCATCGCTGCAAGAACTTTTTCCTTCGGCAGGCCCTGAAGAGCAAGATGTTCGCTCGTCGCCGATCGAAGACGGGGTAGGGCCTGTCCGAAACTACCAACCTTCGCAAATTTCTTTCGAGACTGTTTCTTTGAGAACGTTGGGTGATAGCGATATTGAATACGTCCGCGTGTGTCCATTCCTACTGCCTGAAGTCGCCCGTGTGTTGACGGACAGATACGCACATACTTCCAAGCGGGCGGAATAACGAGAGCCCTGATCCGTTCGATCGCAGTCTCCTCGGTTATCGGATGGCCCTTAGCGTCAAAATACTTGAATCCCAAAGCCTTTCCTCCGCGTCGTTCCCACCATTTAATCCGACCGCCTTTGATGATCATCGCTCTTGCCGCAGTGGGTGCAAAGATGGTGTTGTCGTTGTTTGGCATAGCTAACCGTACGGTGTCCGTTTTTCGTTGAACAATTTGCGCCTCAATTCAATACAGATCTTCTCTTCCCGACTAATTAAGCAATTGAAATTCCTCACTTTATTAATTTGGCACGCTCATTGCCACTACCGTTCCGGAGATGCCGAAAGTGGTCGGCTCAAAACTACGCAATAGGGAAACAAGGAGAAACGTTATGCTTTGGACAATTTTGATAGTTCTTTTAGTACTTTGGGCACTCGGGTTTGGATTCGCGGGGGCCGCAGTGGGCAATCTTATCCACATTCTTTTGGTCTTGGCGCTCATCGTCCTAGTAGTCCAGTTAGTCACCGGAAGGCGAGCGGTCTAACGGCCATGCTAAAGGGGCTCACTCATCACCGAGTGAGCCTCTTTTTTCCTTTTTTGGGGAGGTGAAGGAAAATGTCGGTTATTCCACGAATCTTATACGTCGACGATGACGCCGATAATTGCGAGATGATGAAGTATTGGATCCGGGAAGAGTGCGGGTGCGACATCGCCACTGCAGATGACGGAAAGCAGGCCCTCGAGCTGATCGCAACACAATATTTCGACCTGTTCCTTCTGGACTATTGTTTACCTGATACGACCGGTATCGAACTATGCAGAGAGATCCGAGCCATCTATCCAAAAGCTCCGATTGCCCTCTACAGTGCACTAGATCGTCCCATAGATAAGCAACGGGCCAGCGAAGCAGGTGCCACCGCATACATGGTTAAGCCCGAGGAGCTCGATCAGATCAAACCATTTTTAGACCGCCATCTAGCACGCTTGGTTCCCGGTAAATCAGCGGCGGACAAGTCCACCGCGGAGCCCACCTCAAGCAAAGGCGTTCACCGCGGTAGGACCAGGGCTTCGGGAATTGTTTGACCTAAGGCGTCGGAGATGCCGTTGGTGACTGAGACGGCTTTGGACTGGGCGTCGGGTCGATCTTTCTCGAGCAGTCGCGCCGGCACGAGCCGTCAGTACATACCATATTCGGATACTCGCACGCGCTCCACCACTCGAAACCGCGCTCATTTAGAGTTTTCGAATCTTCACGTACCGTTGGATCTGCTTCGAGCGAAACTGCATCTAAGCAGCCCTGACGCATATTACGATCCATGAATTTCAGCAATTTTGTCAATTTTGTGGCCTTGCGGGTAGGCGAATGGGGATTCTCATCCCCAACGATCTTTCCTCTGAGCCGCATGATTATCCTCTTTGGTCCTCCTGGGGTCGTCTCATACTCTTCGAAAGCTATCGAAAAATTCTTTGGTCCAATATCGGGCTGAGGGTCAGGCTGCGGAGTCGGTCGCCCGACGAGTTGATCGCTAAGGTCCGCGTCGAAAGATTCTAGCCGCGCCAAGTCCGCGTACAGCGCGCTGATCTTTTGCGTATTGTCGCTACCATCAGCGCACGCCTTAGGCAGAGGCTGCGGATCCGCAAGTTTTTCGGATTCACCACTCAGAGCGGTCTCCTTATTTTGAGTTGGAGGGTTCCCGCACGACATTAACGCCAGAAGCATTCCATAAAGGGTTAGTAGGGTAAGGACTTTTCTGAGCGAGTAGTTTCTCATTCCAATTCTCCATTATTAGTCGGTTAACATCGAAAGCAAACTCGTACGGGTCTGCTTCCCAAAGACGATGAAACTTCCATCGGGCGAGATCGCGAGGGTTGAGATCAAGACCTTTGGGTCGTTGATCGAGATTAATTCGCGTTGATTTCCGTTGGTAGAAGGTATAACCAAAAGCGATGTTCGGTCTCCAACACGGGAGACGAAGGCGATGATATCACTACGGTTCGAGAGGTGGATGTTTAGAAAATAAGCATTCCGAAGCGTGTGAAGCCGCTGCGATTGCCCTGTGCCGAGCGAGAGAGAGTAAATCTCGATCACTTCGGGATTGGGAACCGTCTCCTTGCTATCGGTTCTCTTTGCGAATACTACGCCTTTTCCGTCACCTGCAAAGCCCAAAACTCGAACCCGTTCGTTGGATTCGAGTAATTGCCGTTGGACGCCTGTCTCCGCGTCAACGATTCTGACCCGATTGATTCGGGCATCAGCGCGACCAGATTGCAGCCTATCTCGTGACTTGTAAACTATCTGCTTGCCGTCCGGGGACCAAAATGGTTCGCTTTCGGAGCCCCCAACCGGATCAATGACGAGCGCTTTTCCGATCCCCGTGCCGTCCGTATTTGAGATCCATAGCCTAACGACACCATCGACGAAGGCCGGATACACAAGTTTTGTATCGTCGGGCGACCAGGCTAACTGCGAACTGTCAATTTTGAAATACGGGGCAACGGTATAGCCTGTAACGGCCTCTCGATCGCCTGAAACTCTACCGGACTCTATCCCATCGGATCTTACCTTCCAGACTTCAGTCGCAGTTTCGCTACGCTTAAAGAAGGCTAACTGCCCCCCTTTTTTCGACCAGGCGGGCATGAATCCGCTAGGAGCCAGGTCAATGACCGTTTCGCCTGTTCCGAGCATTTTTATCGAACCCCTTTCCGGTCGTTCGACGCGAGCAACAGACTGAAATGCAATTGATCCGTCCGCGGAAATATCCGGCCAGAACTCTGATGGCACGTCATTCGAAACAATAGACTCGGTTGAGTCGCGGACGTTCACCCGCCAAAGATCAGAGGTCTCGACCATGGATCCATACAAGATTGAGCCGTCCGTTGAAACGTCGTGGACAACATAGTTGAGGTCGCCATTCGAAAGCTGCCTCAAATGTTCGCCGTCGGTTTCTACCTCGAATACCTGCAACGCTCCTTCAACATTTAGACTTAGAACCACGCTCATTCCCGACGGATGCCATGCGATGTGGTCGATCTGATCGTTGGACGTCGCAACGACTTTCTCACTACCTCCTAGAATTGTTCTTATCACAACCTTCCAAAGTCGACCTTCTTTGATCGAGTAGGCAATCATTGTCTGATCATCCGAAAGCACAATTGTTTGCGGTTGAACGCCGGATTCCGCAAATGCGGTGAGTTTTTCCTTTTCAAAACCATCTGCCACTCGATATAGTTCCGGGCCTGCATGAAAATAGATCTTCCCATCCCGACCCCAAAAAACCGGCCGCGACCCCTGCGGTATATCGCCGATTACACGCGATTGATTTCCACCAGTAAACGGAATCCGCCAGATAGCGCTTCCTCCTCCGCGATCAGAGAAGAACGCAATCTCCTGCCCGTCCGACGACCAGATCGGATATTGGTTGTAGCCGCCGTTCCTTGTCACCTGAACCGCATCACCACCCACAACGGGCTTTACCCATATCTCGGTGGAATCACCCCTGCGTGCGGCGAAGGCGATCATCTTTCCATCGGGAGAAAAGGAAGCTGCGGAGACAAACTCGCTTGCCGAGCTACTCCAACTTGTGATTGGCACCGTTCGCATGAGCGAGGGGCCTGGCGATGGTGGTGATACGCGGTTCCATCCCCACCAGCCCCCGACGAGAATGGCCGCCGCGACAAGGATCGTAACGGTCGCGATCGGCGACGGCTTTCGAAAATCCGATACGAGCCGCCCGATAGAGTGCTCGTCGGTCCGACGGATCTGAGTGCGATCAGACTTAACGGGGTCAACTTCAGCCGTGACTCTAGGGTTCTTAGCAAGCTCGCCTGCGAGCAACCTAAGCTCGGTTTCCACTTCGCCCATCGATGAGATCCGCTCGTCAAGCGGTTTTCTCAGACATTGTTCAACCAGCCTGACGAGGCGGGGTGGAGCATCCTCAACAAATTCCTCGAGCCGTCGAGGTTCCTTAGTGAGGATCGCCGCCATCGTATCTGCAAAGCTGCCGCCCGCAAACGGTGAATGGCGCGTTATCATCTCGAAGATGAGAATGCCAAGGCTGAAAATGTCTGTCCGGCCGTCAAGTTCCTTGCCACGGGCTTGTTCGGGCGACATATATTGCGGGGTGCCGACGATCAAGCCCGGTGAGGTTGATCCTGAGTCGAGCGTCAGCGCGTCGAGGTCCCCGCCATTCGACGTCGTGAACCCCCGGGCCTTAGCCAGGCCGAAATCGAGGACCTTCACTGTACCGTCAGGCCGGATCATTATGTTATCCGGCTTTATATCGCGATGAACGATCCCGGCGGAATGAGAGGCGGCCAAGGCTGATGTGACCTGTATTGCAATATCTGCAGCCTCATTGATTGGCAGCAAGCCCTGTGCTATACGCGTGCCGAGAGTCTCGCCCTCAATAAATTCGCTTACGATGAACTGGATGCCGGCCCTTTCCCCGATGTCATGGATGGTGAGGATGTTCGGATGGTTTAGAGCGGATGCTGAGCGTGCCTCCTGGCGGAACCGCCGCACCCGATCCGGATCGCTTCGAAATTCACTGTTGAGGAACTTGATCGCAACTTTACGCACAAGCCGGGTGTCCTCAGCAAGATACACCTCTGCCATGCCCCCTCGCCCGATCAATTCGATCAAACGATAGTGGTCCGGAAGTACATTCTCATGGTCAATCGAGAATGTACGTGTTTGCTGTGATTCGTTCGAAGAATGAACCATCGAAAGCCCCAAAATCGGAAAACGCGACTCCGAGATTATTGCATTTAATCGCGATTATCTAACAACAAACAGCAACCCTGTGGAGCTCAGACGGGTCGCCGACGGCGCAAAGCTTTGGCCGGAATGGTGTCGACACACCAGAATCGCTAGTGAGAACATCTTCCTTTTCGTCACTCAAATAATATTTGGAAACGACCTACGAGTTTGGTAAAACGAACGCTCCGATATGTGGTTTCGACGTGTTGAGGCAGGTTTGGAGTGACAGTAGTAGGGATTCGCGAAGATTCTCAGGTGTGACGATCGCGTCCACCAGTCCACGGGCTGCGGCATGCTTGGCGTCGAGTTCGCGGTCGTAGGTCTCGCGGACACTCGCCATTTCCGCGCGTGTTACTTCGTCGGGCTCCTTTCCTTCTTTCTTTAGCTTTTCAATCTGAGTACCGAAGATCGCCTGAACAGCCGAATCACCTTCCATCACGCCCATGCGTCCTGTCGGGAGAGAAAAGATAAAGTCGGGATCGAAGCCTTGCCCTGCCATCGCGTAATAGCCGGCGCCGCTTGCGTGATTGATCGTCAGGACGATCTTTGGAACGGTCGCGGTTGCCATTGCCTCGACGAAACGGGCTCCCGCTCGGATAATCCCGCTGTGTTCGGCCTCGGCCCCGACCATGAATCCGGAGACGTCCTGAACAAACAGAAGGGGAGTCGAATGCCGGTCACAATTTTCTATAAAGTACGCCGTTTTCTCAGCCGATTCAGTGTACACGATGCCCCCAAAACGCGGCGGTGTGTCCGGCTTCCCTTTCGACATTCCACGGCTATTGGCGATGACGCCGACGAGGATACCGCCAAGCCGGGCCGTACCGCATATCATCTCCTTCGCGAAATCAGTCTGAAATTCATCCATGCCGCCTGCGTCAAGAAATGTATCGAGCACGGCATGCATATCGTACGGCGCTCGGTGGTTCTCCGGAAGAAGTTCGTAAAGCCGGTCGTTTGCGGCGGCCGGCTCGCGAGCAGGTTCGATTGAAACTCTGATCGGTTCAGGCTGAGGCAGGTCAGATACCAGGTTACGTATCTTCTCAAGGCATTCCTTATCGTCTGTGGTTCGATAATGAGCTACACCGGAGATCGAGTTATGGGTCATGGCTCCGCCCAACGTTTCGTTATCGATGGTCTGGCCGGTCGCTCCCTTGACTAGATTCGCCCCGCCGAGTCCCATGAAGGACGTGCCCTCAACCATGAGGATCACGTCACTCAATGCCGGCAAATAAGCTCCGCCGGCTACGCACATTCCCATGACGGCCGATATCTGCGGAACCTTCAAATACTTCCGCATTAACGAGTTGTAATAGAAGATTCGAGCAGCTCCGTACTGGCCCGGAAACACGCCACCCTGATAGGGTAAATTGACTCCCGCAGAGTCGACCAGGTAGATTATCGGCACGCGATTGCGCATCGCGATCTCTTGAGCACGAAGGATCTTCTTTATCGTCTCGGGATACCACGCACCAGCCTTGATCGTCGCGTCGTTCGCCACGACAACGCACTCTCGGCCCTTGATCTTTCCGACGACCGTCACAACCGCCGCCGCGGGGGCCTGGCCGTTATATTCGTCGTACGCAACAAGCAAACCGATCTCTTGAGCGTACAGGTCCTCATCAAGGAGCAAGCCTATCCGCTCGCGCGCGGTCAGCTTTCCCTGCTTATGGATCTTCTCGATCTTTTCCGGACCTCCGCCGAGAAGAAGTCTCTTCTCAAGGTGGAGATATTCTTCGGTGAGTATTGCGAGGCGGGATTTGGGGTTTTCTGCCATGGATGAGACGACTATTTTTCCGAAATGATAAACGTCGGCACCATACCGCCGCCGGATGACACGTTGGCGAGTTCGCTGGACGAAAGACGGGTGAATGCTGCTCCGACGACTCCGTTGAATAGGAGCGGATCCAGATCGACAAGCTGTTCGACCATTGCCCATTTTCCGTGCTCATCAAAGATCATTGGGAACATCTCTTTCGCGGTACTAACCCGTTTTTGGACAAGATAATCCCTGTCAGCGAGGGCGGCTTCGATGGCGCTGTCCCATTCTGTTTCGGATGAATTCCATCCGATGTAGATGCCGTGACCGCCGTAATCGTCGTTGGGCTTGAGCACGAGTTTGGAAGAGTTTGCCCGCGTCCATTCAACCAGGTCGATCTCCTCGCCCGAGTTGATCGTCTTCTCGTCTCGAAACTTTCGGGTCCAGGGCACGTGGTCAACAATAGCGGTTAGTTCGGCTTCGTTGAAAAGGTGCGCGTAGCGTTCGTTGGTAAGCACAGCGAAGATCGCTTTCTTGTGAACTAGCTTTCCGCGAAAGCTATTGACCATGCAGATCGATCCGGCACGGTACGCATCCACCAGGGCGGGTGCCTCATCCATTATCGGGAGATATTCGTTAACCAGAAGGCGCTTATAAACTACATCGATCTGTACTCCGCCGAAGTAGAGTTTACCGTCGTCGAACTCAAGCTCGTGCGGCGAGCAAATGATCGCGTCGTAACCCTGCTCTTCAAAATAATCGCGAAAGAGTTCGAACTCCTTCTGCGTGGGCAAGTCTTTCAGATCGACGATAGCGATCATGGGCTTGCGATCTGCTTTACCGCCGCAAAATTCATCCCAGCATTCGAGCAGCACCTTTAGCAGCAGCGGGCGCCCGCTGAAGCCCTTTACCTCGTACCGTTCGCGAAACTTCTGCATCACCGGAAGCGATTCGAAGATCCCTGTCGCCGAATCGGCATACGCGATACCCGCTGGGCTCTCGCCATTCAACTCTACGTAACTGAAAGCATCGTCAGTAAGAAATGAATCGAGCCTCGAGGTCGGCGATACCTGTTTGTAGCCCGGATCGATCTTCACCAATTCCCGTTCGATCTGAGTGACTCCCAATTCATCGAGGATCGCGTCGTCAGCAACCGCGGCATCTTTCACTTTCTGCAACGCGCTCCAGATGGTCTCGCAGGTGATCTTCACGCGAGCCCAATCGGCGAACGTTATGAAATGCGGTCGGAGATATGGAGACAGTGGACGGCCACCGAAGATCAGGCGATTCTTTTCGAGGCCCTCTTGCAGAATCTTATTTGAATCAACCGCGAGATCATGGTCGTCAAGAAGCGAATGATAGTGGTCGACCGCGTTTTTCAACAGCGTTCCACGTTCGGTTTCTGGGGCAGAGTTCATTGCGGATCCTATTTCGACATGCTCAAGATCTCTTGATACTCATCCTTCGTCAGCGGCATTACAGAGAATCGCGGCTGGCGGACCAGATAGATGTTTGCGAGAGCACCGTTCGCCTTGATGGCAGCTAGCGTAACCGACTTCTTCAAAGGATTGACCGGCGTCAGTTCGACCGCGTGCCAAGCCGTGTCGGTCGGATCAGGAAATGCTTCTCTGGTTACTTCGGCAATACCAACAACTTCCTTACCGACGTTGGAGTGATAGTAATAGACCTTGTCGCCGGTTTTCATTTCCTTAAGGAAATTGCGCGCCTGGTAGTTACGAACTCCAGTCCAGTCAGTCTTGCCGTCGTTGACGAAATCGTCCCACGAATACCCCGTCGGTTCCTGTTTAACGAGCCAATATTTCATAGCTATTTTTTCTGATTTTGAGCTGCCTTTTTATTCAGCCACTTTGCAAGCCGTTCGATGTAGGGACGAACAGGCTTGAAAATCTTTGCACGGACACTATTTGCATTCTCTTTTTCACCCCATTCTCGCAGATTCTTCTCAGCATACTGCCGTATTTGCGGCTCGAGGTTCTGCCTCTTTACGGAGTGCTTTAGTGTGAAATGATAGTGCTGGCCGACGAGTGAAAAGATGAGTCCCGCGAGATTCGATTTAAACGCGGACTTCGCCATCCATTTCTTGGCCCAACCTTCGGTAGGTTGAAGCAGTGCTCCCATTGACAGCTCAAGCCACGCTCCCTGATTCTGGATGCGCGGATGATAGAGTCCGGGAAGGTCGCCTTTCATCGGCACGTCCATATTCTTCAGCCGCGGATCGTTAATGAAATCCACGAGTTTTACTTTCTCCAATCCGCGCTGATGTTCGATCGGGAGAAAATCCAGCGACTTCTGGATCTGCTCGTGAGCGCCCTTCGGGAGATCGATGGTGGACTGGTCCTCGATCTTAAGCTTGATAACCTTTGCGGATTTCTGACCCGCAGTCTGAATTGCCATATCGTTGCTAGATTGTAATTCCTGGCCGGTCAATAGTAAACGGGCGCCACACGTGTGTTGCGATACGGCGACAGATATGGGCGGTTACGTGCAGCTATCAGCAGATTGTCTAGCCTTTCTCTTCGGCACGCCGGTTGTCTTACAGATCGACAGCTAATGAAACAGACCACGATTTCGAAGACAGTGAAGACCAAGGGCGTCGGGCTCCACACCGGCGTGAATGTGAATCTCAAGCTCAAGCCGGCACCCGGGAACACGGGATACGTCTTCGTTCGCACGGACCTCGACGATTTTGAGATCCCGGCGTCCGTCGAATATGTTTCGCACTGTTCTTACGCGACGACGCTGATGCGGCGTGGTGTCGTGTTGTCAACGTGCGAGCATCTGCTCTCGGCCCTGCGTGGATCGGGGATCGACAATGCCTTTGTCGAGCTCGACAATATCGAGATCCCGATCCTTGACGGGTCGAGTGAAGATTGGGTCGAGCTGATAGCAAAAGCAGGCGTTAGAAAGCTTGATGCTCCGCGGCGGACGCTAAAGGTTTTGAAGCGTGTCGACATCGATGAGGACGGGCGGAAGATGTCAGTCGAGCCATCGGACCGGTTTGAGATCGATTGCGTCATCGATTTCAGCCATCCATTCATCCAGCGGCAGACGTATCATTTTGTGATGGATAACGGATCGTTCGGCAAGGAGATCGCGGCGGCTCGGACGTTTGGATTCACGCATGAGATCGAGATGCTGCGCAAGGCGAATCTCGCCCTCGGTGGATCACTCGACAACGCGATCGTCCTCACGCCCGACGGAATGCTCAACGAAACGCCGCTCCGATTTGACGACGAATTCGTCCGCCACAAGATCCTCGACATCATCGGCGACGTAGCTTTGCTGGGGCTGCCGCTTCAGGGAAAGATCACCGCTGAAAAAAGCGGCCACGCGGTTCACGCAGCTTTGATGAGTAAGCTGCTGAAAACGGAAGATGCCTGGGAAATAATCGCCGCTTAGTGGCGGTGTCTGAATAAACAACTTTAAAATTCGATTAAAAACCGCTTTTACGAACTGCCTGATCCTTCCGAAATGTGCGAAGCGTTCGTGCAGAAACAGCGGCCGAAAGGAATGTGGCACGTGCCACAATGCAAGTGAATAGTGGATAGGTAATAGCGAAAAGTGCAGGAAATATCAGGCGACCATACACTTTTCACTGTTAGCCATTCACTGAATGTGGCACGTGCCACATTTGGTTTTGGGCCGTCGAAAAAATGCCCGAGAAGCCTGAGCAAGCTGAGTGGACTAAAAAGTGAGCTGACAGTGTTGTACGTCCTGCATCGCGTTTTTTGGTCTTGGATCCGGAGTGCAATCGTGCAAAATCGGCATTCTGCATCGCTGTTAACCAGGGAGCAAGATGACGGAGCGGACAATAAGAATAAGAGAAGAAAACCGCCCCCTGCTCACACGGGTACTGACATTTGAAGCATCCCGTCCTCACCGTCACTTGGGCGGGCATTGTTGAGGTTCTAGGAGAACTTCCTGGTGTAGCCGCTGGCTTCGAGGAAGGCTGAGAAGTCGTTGACCTGGAGGATGTCGCGTACGGCTTGTTTTTTGTTGGGGGAGTTTTTGTAATAGCTTTCGACGATCTTGTAGCCGACGTAGTAGCCGAGATCGGCCGGGCGCGTCTTGGCTGCGTCGCCCTGATAAAGCCAGTTAGATACCTCAGTGCCGTTCATCTCTTTTTGGAATTCGAGCCATAGGTCTTTTTCGATCGGGTTACCGTACGTGTGGAGGTGCGGGTTGATGTGCGAGCCGGCTATTCGTTCCGCAATGAAGTCTGCGGAGCCTTCGTTAATGGAACGTGCAAGAAGTGTTTGCGTGCCGCTCTGAGGATACTTTTGCTGATAGTGGATCAGTTCATGCGAGACGATGAACGGCAGTCGATCCATTGAACCGACGACCGCCTTGTGCCAATCGCCCAGTTCGTCGAGTGAGTGTTCGTCCGACTTTCCAAACATATCGACACCGATCAGCAGAGCCTTGCCGGTCAGCGTTCCACCGGAGTTCATTCTGCCGATCGTGAAATAAACCTCGGGGAAGACCGCGTCGGGATAAAGCTCGACGAGCTTTCGATAGCTCGCCCGGATGCGCGGTTCGTAGGACGCGATCTTCAGACTTGGCTGCCGAAGCGCGGCGTAATATTTTGGAGCCGCCTGGATCGAATTAACGAGGCCGCAGGAACTTCCGACGCGCAGCTCGGTGAACGACGCGAGGCCTGGACTTCCCTTCTTCAAATACTCGTCGCGATATATGATCAGGTCGTTTGCGGGCGTCGCCTTGTCATACGCTTTCCAGAAAAGGTCGATGTCGGACGTGACGAGCTTCGCGGTGTTCGGGTCGCGGTTGAGTTCGGATTGCGCCCACGCGGAAACGGCAAACAGCACGAGCGAGATCGTTAAAAGGATCGTTTTCTTCATTGCTTTTTTTCACTTAACGGGCCGCTGCGATCGCGGATAATTCACGTTCGGAAGTGTTTTCGAACCGGATCTTCCACTTGCCGGCTGTAACCGGGCTGTTCACGAATATCGAGCGAAACCATGCACGTGATTCGGGTGAACCGGCTAGGTTCGTGCCGACGATGCTCCCGTTATTATCTATCAAAGTGATCGAAATATCCGAAGGGGCCATGAAGACGGCTCCGAAGTTCGGCCCGGCCGCGACCGGCACTTCGATCTCGACGGACTGCTTCGCCGCGAGCCTTACTTCTTTTGCCCACGAGACGGCAGGCGGCGGCTCGGCGAGTGCAAAGGCGTCCCTGCTGTCGGCCGCTCCGTAGAACCTCGACGTTCTCGCATCGGCCATTCCGGCCGGAAGCGTCGGCGCGTCGGGGTTGTGATTCCCTTTCGGGCCGATCGCGATCCGCGGCTTCACGAACGCCGAGAAGTCGGCGGTGCCGGTGAGTTCGGTATGCACGTTCTTCGACTTCGCGTTGTCAGCGACATTGTAGATCGCGGACGGAACGGTGACGACGCCGTCGTTCCATTCGTTGGCGTAACAGATCGTCGGGAGAACTTCGCCGGCGAGTGCCGAAAATCTCACGCCTTTTCGCTGGGTATGCACCCGGTTAAAGTTAGCTACATATTCGGTCTGAAGCTGGCGTACGGCCTCTACATTTTTGCCAAGCATTTCGAACGCGGCGTTCATATAGTCGGAGCATGGTGAGCCGAGATTCGGCGTGCCGAGCATGATCAGTTTAGATACAGGCGGCCGTCCATCGTGCCCGCCCGGCGGCACTATCTGGCTGATGTAATAACGTGAGATCAGCCCGCCCATCGAATGTGCCACTAGATCGACGTGCCATGCGTTGCGGTCTTTTTGAGCATAGTCGATGTACTTTTCAAGCTCTCGCGCGTTCTCACCGATCGAGCTTGTCGGGTCGGTGGACATAAACGATCCGCCGGTGTTCATGCGGCCGTGCTCGGGTTTTTCGCCTACGGGAAATGCTTTCCAATCGTAGGAATGGGAGGTCGTGAGAATGTTCTGCCACGATTCCCACGCTTGCCAGTTGCTCCACAGTCCGTGGACGAGTACGAGCGGTTTCGGCGCGACGCGGATATTTTCCGTAAGTTCGTCGACCTTCTTTCCTTTCTCTTCGAGTTCGGCTTTGACCCGCTGGACAAGCCGCGGGCGGCCGTCGTCAAACCATGCGTAGCCGGACGAATCCCATATGAATTCGACTTAAGTTTCTTCGCGAGGCGGAGCTTTGACCGAGACCACATTGTCATCGAGGGGAGCGTCGGGTCGGGCGCCATCCCATTTGTCGCCTTTGTAGGTTTCCTTGAACCGGATGTCGGCGTACTTTTCCTGTGGCGAGGTGTTGAGAACGGTCGCGGTGATCTTTACGAGATTGCCGTCAACGGTGCTTTCCTGTTCGCTTATCTCGCGCCACGCGTTCCAGTCGGGGAACTTCATATCCTCGAACTTGATGTCCACGAGCCGCAGTTCGCCGCCGCATCGCTGAAGGTTCCAATCGATCGTTTCGGTAACATTTTGAAACGTCTGGGTGAAGGATCCGGCGATCTTGTTCGGGTTTTTCGGGTCGACCTTGTGAGCACCGCTCGACGTAAGCGAGGTACCGTCGATGGAGGTTTCGGTCGGCGGCATCGTGAAGGATTTTCCTTCCTTCTTCGTACATTGGCCGCTGAAGGTGGTTGATTGTGAGCCTTCTGTTTTCCCCTTGATCTGCGGGATGGCGACACTAACTGTGTAGCTGCCGTCATCGTTCATTCCTACGCTGAAAGAGGCCTCGGTTGTTTCGGATCCCGAGCTCTTGGTTAATGACTTCGACGTCCCCTTCATCTCCTTCCACGTCTTGCCGCGATCGCAGGAGTTTAGCTCGACCGCGTCTATCGTTTCGTCCGACGACATAAAGTGACGCACGGTCGCCTTTGCGTCGCTGCTGCCGTTGCCTTCTACGCCGTCAACGACCGAGACACGCGCACGGTAGTCATACTTCATCTCCCACTTGCGAGTATCGTAACCGCGGCCCGATACGCGCTCGACCTTTTTGTTGTCAGTCATCGACTGTGTCCGCGTGTACGTGACAAGGCCGGTCCAGGCACCGGTGCATTTACCGGCAGCCGAAGATTTGTTGGCGGCGACGGTGCCTTTTCGCGTTTGGGCGGACAAGGCGGTCTGCGATCCGAAGATCGATGCGATGACAAGTAGGGCAAATAGACTGCGGGATCTCATATATTTTTGTCTCGTGAGTAAGGACTTCTGAGCTGTAACGCGGAGTGCCGGCGGGATTCGTATCAGGAGCTGAAGAGCGGGGGCAAGCCCGCCTTCCTGGCTGTCATTGGTTATGTCGAATCCGCTATCACAGCGGAGTCGAGACAACCAGTCTCAGTTAGGAAGGGCGACTTGCCCCCGCTCTCTGGCGTTGTTCTATTTGGCTAAGGTGTCGACGATCGCTTGCGCGACTTGTTCGACGGCTGCGGAGATGATGTCGTCGCCGTTGGACTTGGCCTTGACCTTGACCTGCTTGTTTAGAGCGACCGAGCCGTCGGCCTTTTTCGCGTTGACGTCGAGGGTGAGTTCGTCTTTTGCCTTGACGTTGCCGGATACGCTGGCGGCGGTGTAGATCGCGGACGATGCAACGCTTCCGGCGACGGCGCCCGCAGTGCTTCCCATTCCCGCGACAGGTACGACGCTGCCAAGCACTGGGGCGAGAGATTTGAACATTCCGAAACCGCCGCCGCCCTTCTTGTGGGCGACGTTGGCGTAGACGACGAGGTCGCACTCTTTCTGCTTGGCCTCGGCGTCGATGGCCGACGTGAGCTTGGCTTCGAGAACGACGACCTCGACATTCGGGACCTTCAAATATTCGCGGAGTGAATTCTGTACTGCGGCTGCGAGCTCGGACGCGACAAGACCTTCGCCAACGGCTCCCGTCTTGACGGCTGCGAGACCTATTCGGACGACGCCAGCCTGTTTTGCTCCGAGGTCCGTCGTTGCTGCGGCAGCTTTGGTATTCGTTCCGCTAAGAATATTACTGGTCGAAACCGTCGGCGAGTCACTGGGAAAGTTTATTGCGGAGCCATTCGAAACCGCAGATGAGCTGCCGGTCGAGCCCCGGGGCACGCTGACGCTCGAGGCCGAGGCGTACATCTGACTCGCATCCTGAACTTCGCGATAGCCTTGAGGCACATCAAAGAGTCCGGCGTCGAGCGTGGCTTTTGAGAGTTCGACCACTTCGCTTACGTATGACATCATTTCCTTGCCGCTCTCATCGAACATCGTCATTTTTTCGTAGACGGGATATCCGCGCTTGGCGGTGCCGTTGGTCTTCATGACGTACTTGTCTTGGCAGGTCGGCTTAGCAGGGTTGCGATAGTTCGAGTTGTACTGAGCCGATTCGCCGCAATCAAACTGTGGTTCGAAGTCGATGTACCAGCCGTCGGTCTCCATCTTGGTCTTGGTCTTGTTACACGCATCCGGGGACGAAGCCGATTCCATCGTGATGATCAGGTGACGCGCGGTATAGCCGAACATCTGCTTACGCTCGCCGGTATCTTTGACGGTGATCGTCGTGGTCACCGTTCCGCCGGACTGCACTACGCCGTTCTTGTCGACGGTGGTGGATGCGGGTGTAGTGGTCGTCTGGGTCGAAACCGTGAACGGATTGACCATGTAGGTCTGCGTCGTCGGATTGATCTGAAGGCCTCGGCGAAGGTCGCACTGAGTAATGTTAACCGACATGCCGTTCATCATCTCGGAACGCTGACGCTTGCCCTTGATGTAGGTCGTGTTCTCGTACGTCTGGCCGCTCATCGTCTGCTTAGACTTGATCTTCACATCGGCAAACGCGGACGCGGTGAGGGCTATCATGATTGCTGCTACGTAGATCAGCTTGCTGGACATATTTATGACTCCGTATGTATGAAAAATGAGTAGCGAAAATGTCGCTGTCATCTGGTTACGCGAGATAGATCAGGATTCTGTATCAACGGAGTTCCGGTAAGATTGCGGATGTTACCGAGTTCTCTTATAATCCGATTTCACCTGATATGAGCGAGCGTGCCCCAGACCAGATAACCCAGATGCTGATCGAGTTGACGGACGGCAATAAGGAAGTCGTCAACCAGATTTTGCCGCATATTTACGACGAGCTTCGAAAGCTGGCGAGCAGCTATCTGCGACGCGAGCGTTCGAACCATACCCTGCAGCCGACCGCGCTGGTTCATGAAGCTTACATGAAGCTGATCGATCAAAATCGGGTGCAGTGGCAGAACCGGGCTCATTTCTTCGGGATCGCGGCACAGGTAATGCGGCGGATCTTAATGGATCACGCTCGTAAGCATACGGCGGACAAGCGGGGCGGTGAGTTTGAGAAACTTCCGCTCGAGGAAGAGATCCTGATCGTTTCGCAGGACAAGTCGGCCGACCTTGTGGCACTTGACGATGCTCTGCAGGAATTAGCGAAGATCGATCCGGATAAGGCGAAGATCGTCGAGTTGCGCTATTTCGGCGGCCTCTCCATCGAAGAAACCGCCGAAGTTATGGGTGTGAGTGTGCCGACTATAAACCGCCACTGGAAGCTGGCAAAAGCCTGGCTGTATTCGCAGGTTGCTCCCAGCAGCTAGAGGCGTTTGGCAATGACCAGCGTGATATCGTCGTTCGCCGGCGCCGTTTGAGTGAAGGCAGACAGCGCCGATTCGATCTTGTCGCGGATGCCGGCGGCTGATGCTCCGAGATTGCTTCGTACAACATTGATGAGGCGATCCATTCCAAATTCCTCATCGTCGAGATTGTTCGCCTCGGACACCCCGTCGGAGTAAATTACCAGAGATTCTCCCCGTGCAAGCGTAAGTTCACCCATTTCATATTCCGCGAACCCCATCAATCCCAAAGGAAGGCCGCCCGCTGAAAGTTGGTCGATGTCACCGTTTGCACGGCCGACGAGCGGCGGATTATGGCCGGCGTTGATGTATGTAAGGACGCCGGTAGATGGTTCGAGTTCGGCGGCGAAGAGCGTGACGAAGCGGTTCGCCGGGGTGTTTTCCGCAAGGTATTTATTGACCGAGGTGATCGCTTGATTAAGCTCGGTCTTAGCGGAAACCTGCGCGTGGATAGCGGCGTGGACGCTCGACATAAGCAACGCTGCCGCGGTTCCCTTGCCCGAGACATCCCCTAGCGCGATCAGCATTCTGCCGTCGTGCCGGGGAACGAAGTCGTAATAATCGCCGCCGATTTCGTAGCATGAGAAGGAAATTCCCTGAAATTCGTAGCCCTCTATTATCGGTGGTGCGGATGGCTGGAACCGCTGTTGGATCTCGGTAGCAAGCTCGAGTTCGCGCTCCATTCGTTCGCGTTCGAGTCGCTCTTCCATCAGCGATGCGTTCTCGACACGGATCGACGCGACCGATGCGAGGGTCGTCAGGATGTTTAGATGCTCTTCGGTAAACGTCGCCTCATACGTCGGCGAGTCCGCATAGATAAGGCCGAAAACGGTGCGTTCATCGACGCTGAGCGGAACCGAAAGAACCGAACGAATTCCCTGCAGGGCCATCGTCTGGCTGAAGAATTTTGGATCGTGCTGCGCGTCTGCGGTAAGCACGGACTTACCGTTTTTCAGCACCTCGTCCATGACCGTGCGGCTAATGCGAACCTCATCGATCGAATCGGGCTGGTTGCGGAGACGTGCCACCTTGATGTGCATTCCATCCGCCGTTGCCTCGTCCCGCAGCATTATCACCACTCGTTCGGCGGGCACCGCTTCGAATACAAGGGATGCCACCTGATCGAGAGTGTCGTCAAGGCTTCGGGCTGAGAGCAATGCGACACCCACCTTACTGATGAGCTGAAGCAGATCTGTTCGCGTGGAGAATTGACCGCTGAGAAATTCGGATGTTGCCGATTTCGGACGACTGAAGGCGATCGTCTTCGACGGATCGAGTGCCTCGGTATGGTCGGCGATCAGGGTCGAGCCGGCGGAAACCTTCATCCGCTCATCATCGAATACGATCTTCGTTTCACCGATCTGGATCTCGCCGCCGGCTGACAAAGGTAACGGCATCTTGACCACGACGCCGTTGTATCGAGTGCCGTTGGCCGATCCCAGGTCCTGCAGCCAAAACCCGTCGCCTTCCTGTCTGATCTCGGCATGAAGACGCGATGCGAACGCGTCGGGGATACAGACGTCGCTTCTCGCAGAACGGCCGATGGTTGTCCTGAGTCGGTTTAACGGAACGTGCTCGGGGATGCCGTTCGCGCTAGTTACAATCAGTTGGGGCATACAAAGTTACGATCGCGTACGAACACTCGTACTTCCAAAAACTACTTGAGTCCCGGCAAGGTAATCGTGGAGGGCCCGACCCTTGCTGCTGAACACCGAAAACAGAAAACCCAAACCAAGACTGCCAAACGTCAGAATGTACCCGAACGTTTGTCGAAAGACTAGCGAACCGAATGAAGGGTGTCCTCCGTCGGAGGCAACGATTCGCAATCCGGCAGCCATCTTGCCCAAACTTTGACCGGTTGCGAGGGGCAATAGTACGTTATTGCTCAGCCCGACAAGGATCGCGACCAGCCATGCGATATTGTTCAGCTCGCCGGTTAGAAGTTTCGCACCGTCAATGCCGAGGCTCCGGCCAAGTACTAGTCCCAGAACCGGCCAGATAATGATCAGGAGATAATCGAACGCGACGGCGCCGCAACGAAGATAGAATGGTGCCTTCATCGCGACCGCGTCAAAATTTGCGATCGTCGGTTTGCGACTAGGCGCGTTTGCCGGAAGGGCTTCCTGCTTCGAACTCATACCAGACTAACCAACGACGAAATGAAGCCGCGTATCACCGATCTTGATCCGGTCGCCGCTAGATAATTTGTACGGCTGGTGAGCCGGAAGTTTGAAAGCGTTATTTGCGGGTCCCTCAACGACAGTGCCGTTCGACGAACCGAGGTCTTCGAGCATAAACGACGTTCCGTCACGCCAAACCTTTGCATGGCGGCGAGATATCTTGGTCTGCGGATCGTATTTTGACAGGTCTACCTCGGGAAAAATGTTCGACATCGGGTCGCGTCTGCCGATCAGGTTATCGTCTTTTTGCAATGCATATATCGGGGCGGATAGCTCCGAAGTACCTTCGATCACCAGCCGGGCGGTCGCTGAAGCCTTGTGATAAATCTCCGAGTGAACTCCCTGCTGGGCAAGCGGCTGCTTCGCTCCGCAGAATGCACAGAAGAGGTCGGTCGCAACGATCCGCTGGCCGCAAAATCCGCAGAATACAGATTGATTGGCAAGGCTTACCGAAACGGGCGCTTCAGTAACACCGAAGGTAAGGTTACCCGATCGAAGATTCGCAAGGTGTTCTTCAAGTGCCGCCTTAAGTTCCGCCGCCGAAGAGAATCGGGCGTCGGCGTTATATTCAACGGTACGCATCAGGATGCGTTCCATCTGGTCGGAAAGGCGCGAATTGATCTGACGTGGACGCGGATTCTTTTGAAAATCGAATATCAGGAGCGGATTGCTCTGCGGATCCGCACCGGTTAGGAGATGGAACATTGTTGAGCCGAGGCTGTAAATGTCCGACCGCGGTTCGACGTTTCCGCTGAAGAGTTCCGGGGGGGCGTATCCCATCGTGCCGACCGCCGTCACACCCTTCTCTTCTTTCTGCGAGATGCTTCTGGCGATGCCAAAATCGATCAGCATCACGCGGCTCGAGTTTCCGTCGAGCATGATGTTCGACGGTTTGAGATCGCGATAGACGATCGTACTTGGCTGATTGTGAAGGTAGTTGAGAACGTCGGTGAGTTGGATCGCCCATTCGGTAACGATCATCTCCTCGATCTTTCCGTCAGCAGACGATCTCAGCTTAGACGCAAGGTCGCCGCCGGACACGTACTTCATTACGAGGTAGAACCGGCTTTCTTCAGCATCGTAGAAGTAATCATAAATGGTGGGGATCGATGGGTGATCGAGGGTCGACAAGATCATCGATTCGCGCTTGAAATCGTTGATCGCCTTTTCCTGCTGGTCCTCTTCGATGTGCGCCTGGACCATCTCCTTGACCGCGCGAAGAACACCGCCGAGGTTGTTATCGCTGGCGAGGTAAACGGCTCCCATTCCGCCCCCGCCAATCTTCCGGACAACCTCATATCTGGCATTGAGGACTGTTCCCTCGGGAAGCTGTTTCAACTTCGACGATTTCCGGCTATCGGTATCGCCCAGGCCAGTAGATCTCGCGATGTCGCCCGACCGTTCGGCGACGACGGGCGCAGGAGATTCGGGTGGAGTCGGTATGACAGGCATCTGGAATCCCTGACCGGGAATGATCGTGTCGATATTGTCGGGCGACATTCCCTCCATGATCCTGACGGAATCAAACATCGAGGGTGGCGGCACCGGCTCCTCGAGACCTTCCAGCGGCTTTGAGATACTGACCGGGCCTTCAGCGACCGGCGGTGACTGCTCGATGTGCTGGTCTGGTTCCGGCTTGAGTTCAAGTTCGGGCTTGGGTTCGAAAGTAGATACCGGCTGTTTGTGAGCTTCGGTGATCTGAGCCGCCGCTTCAGGTTCAGGGTCAGCTTGCAGAACAGGCTCCTGATCTACTTGGGGTTCAAATACAGGAACCTGTTGAGCCGATGAATCAATCACAGGGGTCTCAGACACCGACGGTTCAAATTCCGCCACTCCTAAAGAAGGAGCTTCAAGCTCATCCTGAGTATCGACCGGTTCGCTATCAGCCGCCTCAGGCAAAGGAGCAAGATCGAAAGTTGCCGGCCTGACCTCTTCAACATCGACGAATGAAGGCGAAACTTCTTCCTGTGCGACCGGAGCAACCGGGCCATCTATTGAAAGCTCCTCGAATACGGCTGCGGGCTCGACCGGCCCGGCCGGTTCGAAACTCGGGACGACAGGCTCGGCAACTTCGAATTTGGGATTCGGTTTGTGCCCAGGTTCAGTTTCAGCGACCGGAGTGAAGACCGGAATTTCCGCAACCGGTTCGGGAACAGAATCCGGGATCGCGCCCTCGTCAAATACCGGAGATTCCTTAGTAGGAGTCGCCTCGGAAGCGATGTTGAAGCCCGGATCGGTCGGTCGGGCAAAGCCCCCTGAAAGAATGGCCGGAGCCGGAATATCCTCAAGGGTCGGAGCTGTGTGGTGAAATGACGGCGGAGGCGGATCAAACGGAGAAGGCGGCGCGGCTTCAACCGGTGCAGGGACGATCTGCCCTTTCATCGCAGCGATCTCACTAGGCGAGATAACGATCGTACTGTCGAATTCGGGATCGGCAGCAATGATCGCGGGCAGCGGAGTCGGCTCCGCGGCGCTCTCGATCTTTATCCCGCAGAACGGACAAAAAGCTTCAGTTTCCGAAATCTCGGAAGCACATTCTTTACACGTCGTCATGAGAACTCGATCTGAACAGTCCCTGCCTAGTCTTGCTTGATCTTAAATCTTAGAAATGTTTTGCCAACTATGATCTCATCGCCATCGGTCAAAGCCTGCGGCGATCCCGGCAGCAGCCTCCGGCCTCGGTTTACGAAGGTACCGTTTGTCGACCCGAGATCCTCGACCATAAATGAGCCATTACGTGAGATGACCCTGGCATGGCGTCGCGAAACTTTTGCGTCAGCGTCAAAGGCATCGAGATCGACATCCGGGAAAATTCCGTTGTCGGCATCCCAGCGGCCGATCTGAGATTCTTCATTGCTGAGAGGAAACTCCGTACTCTGCCCACCGCCGCGTTCGATAATGAGCATCGAGTGAACGCCCGACTGCAAAACAGGAGCTACTGATTCGATAACTTCTTCCTTCGCTCCATTCGACTCAACGATCGGAGGAATGCCGACGGATGTTACCGAGGTGGCACGAAAACTTGGGTTGCTCACAGGGCGAGACACTGGCTCGCGTGTCGCGTGAATATCCAACACCTCGGCAGCGAATTTATTTCCGCAGTCTTCACAAAAACGAGCCGTCTCGTTGCTCTGCTTTCCACATTTCGAACACTGTTTCATCAAATTAGGGCGTATCTAGGTCAATAGAAATCTCTTTATTTATACAACAAAAGCCCCTGCACTTACAGCAGGATGCGGGTGAATGGTAATTGGGTTAACATTTTTTTTCAAACATCCCGAGACCAGCTCTTATCGCTCGACTACCGACAGATTCAGATTTTTGAAACAATCAGAAACTTGAAGTCGTACAAACGGCTTGACGCGGACCTTGGCGATGTTTTGCCGTAAAAGGTTTAGAATCTACTAATTCCAGAATGTGAGGTTTCCCCGATTATGGCTTTGAGCCGTAAGAAGAAGATCATTATTGGCAGTGCCGTCGGCGCACTTTTATTGATAATTATCGTTGCGTCCATCTTTGCGACCCGAAAGGATACGCCTGAGGTAACGATCGTTAAGATCACCGTGAAACCGGAGCTGAAGTCGACCGTGACCTCATCCGGCGAGGTCCGGCCGATCCAGTTCATGAACCTTACAAGCGAGGTTCAGGGCAAGATCGAAGAGATCACTAAGAAAGAAGGCGACGCGGTTCAGAAGGGCGAGGTACTGGTCCGGTTGGATCCGAACCAGCTTGAGTCCAGCACCGACGCTCAAATTGCCGCGTATCAAACGGCTCAGGACGATGTGCGCTCGTCTCAGACTCAGGTCGCGGCGGCCCAGAATAATCTGGCGCAAGCCCAACAATCGCTTAATCAGGCTCAGGTTGCGATCGATTCCGCACGGCAGGGTGTTATCACCGCCCAGACGGAAGTTGATCGTGCACAGGTAGAATTCAACGCGGCAAACCGCGAATTAAAGCGCAATGAGCAACTTCTCGAGAGCGGCGTTATCTCACGGCAGGAATTCGATTCGGCAAAGGACCGTGTTGAGACTGCGAAGTCCGGGATCGACACAGCAAAAGCTCGCCTCGAATCTCAGCGAATTGCGGTTAAGGACTCGCAGTCAAGACTTGCTTCGCAGCAGGTTTCCGTCCGGGACGCTAGGCGTGCGGTCGATACAGCGGGCATCAACGTTAACTCGATACAGTCGCGTGCAAACCAGCAGGCTGCGGTTCTTCGCGGATCGAAGAGTCAGCGCGACAAATCAGTTGTGGTTGCTCCGATCAACGGCGTCATTGCTGAGATCCCGTCGAAGGTAGGTACGTTTGCTGTTGCCGGTCTTTCAACGACGGCTTTGCTAACGATCGCGGATATGTCCGAGATCAACGTGG
>JBDSLC010000240.1:0-20480 GCA_039916585.1 Pyrinomonadaceae bacterium | reverse complement strand
GTGATGAGCGTGCCGGCCCATGATGAACGTGATTTTGAGTTTGCGAAAAAGTACGGCCTGCCGATCCGCCAAGTGGTCTCGGAACCGCATCTTGCTCACGAGCATTCGACTATGCAGGCGATGGCGTTGGAAGTGCCGTTTACCGAATACGGTGTGCTGGTACACTCGGATTTCTGGAACGGTAAGACGAGCGACGACGCGAAGAAGGAGATGACGCATTACGCCGAGACGCATCGATTCGGTGAAGCGGCGACGACGTATCGATTGCGCGACTGGGGCGTTTCGCGGCAGCGTTTGTGGGGTTCCCCGATACCGATCATCTACTGTGACGGCTGCGGCGTGGTGGCGGAGAAATATGAGAATTTGCCGGTCATTTTGCCGGACGACGCGCCGATGACGGGAACGGGTGAATCGCCGCTCGCGAAGGTCGAAAGCTTTGTGAACGTGGCGTGCCCGCAGTGCGGCGGAGCGGCTCGGCGGGAGACGGATACGATGGACACGTTTGTCGATTCGTCGTGGTATTACTACCGCTATCTCGATCCGAATAATGCTGATGCGGCGTTCGATCCGGCACTGGCTGAGTATTGGACTCCGGTCGATCAGTATATCGGCGGCGACGATCACGCAGTGATGCACCTGATTTACGCTCGCTTTTGGACGAAGGTGATGCGGGACATCGGGTTGGTGAAATTCGACGAACCGTTTTTGCGTTTGCTGACTCAGGGGATGGTCGTGGGCGAGACGTTCTTCGATGATTCGACGGGTAAGCGGAGGTATTTTCCGGCTGACCAGGTGGTCGTCGAGCGCGATCCTAAGAACAAGATGACGTCGGCTATTTCTTCCGACGGAACCGTTTTGAAGTACGCGATCGAGCGGATGTCAAAGTCGAAAGGCAACGGCGTCGATCCGGACGAGATGGTCGATATTTACGGGGCGGATGCGGCTCGGTTGTTCGTGCTGTTTGCAGCTCCGGTCGAGAACGAGTTGGTGTGGCACGAATCGGGAATTGAGGGAGCGGTTCGGTTTCTGCAGAGGGTTTGGCGGTTTGTTCATCGGTGGAAGGGCGCTTTTGAGACTTTTCGGCGTGATGTTAAACCACCCGCTACCGCAGGTGGTACTGACATCGGTAAAAGCCTTCGCCGAAAGACGCATCAGACGATCAAGCGGGTTGAGGATAGTTTCGACACGCTGCAGTTCAATACGCCGGTCGCCGGGTTAATGGAGCTGATCAATGCTTTGTATGATGCGAAGATCGAGCCGGAGACAGCGACTGATGATGAGAAGTTTGCGGTTTACGAGGGGACGCGTTCGCTGGTGTTGATGCTCGCGCCCTTTGCTCCGCACACGGGGGAGGAACTGTATGAGCAGATCACGGGCGAGACGGTCGGAATGGTCGCAAGTGGTGCGAGATATCCCGAATACAGGGCCGAGTTTGCGGTCGCGGATGAGATCGAGATCGCAGTTCAGGTGAACGGCAAACTTCGCTCGAGGATAGTGGCATCGCCGGAGTCCTCAAATGCCGAGCTTGAACAAAAGGCGCTGGCCGACGATAAGACTAAGGAATTCACTGACGGTAAGGAGATCGTGAAGGTAGTCGTCGTGCCGAAGCGGTTGGTGAATGTGGTCGTCAAGTAAACCATTGAAAGGGCGGTATTTCGGAGAATGCCGGCCTTTAACTCTATACGCATGTTAGACCTTGCTTGAAACCCATAAAAAAACTAGAATTAGGCGTGCTTGGCGGCAAAAGTTCTCCTTCAAAAGTGTCTATAAAATTAAGCGTGTTTCTCACGATTTTGTGCGGTTCTGCGACGGCGTGCGATGAAAGAGTGCCAGTTATGTAAAACCTGCTATGCCGATTCGGTAGCGACCTGTCCAAAGGATGGGATGCCGACTATGCATACGATCGCCGGCGAACCGGTACTTGAGGGTAAGTACCAGCTCGAATCGCGCCTCGGCCAGGGTGGCATGGGCGTGGTTTACAAAGCCCGTCACGCTTACCTCAAGACTCAGCTCGCGATCAAGATCATTCTTCCGGACCTTGTTGGAAACGATCCGCAGCTTGTGACCCGATTCCGGCAGGAAGCACTTGCGGCGGCGGCCATCCGTCATCAAAACGTGGTAGCCGTGACCGATTACGGCGTGATCAGCGGGCAGATCCCGTTCCTCGTGATGGAGTACGTCGAGGGCGAATCGCTCCACGATATGCTCGCGCGTGAGAAACGGCTTGATCCTGAGAAGGCGTTCGATGTAATGTCGGCGATCTGTCACGGCGTCGGAGCAGCTCACCATCAAGGCATTGTTCACCGAGATCTTAAGCCGCTGAACATCATGATCAGCAGCGATCGTCCGAGCATGTCGCAGGCGGTCAAGATCCTGGATTTCGGGCTGGCGAAGATCAAATCGGGTGAATTGTTGGGTTCGTTCATTCAGGCTCAGACGACCGGATTGATGGGCTCGCCGTTTTACATGGCACCGGAACAATGGGCGGATGATGAACCCGATGCCCGCTCAGATATTTATAGCCTGGGTGTGATGCTTTATCAGATGCTCTCCGGAGATGTGCCCTTTAAGGGGTCGTCGATCCCGGCGATCATGAAAAAGCACATCAGTGATCCCGCTCCGAGCTTTGCCGAAGTCGGTATCCAATTGTCGCCGGCCCTCGAAGCGGCGGTGATGCATACGCTGGCGAAAGAAAAGGACAAGCGGACGGCGACGGTCGAACAGATGATCGCTGAGATGAAGGAAGCGATCTATCCGCAGGCGATCGGTATCCACACGACCTCGGGCGGGGCCTTGCCCGTCTCGTCGCTGAACATTCGAACTAATCCGCCAAAGGCGAGGATCTACGTCGATAACGTTGCGGTAGGTGAAAGCCGCGTGGATGGCTGGATCACGCTGAATGGAGTTCAGAGCGGTAATCATCACCTGCGTGTGAGCGCTGAAGGATTTCCCGACTGGACTAGCGACGTCGTTTGCGACGGAAAGCCGCAGCAGGTAGTCGCAGATCTTGTTTCTGAAGCTCAGCGGATCCCGATGCCGGCGGCGACGGTTGCGTATAACGCGATGGGCGGCGACACGCCAGCGCGAATGTCCACGACGCAGAACACGGGTGCAGATATGCAGAAGACCGCATTCCAGCAATGGGATACCGGTCAGAACATTGGTGTTCAATCGCAACCGCAAAAGAAAGGATTTTTCTCGCCACTCGTACTTGCAGGAATTGGAGTGTTCGTTTTGTTCGGCCTCGGCGTCGTGGGCCTGGGCGGTGCATATATGTCCGGCCTGATAGGTGGTGGCGGTGGTCGCGGAAACGTCAATACCCCGACGCCGACGCCCGGAGCGACGCCCCGAGTCGATGTTCCTCCTGTCAAAGTAGACCTTATCCAGATACCGGGCGGCCGATTTAAAATGGGCAACAATTCCGGTACAGACCAGGAAAAGCCCGAACATGAAGTGCAGGTAGAGGGCTTTGCGATGGACAAAACAGAGGTCACAAACGCGGCCTTTTACGAGTTCATGGCAACGTCGAAGTACAAGCCGGCGACAGAAGAGGGATTCTTGGCGGCAGATTGGGAAAACGGAAAACCGATTCCCGCGGCTGAAAACAAGCCGGTTCGCTACGTTAACCAGGAAGACATCAATGCTTTTGCTGCGTGGCGTTCGAAACGAGACAGTGTCAACTACCGTCTTCCGACCGAGCAGGAGTGGGAGTACGCGGCTCGAAACGGAGCGAAGAATAATTTGTATCCGTGGGGTGACAAGTTCGACGCTCGGTGTGCTCATATTAATAATTTGAACAATGACACTGTAGTTTCCGGCAATAAGACCTGTCCGAATCAGTGGGGTGTTCAGGATCTGATCGGGAATGTGTTTGAGTGGACCGGGTCCGAATGGGCCCCATATCCAGGCTCGTTGGTTGACCTTCCGGAACAGCCGGAGAAGCAGTATATGATCCGCGGCGGCGGTGCCTTTGATAAGACCAGCGGCCCGAGCCCCATCACTTCGACGTTCAGATATCCGGCGGTGGGCAGCAAAAGAAGCCCGGGCCTGGGATTTCGTTTGGTCCGAGCGAATTAGCGGAAGGCAGATAGTTTTGCAGGAGCGTAGGGCTGGTACTTACGCTTTTTGTTTTTTTCGACCCAATTTCTTAACTTGATGAACATCGTCCTTGTAGAGGAGCGAGCGGGAAAGGAATATACCTTTACCAAAGACCTTGTCGTGTTCGGCCGGGATGCGAACGAATGCGACATCGCCTTCGACAGCGCGCAGCACCCGATGGTTTCAAGAAAGCATGCGGAGATCCGGTTTCATGCCGGGGCGTGGCTTATTGTCGATCTCGGTTCTAGCTACGGAACATATATCAATGGCCACCGCGTTGCTCAGCCGATGCCGATCCCCGTCGGAAGCGGGATTCAGTTTGGTACGGACGGCCCCGTGTTTCGCGTGATCTGGTTCGAACCATCAGGAACTCCCGCGCAGGCATCGGCGGCCCAGGCTAAGCCCGCGCCACCGACCACTTCGGTTCAAGCTCCACTTCCGTCTGCACCTCCTAAGAAACCTTTCGAAACTGCCCAATTACAATTTGTGAATGCAGGAGATCGTCCGCCGTTTACCTTGAATAAGCCAAGTGTGTGGCTTGGGCGTGAACCGGCTTGCGAGATAATTTTCGACGCGAGGTCAGGGACGGTGTCGCGAAAACACGCCGAGATCAAGGTCGAAGATGGCGAATACTTCATTGTCGATAACAAAAGCTTTAACGGGACGCTCGTCAATGAGCAACGGATCACCACGCCGATACCGCTCTATCATAACGACGAGATAACGCTGGGTATCGGCGGGCCGGTTTTGAAATTTCGGTCGCCAAGCCGTATCGCTCCGGCTGGAGCGGATATTGCCGGTCAACGTTCAGTGCAGTCGATCCAGTCGGTCCCAATCGCAGATGCCGGCTCGCCTAAGACCATAGTCTTCAACAGAGGTGCGGCTTCGTCGCCAAAGCTGGATGCGGCGGCTTCGACTGAACCGCAGTTGCTGATGTCGGTCGCATTCGGCAGCAAGAACGATCTTTCAATTGGGCGTGACGATTCGAATGACATTTCGCTCGACGGGCTGCAGATCTCGAAACGGCACGCGAAGCTTGTCCGCTCGGGGGCGGACGTAGTTATTGAGGACCTGGGTTCCACGAACGGCGTCTTTATCAACGGCAACAGAGCGTCCCGACAAACGATTCGACCCGAGGACAGCGTCCAGATCGGCACATTCATCATTCGGGTCGATTCGGCAGGGAACATCAGCGTTTACGATTCGCGTGCGAAGACTCGGATCGACGCCGTGAACATCGTTCGCCAGGTTAAAAACCGGTCGGGCCGCGGCAAGGTTACGCTGCTTGACGGCGTGTCACTATCGATACAACCAAATGAGTTCGTCGGGCTGCTTGGTCCGTCCGGAGCCGGAAAGTCGTCGCTGATCGAGGCGATGAACGGCAATCGTCCCGCATCAAGTGGAAACGTCCTAGTTAATAACCAGGACCTTTACCGCAATCTCGATTCGCTAAAGCAGTCGATCGGATATGTTCCGCAAGACGACATCATTCACAAAGAGCTTTCGGTTTATCGAACGCTCTACTATGTTGCGAAGCTCCGTTTGTCGCGCGACGTGTCGTCAAAAGAGATCGACCAAATAGTCAATGAGGTGCTGGATGTTACGGGCCTCGCCGAGCGTCGTGACGTTCAGGTCAGCCAGCTTTCAGGCGGGCAGCGAAAGCGCGTTTCGATGGCTGTCGAGTTGATCACGAAGCCGTCGATCATCTTTCTTGATGAGCCGACGTCAGGACTCGACCCATCGACGGAAGAGAAGATAATGAAGCTCTTTCGGCAGATCGCAGAGTCGGGGCGGACGGTGATAATGACGACGCACGCGATGGAGAACGTGCGGCTCTTCGACAAGATCGTCATCCTGATGCGCGGCAAGCTCGTCTTCTACGGCAAGCCGTCTGAGGCCCTCGAGTATTTGGGTGCAAAGAGCTTCAAGGATCTGTACGACAAGCTGGAGGCCCCGATCGAGAAGGCGGTGCTGGAAAAGGGCGACTCGGTTAGGAGCGGTGTTACAGATCACACGGCAGAAACGTGGAAGCAGAAATTTCTGCAGACTCCGCAATATGACATGAACGTCAAGAAACCGCTCGCCGAGCTCGGCAACCTGCCGCAAGCTGGCGTTCGGAAGAAGCGACGGCTCGGAATATTCGGAGCGGTCAGTCAATGGTTTACGCTGTCTCGACGATATTTGGAGGTTCTGCTCAAAGATAAGCTGAATCTTTTCATTCTCTTCGCACAGGCTCCGGCGATCGCCTTACTGACGTTTTTCGTGATGGGCGAAGACTCACCGAGAGACTTTGTCTATTTCGTACTCGCCTTAGTGGCGTTCTGGTTTGGGACGTCGGTATCCGCAAGAGAGATCATTCGAGAGCGGCCCGTGTTCAAGCGCGAACGGATGGTGAACCTGGGTATCTTGCCATATTTAGCATCGAAGCTTTTCATCCTTGGAATAATTGTCGGTCTGCAATGCATTTTTCTTTTTGTTCCGCTGAAGATTTTTGACCTGATCGGCGTAATGCCAATGCCTGGATTTCTAGGCGGCATTCCGCAGTTTGCGACGATGATCTTAACCGCGGCGGTAGGGATTTCGGTGGGACTGCTGGTGTCTGCACTTGTCAGGACATCCGAGATGGCGACGAGCCTTGTTCCATTGATCCTGATCCCGCAGATACTTTTTTCGGGGCTCGTCGGGGTCCCGGCCGGGCTGAGCAAAGTCGCGAGTATGACAATGCCGGCCGCTTGGTCGTTCGACGCGATGAAGCGTTCGTCAACGCTCGACACGCTCGAGGAGGAGGGTGCCGATCCGGTCGGTAAGACCAAAGGGCTGGGTCTCTTTAAGTCGCTGGACACCGAGAACGAAAAGATGCTGGAGGATTTTCGCGTCGCCATCGAAGACTATAAGAAGGCTGCGAAGGCGTTCCAGAACGATCCGCTGAATAATCCGACGCCGACGGAGCCGGAACTCGGCAACGTCAAGAAGATACCTGAGAATCTAAGCAGCTACGTGGCATTTCTGCATCCGTGGATGATGAACGAGGTTGTTAGCCAGATTGTCCTGATGCTAATGTTTGGAATGTTGGTGATAGTGACGTTGATCGTCCTGCGGCTTCAGGACCTTATTTAAGTGAAGGGAAGTTTGATGAAAAAGATCTTGACTAGTTTCGGGTTATTCGTCGTTCTGGCGGTTGTTTTTTCGAGTCTAACGGGCTGCAGCGGTTCGAGTGGGGCGGTCAACGAACCGCAGTCAAATTCTGCGGTCGCAAACGTGAACACGGCCGCTGGCGAACCAAAGAAGTCGGATTATCCGCCGCTCGCTTCCGCCGTTGCTCAAGCCGATATGAAGAACCTCGACGGCTCGACGTCGAAAGTCGCCGACCGCAAGGGCAAGGTTCTTCTGCTGAATATGTGGGCGACCTGGTGCGGTCCTTGCCGTGGAGAGATGCCGGCGCTGGTGAAGATGCAGAACGAGCATCGCGATAATGGTTTCGAGATCATCGGCCTCAATACTGATGACGGCGACACAAAGGAGATGATCGACGAATTTGCGGCAGAGATGAAGCTTAACTATACGCTGGTTTGGGCAGATACAGCGATGCAGAACGGCCTGTTGAAGATCAGCAACTTCAACGGAATACCGCAGAGTTTTATCATCGATCGAGAAGGGAATCTTCGCGGCGTGTTTCGAGGCGGCGGTAAGTCGGAAGTGAAGAAGATGGAAGAATTGGTCGCTAAGGTTGTTGCCGAGTAACACCAGCGGGAACGCATGGCTCCACGAGTAGTGTTTTGAAACTAGCAAGGCTTACGAGGCCCGGGGCCGCTCCTTTCGGTTTGTTGATAAATTTCTTGAACGTGTAATGCACAGCCGCCTTCGGCTGTGCTTTTCCTTGGCTGTAGAAGGCTGCAAGTTGTGCGGCCTCGATCAGCGTTGACGGCGGAACCTCCTTCTTATCGCGATTCCTGATCACCACGTGCGAGCCGGGATAATCGGCAGCATGCATCCATGTATCCATTGACTTCGCTACTTTGAACGTCAGATGATCATTGTCCTTTGCACGCTTGCCGACGAGGATCTCGAAACCATCCGAAGATACGAAAGTTCGGGCAACCGCGGACGTTGCGGAGATCTTCTCTTTCGCTTTTTTGGATGTGGGTTGATCTTCGATCGTGACGCCTTGGAGTAGGCCGTCCATGTCACGCTCTTCGATCGCCTTGTCGATCCTCCTGAGTTCGGTGTTTGCAGTCGCGAGATCACGGTCGATCGTTACGATCCGCTTTTCTATCACCTCATGGGCGTTGCGAGCTTTCGTATAACGCTTGAAGAATTTCTCAGCAGCAGCCGTGAGCGAGTCGTTCTCATCCACCTCGATGTCTACCGTCGGAGTCGCATCGTCGAAATAGTCGATGACGGAAACGATCGAGCCCGACCGTTTCGCCGTCGCAAGGTTCGCAAGCAGTAGGTCGCCGTTCTTTTTCCAGCGTTGCTCATCGCCGTGCGAATCGAGGTCGGCAAGGAGCTTTGAACGAAGTTTTTCTAGCTTCGCAACTTCTCGGCCGGTCTTCGCGCGTGCGGACTTTGCAGCGGAACGAAACTCTCCCTCCGCCCGGTTTTCGAGATCGGCAGTGTCGAGGGCCTCCGAAATACTTCCATGTGACTTCTGGGTATCCTGAGCCTCTGCAGTTGAACGAAGTCCGGGTACACCGTTTCGTGCGGGGGGCGTGTAGGGGTCGGCAATGTGCTGGCCGTCGCCCTGTGTTTCGCGGAGAGAATCGACGATCCGGCGAGTCGCGTCGACCAAGAAAAGATTCGCAGATTTGCCGGTGAGCTGGACTACCAATCCGACACGAAAGCTTTCGCCGAACTCGTTCCGGCCGGTGCAGCGGATATCTACTACTCGCTCATTCGGAAATTGCTCAACCGCAATAACCTCCGCTCCCGCGAGACGCTTTTTAAGCTGCATTATGAAGGCGGAAGGACTGGTTGAAGCTTTTTCAAGGTCGCGGAGGCGGCGCCGAATGAAATATATCCGGGGATTCGCGGATTCCACGCTGACGAACAAGTAGAGAGAGTCTGCTAGCCGAAAGTCGATCGCCATCGACTGTCTTGAGAGCGGAAAGATCTTTCCGAACCGCCGACCCTTCAAGCCTTCGCGAAGTTCTAGAGTGACCTTCTCAATAGTTGCGAGATCCATATTATGAACCAGGATAACGAAAGCGACAGGCTAACAGTCCTCTGTACAAATAAAAAGTCCAGAACCATTCGGGTGGTTCCGGACGAGATGGCAAAAGGCGTCTTAGGCGAAATATGGGTTAGAGCTCGCGAACGAGGATCGTACCCGAAACAAGATCGTGCGCCGCACGGCGTTCTTCGTTGAAAAACGTCGGCAGAAATCCGATCCCAAGCAACGGCAAACCTAGCAAGAATACAGCGGCACGCACAGCCGACTGATGAAACGTTGGATACTCGTTAGCTTCGATGTCGATCACCTCAAGCGAGAAGATCTTCATCCCGAGCGTCCGGCCGCGAAGCCCGATCCCGATCGTCAGATAGGTGAACATCACGATGCCAAAGGCCGCCGCAATCGCGATTATACCGGAAACCGAGAGCCACTCGCCGCCGCGAACAAAGAGCGGGGACATCAGGATCGCCGTTCCGAAACCTGCGATGATCGCGTCAAAAAGTCCGGCTGTGAAGCGCGTTGAAAGCGGAGCAAGGTCGTCGATCTCGTCAACCAGCGGTTCGGCAACGAGGCTTTCGACTGCTACGGTCTGGATCTCAACGTGGGGGATCTCGATCTTTAGCGGCTCGAGTTCGTTAATCGGAACTTCCAGCACTTCAACGGCGGCTGCGGCTGTAGCTGTAGTGACTGACGCAGGAGCGACGTCAGCGATGGCCGGAAGCTTGTTTGTGTCGAGTCCCTTTCGTGGCGTCACGTTTGTCTTCGAAACTAGTCGCGGCTTCGGGATCGCATTCACGGTTGCCGGCCTTGCAGCGGAAGATGCGACAACGGCCGGTGTACGCGAAGTCTCGACCACATTGAACGGGTAATTCTTCGCGGGTGCAGAAACCGCGGTGACCTTTGCCGGCTCGGGCGTATGCGAGAATTTTCGACGCGAATCCTCAATGCGTTTCATCGCGTTTTCTAGGCGAGGATTCGCGGAACGAACCGGCTCAGTTTCGGGCTCGGCAATAAACTGAGCCTTCAATGCGTTTGCACCATTGGTCACGAGATGAGTGTGAAGCCCCGGGATCAGGGGCTGCTGTTCGACGATCGGCTCGGCCTTTCGCTGGCGGATCGCGTTTTGAATGTGCAATCTCCAATCGGGAACATTCGACCTCGGATTTTGGAAACCGACGAGCGTAGGACTCGTGTGCCGACTGATGCGCTCAGTCTGTTCACCTCGCGGACGGACGGCCCTTTCCGCGAGGTGAGGACGTTCAATAATTGGCGGGTTCGGGGTTGCGGCTACCGGTTCGGGCTCGGCAAACGCGATAACGTCAGCGGCTGAAGTTGATATCACTCTCTCCGCGGCCTCGACGGTCCCGTATTCCAAAGATTGAGATGCGCGGCCGATCTTCGTCGCGAGTTCTTCGCGAACGCTGTCCTGAACCATCGTTCCGCACGCGTAACAAATTGAAATCGTGGGTGCGAGTTCGCGTTTACAGACGGGGCACGTCATAAGGCCAACAATCCTGTTTTTAAAATGAATGGGCTAAGCGCGGTGCTAACTTATCGGTGAGAGTATCAGAATTTACTTTAACTCGTCAATAGTAAAGCGCAGAAAAGAGACGCGCTTACGGCCTTTAAGCACTTTTAGTGCGCAAAGAGTTTGAAAACAAAGAAGTTAGGACAATATTAAATTTACAGTGGCTGCCGTCCGGCGAACCCCGCATCCGTGTCGTGCCACCATTCGATCTCGTCGCCTTCGCCTAGCTGCCAACATAAGAGCACGATCCGGTCGCCTCGACGGGACGGAAAATCGATCAGGCCGCGAGTGTAATCTTTAAGCTGGACGCCCGCCGCGTTGATCTCGGTCGTGATCTTGCCGATCTCATAAAGTGAATGGACATAGCCCGAACCGCCCTCCATTCCGCCGCCAAACTGCGACGCTGACGCGGCTGCCGAAGCCTCCTCACGCATCTCGCCGACCTCGGCGTAAAGTTTTTGGATCCGCACGAGCTTTCTTCGGATCTCGGGCAGCACCTCGTTCGCTTCTTCGATAGTGAATAGCTTCATTGATCGTCGCGAACCCTCACAAGATCCGGATCTGAGCTGTCCTCCTGGCGAATATTTCGCGGAGAAGATTCGCGATGGTGCCGGAGCAGCGTCGGCTCCGGAGCATCGCCATCGGGCATGAAAGATGGGATCTCGAACTCACTGGACTGCGAGGAGTCCTTCCGGATAAGGTCAGCGATGTCGCCGAGATCGATGAAGAAATCGGCAACGTCTATCAGTCGCGGAGCCGTGTTCGATCGAAACCCAGCAACCTCAACACGACATCCTTTGTAGGCCACAGCGTTGACGGCGTAAACGAAATCTTCATCGCCGGAGACGAGTACTGCCGTGTCGTATCTACCGGCCAGCGAGAGCATATCCACCGCGATCTCTACGTCGAGATTCGCCTTTCGCGTGCCGTCATAGAACGTCTTCAATTCCTTCTGCACGACGCGAAAACCATTTCGCCGCATCCACAATAGGAAGCCCTGCTGACGCTCGGCGCCCACGTCAACTCCAGTGTAGAAAAACGCACGAAGCAGCCGTCCGTCTCCGAGCAGGATGCGGAGCAACTTATTGTAGTCAATATCGATGTTGTGAAACCTGGCCGCGTGAAAAAGGTTGTTGCCGTCAATAAAGACGGCAACCCGGCCGCGATGGCCGAATTTCCACGACGAACTTGCGGTCGTCTCGAACTGCATTGTAGTGACCCCCAAATTATGTCGGGGCTACCGTTGAGATGCAGCTACAAATTACTCGTCGGAGGTGTTACGAAATACTGATTTTCTAACGTCTTGCCTGTTTCTAAAAGGATCGAAAAAAGTTCTGATTTGAGATGGTAAACAAAAATAAATGTAACTTCCGAAAACTAAATATGTAACCGAATTTCAATAAGCCTTACGCCCTAGTTTGCTACGCGAGGCGTTCGGGGTCAAGCATTTCCCCTTACTAAGTGCTAAAATTCCGTGATTTACACGAAAAATGGCGGACGAGCTACAAATCATTGACGGCATTCCGATACGCTCCGAGCAGATCGGATTTTCTGCTGACCAGCTCATTGCTTGCGGCAAGTGTGCAAAGGCAAACCCGCCCAATCGGCTGAACTGTTTCTATTGCGGCGAAGCTCTTGAGGTGACGCCCGAAATAGCTGCGGGTATTCGCTTTACGCCGTCGGAGATCGAGGATTGGGAGCAGGGTGTCAGTGTTGTCGTCACTGATTGGCTAAGCGGAGGCGACCCCCAGGCGATCGCTTCGGCGATCTCGATCGAGTCCGAGTTGGTCGCCTCATTGGTCATGATCGAGCCGCCGCTGCCGCTATTTCGAATCCGGCCGGAGGAGGCTGACGAGGTCGCTAGCCGTTTGTCGCGTCTTGGGCTCATGGTCGAGTGCGTTGAGGACAGTTCTCTCGCTTTGGGTAAGCCGCCGATAAGATTGAAAGGGATAGCTTTCGGCAACGATTCGTGGGCGTTGCATTCTTTCAATTCGAGCGACCGTAACGTTGTCGAGATCTCGGAGATCGTTCTCTTCGTTGTCGGATCGCTGGTGACGACCACTGTTGAATCGAAACTGAAAAGGAAACGGAAAGAAATCGAGGAGTTCGACGAGCATCTGGCGTCATCGGACCACGCGGTTATCGATGTGTACACCAGTACGGATGAGATCGGCTTTCGAATTCTGCCGCATGGTTTCGACTTTTCGTGCTTGGGTAAACGCAAGTCGCTGGTGGCCGGAGAGAATATAAGGAATTTGTTAGAGACATTGCACGAGCTGGCTCCTAAGGCGGCGTTCGATCGATCGTATTCAACTAAATCAGCCATCTTAGACTGCGTCTGGCCACGAACTGTGGCGAATACTTCCAAGGGAATCGAGAGGAACTGGTTCGGCGTCCAGCGAGGAGTTGGATCAATAACCTCTAACGAGGCGCAGTTCACGCGATATTCGCGAACGCGGCGAAAGCTTTTATGAAAGGAAAGAATTGGGGCCGCGAGCGTGAAAAACGGGAGGCAAGACGCGACGATCCCGGAGCTCGAAGGCCGGCAACGGCGTCGCTGTATGGCGTGCTTCCGGTGCTTGAGGCGTTGCGTTCGGGCGGCCGGCGGATCGAGAAGATCATCGTTGCGGACGGCGCTCGGCAGCATCGGCTGAATGAAATCCTAGAACTCGCCCGCGATCATCGCGTGATCGTCGAGACGGTTCCGCGTGAACGGCTGGACCGTCTGGTTGAGCAAGGAGCAAATCATCAAGGGGTGGCGGCGATCGCGTCGTCGGCGGATTATGTTGATTCGGATGAGATTGTCGATCATGCGAGCGACTCCGCTTTGTTCGTGATACTCGATGGAGTTGAAGATCCGCGAAATCTGGGTGCGATCCTTCGAACGGTCGAGTGTGCAGGGGCGGATGGCGTATTTATTCCTGAGCGGCGTGCCGTGGGATTGACCGAAACGGTGGCGAAATCTTCGGCTGGTGCTATCGAACATGTGAAGGTTGGAAAGGTGACGAATCTAAACCGGTTCATTGAGGATCTGAAAGAAAAGAACGTTTGGGTTGTCGGTACGAGCGGAGATGCGACAATGAGTTACACCGACTGGGATTGGACGACGCCGACTGCTCTTGTCCTTGGGGCTGAGGGCAGCGGACTTCATCGGCTGGTCGCGGAGAACTGCGATGCGTTGGTGAAAATTCCTATGTATGGAAAAATAGATTCGCTGAACGTTTCGGTCGCCGCGGGCGTAATACTTTTCGAAGCCCGACGACAACGCGATCTCAGACAGGAATAGAATTATGTTTTGTCCGAAATGCGGTACCAAAAATCCTGAAGATGGAAAATTTTGCCGAAGTTGCGGCGTGGATCTGGGAAATGTCTCGGAGGTGCTATCCGGCAAGTTGCAGATCGAGAAAGGCTGCACGAACAGTAAGGGCAAGCGGATCACCCTTGAGAGTTCGTTGACGAAATTGTTCATGGGTGTCGCCTTTCTTGTCATCTCGATAGTTCTTGGGGCCACCGGAGCCGGACGCGGTTGGTGGTTCTGGATGATGATCCCTGCCTTTATGTTCATCGGCAGCGGGATCGCGCAATTCATGCAGGTTCGATCGGTTTCCAAGGCAAATGGTCAGTTTGGTTCGTATGATCAAGGCTCGATCTCCGGAGCGAATAATATGAACGCGGCCGCTCTTCCGCCAACGCAAACCACCTTCGTCGCTCCTGAGTCGCGATATCGGACGGGCGATCTCGTCCCTCCGAGCGTTACTGATGGCACTACCCGACATCTCGAAATGAACGCTGAGGGCGAAACGATGGCGTTGCCGAAGAAGTAGCTACTTTTTTCTCAGACTCATCTTATGCCCGGCAAGTCGTTCGATGACCGAAAGATAGCGGGTGGGAAATAGCCGTGAGATTAGGCTGATCTGGGAAGCATCCTTGCCGATAAGGATGCGAGGATTCTTGCGTTCGATCCCCTGAAGGATCGTCTCGGCGGCGGTTTCGGGAGTTGTGCGGGCGACGCGGTCGAAGAACTTTGCCCCTTGCTGTTTCCAGTCTTCTGGGGTGTTTTCGCCGAGCTTAGAATTGCGGGCGATGTCGGTCAGGATGCCGCCGGGATGAACGCAGGCGACGTTAAGGTTGCTGTCTCGGTATTCGTGTCGGAGGCTTTCGGTGAATCCACGGACGGCGAACTTGGATGCACAATACGCCGTCTGTTCTTCGGGAGCGATGAAGCCGAAGACGCTTGAGACGTTGACGATGTGAGCCTCATCCTGATCGAGCAGCGTCGGCAAAAACACATTGCAGCCGTAGACAACGCCCCAGAAATTTACACCCATTAGCCATTCGATGTCGGCGATCGAAACCTGCTCGAACGTACCGAACAGGCCGACGCCTGCGTTGTTGACGAGATGAGTGACGCGGCCGTGACGTTCGATCACTTCATCGGCGAATTGCCGAACCTGATCAAGTTTGCTGACATCGATGACGTGCGTTGAAACGGGCACGCCGAGATCTTGGATCTCAGCGGCTGTTTCTAACAGTCCAATTTCATTCCAGTCAGAGATCGCGACGCCTGCGATTCCCTCATTAGCAAAGCGGATGGCCAGTGCCCGGCCAATGCCGGAGGCCGCACCTGTGATTGCTGCTACGCTATCTTTTTTCACTTTTTTATCACCGCCCGAGCGTTGCCGATGTTGCCCGTGGCGTCGAAGACTCGAAGCGTGACCGAAGTTTCACCTGGCCGAATCGGCACCGAGACCGTGTATCGTTCATCCGGGCCATCGGAAATTCCGTCGTCGGAATAGACTGCTTGCCAGTCGCCGCCGTTCACACTGTACTCGGCTCGCGTGATAAAGCTGCCGCGGTCGGTGGCGACGAAGACAACGCGAGCGGTATCGCCTGCCATCTGCGGAGCACCGGAACCGGCTACCGTTGGTTGGGTATTGTCGATATCGAAAGGCTCGCTTACGATCTCGCCGCTGAGGAACTGTCCGGTTGGGTTTGAGGGCGAATCTTTCGCAACGACTCGGACAAGATATTTGCCGTCGGCAAGTGAAAGACTGTCGATAGTTACGAAATTCTCGCCGATGTTTTCCTTCAAAAGCTTGTAAGCCGAGTCGGCGATCTCTTTAAAATAGACATCATAGATCAGCTTATCGCCATTGCGATCTTCGGCCGTCCACTGGAATGCACGAGCACCTCGTTGGAATGCTCGGCGGGGTGGTTGTGGAACGATGACGATACCGAAGTTTTGTGGGGCCAACCCGGAAAGCTCAATGTTCGGGTCGATCTGGATCGGCGGATTTGCAAGAAGCCCGACGTTCGCCGGCAAAACCTGGAGTGCAGTAAGTTCCGGGGCGGTATTGCGTGGAATGAATGCGAGATTCAACTCGCGGAGCGACGATCCGCTTGCGAGCTTTGCACGCCATTGGAAGTAGCGGGCGGACGGGTTCGACGCTTTGCCCCTACGAGATTCGCCGCGGACTGTTTCCCAACCCGTCCAGGTCTCGTTCGGAAACTCTGAGTTACCGCTGCGGCTCTCAATCGTCACGTTGCCGTTAGATGTCCACCAGAGATTTCCCCAGGCGGCGGTCGTCTTGGCGTCGAGGACGGCGGATTCGTAGATGCCCTCAGCGACGGTTTCCGGGCCGATCTTGAACAGGCGTCCCTGATTGCTCGATGCGGCGTAAAGGTCATTGCCACGGCTGAATATGCCAGAGATCTGGCCTGCGTCGGTCTGCATTGCGAGAGTCTCGCTGCTGTCGTTTGTGATGTTATAGATGCGGCCTCGGTCGGACGTTCCGAGCAGGACTCCGCGTCCGCTTTGATGTGCGTAGATCGAGAATCCAACGACCGTGGGTGACGACCAGAGAATGTCGTTTCCGCCGTCGGGAAGTATGCGATAAACGGCAGTCTTCGCTCCGGTCAAGTCGTATTTGCTCTTCTGCGTCGGTGCCGGCTGCATCGGATTTGCGGAGTCGGCCGAGACGGTGTTGCTCGCGGGCGTCGGTGATGCTTCGGGTTTCGCGGTCGACGCTGATTCGCCTAGGGCGAGCACGTATACCGATCCGTCGGGGCCGACGCTCAGTTCATGGATTTCTCGGAGAGGTGAATCGAGCAGGCCGAACGGCTTGCCGTCGGGGCCGAACTTCAGAACGAGTCCGCCGGAATCGGTGCCGGCGTAGAGATTGCCACTCGAATCGGCGGCAAGTGAGATGATGTGAGTTTCGCTGGTGTCGAATAGGACCGACGCGTCGGGCGAGGCATTTGCTGAGCGGACACGATAGATCTTTCCATTCTCGCCGGTGCCGACCGCAAGGCTGCCGTCGCTCATCACCGCAAGAGCCCAGATGTATTTTTCCTTCGGATCGAAATAGACCGTTGCTTTTCCCGCGGCGTCGAGCTGATAAACCCTTCCGTCAGGCGATGTCGCGGCAAAGAGTTCGCCGTTGCGTCCGACCGCGAGTGCGGAAACGTTGAGCTCGGTCAGGTCGGCGAACATCGCCCCGCTTCCGTTTGCGGCTACCTTATATATGCGTCCTTCCGCTCCGGTCCCGAGATAAACATTTCCAGCTGCATCAATGGCGCTCGACCAGATGTAGGGCTGTTCGGTCTTATATAGCTCCGTCACTTTCGTAGCCGGCGTGATGTTGCCGTTCTGGTCTATCGACACGCTGCGGGCTTCGCCCCGGATGACGTCCGCACGCGAATTCACCGACCAAACCTGGGGTTCACTGGCGAAAACGAAAGTTGTGAGAATAAGAAGGGAAGCGAAGGAAAGCAAAGATCTTGTCATGCGTAATGGGGTGCTCGAGTGAGTCTAACCTGCATAGATATTAACCTAGAACAAGCACAAGATCGAAACGTTTAGAGTGCAAGCTTTAGCTTGTAAATGGTTACCGATCGCGGCCTCTACGCCATATGAGCAAGCTAAAGCTTGACCGTGAACCTCTATCCAAGCTTCTTTGCCTTCGCTCTCTCCTGCATCGCTTCTACGACGGCGTCTTCGCCCTCGAGGAATTCGAGGGCGTTACGAAGTTCGTTGGCGTCGCCGGTGATTAGGCGGGCGCTGCGTTCGCGGGTTAGGTATGCCCAGAACCATTCGAACATCACGGCGAAGCGGTTGCGGAAACCGATCAGGAAAAATACGTGGAGGAAAAGCCAGAACATCCACGCGATAAAGCCTTTGAGTTTGAGGCCAAAGACGTGGGCGATCGCTTTGCGGCGGCCAATGGTGGCCATCGTGCCTTTGTCGACGTATGTGAATTTGGTCCGTGGCTTGCCATTCATTTCGGCCAGGATGTTTTTTGCGGTCGCGGTTCCCATCTGCATCGCGGCGGGCGAGACTCCGGGTACAGGCGAACCGTCTTGCTGTTTAATGGAAGCCATGTCGCCGATGACGAAGACGTTATTATGATCTTTCAGGCTGAGGTCCGGCTCGACGAAAACGCGTCCGGCCTTGTCGGTTTCGACGCCGAGTTTCTTGCCGAGTGGCGAGGCTGCGACGCCCGTGGCCCACAGGACGACATCGCAGTCGATCCATTCTTCGCCGACCTTGACCTTGCCCGGAGCGATGTCAGTGACGAAGCTGTTCAGCCGAACTTCGACGCCGAGCGATTCGAGCTGTTTCTTCGCGCTTTCCGTCAGTTCGGGAGTGAATGTGCCCAATACGCGATCCGACCCTTCGAAAAGAATGACCTTGGTCTTACGCGTGTCTATCTTTTTGAAATCTTTCGCGAGAGCCTGACGAGCAATGTCAGCGATCGCTCCGGCTAGTTCGACTCCGGTCGGGCCGCCGCCAACGATGACGAAATTCAGTTGTCGATGCTCGCCTTTTAGATAGGCTTCGCGCTCGGCGAGCTCGAATGCGAGCAGGATCCGCCGGCGCATTTCGACGGCGTCTTCGAGCGTTTTCAAGCCCGGTGCGGAAGTTTCCCAATCGTCGTGGCCGAAGTAAGAGTGACGAGCTCCGGCGGCGACGATCAAATAGTCGTATTCGACCGTCGATCCATCCTCCAAGGTCACGGTACTGTTCGTCTTATCGAAGTCGGTGACCTCGCCGAGAAGCACCTCGACGTTTTTTGCGTCATGAAGGATGCGGCGGAGCGGCTGGGCGATCTCACCTGGGCTGAGCACAGACGTGGCAACCTGATAAAGGAGCGGCTGGAATACGTGGTGATTCTTACGGTCAATAAGCGTGACGGTGACCGGCTTGTTCGCAAACGCAGTCGCGGCCCACAGCCCCCCGAACCCGCCGCCGATGATAACTACCCTGGGATCGTTTTCCATTGGAACACCTCCAATCTATAACGCGAAAAGTGAATCAAGATTCTTCCACAAAAGGATTGGAAGTTCCGAGGATCAGGACATTATTTGGATCGTGCCAGTCGCGAAGGCATCGTCTGCACTGCAGAGATTCGGCTGATCTAAGCCGCCGACCGCAAAAAGGACAAGGAGGGGTCGCCGGTTGATAGGACTCATCGCACTCGTTGACCCATTGCTTAGCTCGGTCGAGAGGCCATCCGGTTAACTCGCGGAGAGCCTTGATCGCGCTTATCGGACCTTCCTGTCGATAGGCGTGGCGAACGATCCGTTTGGATTTGGAGTTCAACTCACTCACTTACACGCCCACATACTTCGCATAAAACGACCTTGCCGCCGAAATGTCGTCCGTGCCTTTGATTATGGCACGTCCATCAGTAAAGACGGTCAGCTCGGTGCCGTTGTGACTGAACCTTAGAAGATATTCGTTTACGCGGACTTCACCCAGCGGTACGAGCTTTTCGGCTAGGCTTTTCAGATCGATTCGCGTCGGTTTCGGCGGGGCGATCTGGACGGCATCGCGGCCGCAGAGGACGGCGGCAAGTTCCTGTGAATCGGCATCGAGAAACTCGAACTGCCGCTTGCCGCACGCGATGCAATCCGGGTTTGGCCCAGCCAGTTTGATCTTTCGCCAGTCGTTCTGCCAGACATCGATCTGCATCAGCGATCGGTGAAGTGCATCACGGTTTCCAGTCAGTAGCTTTATGGCCTCGGCGACTTGAACAGCGGCGGTGCTCGATATGATCGGCATTATCACGCCGGCGGTGTCGCATGTTGGAGCGGAACCGGCATCGGGCATTTCCTCGAACACACAACGCAGACACGGAGTCTCATCCGGAATGATGGTCATCGTAGTACCGTAGCTCGACACGGCGGCTCCGTAGATCCATGGCTTGTCGTGTTTTACGCAGGCGTCGTTGACGAGATAACGGACCTGAAAATTGTCGGTGCCGTCGATGACTATATCGCAGCCTTCGATGAGCGATTCGATGTTGGAGTTGTTGACGTCGGCGATGTGTTCTTCGACGGTGATCTCGGAGTTGATCTCTGCGATACGGCGTTGAGCGGCAACGGCCTTCGGCAGGCGGTCGACCGCGTCCTGTTCTTTATATAGTGTCTGACGCTGAAGGTTGGTGAACTCGACGAAATCGCGATCGACTATCCGCAGTGTCCCGACGCCCGCACGCGCCAGCGTCTCCGCGTGCGACGCTCCCAGCGCTCCGGCTCCGACGAGAAGCACGCGCGAATTCAGCAGCCGCTCCTGGCCGTCCTTGCCGATCTCGCGGAAGAGAATTTGTCTGCTGTATCGGTCGTTCATCGCTTAATCGAAAAGCTTCGAGAGTAACCCACCAAAGCCTCTCGAATCATCTT
>JBDSLC010000239.1:0-7872 GCA_039916585.1 Pyrinomonadaceae bacterium | reverse complement strand
TGAGCTCACGAGCGACAGCCCCATCGACCTCGTGCGATACCAAGTGGCGAATTGTTATATGGGCCGAGCCGGGCTCATTAATTCGGGGGGCGAGTCTAAAGGTGCGAGCGATACCGCCGATGCAGTGCGAACGGCAGTTATCAACAAACGCGGCGGCGGTTCCGGACTTATCTCCGGCCGCAAAGCATTCCAGCGTCCGATGAACGAAGGCGTCGACCTGCTCAACGCGATCCAGGATGTATATTTATCGAGCGATGTGACGGTCGCGTAAAGAGGCGGAGTTGCTCTTGAAGGTAATGCGCCACTCTATGGCTGTTGGGCAAATTTTTGGGGAGGCGTCACCTTGATCGTAGGGTCGACCTCCCATTCATTTTTGATCCAGGAAGTCGTCGTGCCTTTTTCGCCCGCATTCCGGTAGGAGTTCTCGCTTTTCAACAGCCCTTCATCGGTGACCCAGTATTTGCTGGTGCTTTCCCGTCGTGTCTCGTAATTGGATCGCTCTATCTTCACAGCCGCGACCTCAAATTTTTCACAGACTCTGACCTGTGTGCCTCTTATCGATTCGTCAGGCAGCAACCGGTATTCGATGCTGAGATAACGGGTTTCGGACTTCGCCGGTACCGGGGCATTAGGGGCGTTTGACAGATCTTGCTCAATCCACTCACCGTCGCCTGTCCTTGAATACATTTTGCCGCCGAAAAAGATATCTTCGCTGATGCGTTTCGTAGAGCCGAACGCCGATTCTAGTAGCCTGTGCCACGTTGTACGGTTCTGGTAACTGGTAACGTTGCGACTGGCGTAGTCGGACGAAGGACGCCCTTCCATCGCCGACTTTGTCTCTATCGTCATGCGGTACGCCGGAGCCTGAATGCTCAGCGGAACGGGAACGGTCATGCCGCACGCCGTCTTAAATTCCGCCTCGGTCACCACGTTGTACTGGCCACTCACCGCGATACACGCGAAAGCCGTGAGAAGGGCTAAGACTGCTACTCGCATAAACTCACCTCCACGCTGAAAATACACTTGCAAAACCAGACGACAAAACTGGCCGTCCTATTTCATCGAGAAGCTTCGGTGAACGGTTGCGATCCACTGATCGGTCTTGATGAAACCCGAACCGGCTTCCTTGAACTTCTCAGGGAGGCCGGTCTTCTGTATCTCTTCCAGCGATTTGCCTGCCTTCATCGCATCGGTGATGATCTTCGAGGATTCGACGAGCATTGCGTGATAAGCCCTGAGGTCTGCGTGGGTGGAGACCGCGCCGTGACCGGGGATGAGCTTTGCGTCGGCCGGGATCTTGACGAGTAGCGATGCGACGTTATTGATAAGACCCTGCACGCTGCCCCCGCTGTCCAGATCTACGAACGGGAAGCGGCCGACGAAGAAGTCGTCCCCGAGATGAACGACATTAGCCTTTTCAAAGAATACAACTGTATCTCCATCGGTGTGGCCATTTGGATAATGCACGAGGCGGACCTCTTCACCGTTGATATGGATGGTCATGCTCTCGGTGTAGGTTACGATCGGTAACGCAAATGGCTGGTAAGCAGCGGTCTTTTGCCCGAATATGGTTGGCGGATCCATCAGACGCTTGCGCACGTTTATGTGTGCAACGATCGTCGATTCTTTTCCGAAGAACTCGTTGCCTTCCGTGTGGTCGCCGTGCCAGTGCGTGTTCAGTACGAACCGCGGCTTGTCGCTACCAAGTTCCTTTAATGCCGCGGCGAGCTTTTGGCTGACGGCTCTATAATCGTCATCGACGATCAGTATCCCTTCCGGCCCCACAACTGCGCCGACGTTACCGCCGCGTCCCTGAAGAATATAAACATTGCCGCTGACTTTGGTGGTCTTGACGGTGATGTCCTGTGTTTGCGGAAAATGGCTGTTGTCGCCATGGCCAAAAACGAGCGATGTCAGAAGGCTGACCAGAAAAAGGGAAGCAAGAGTGTTTCGCATTTCTAGATCTCCAATTTGGAAGCATTATAGACCAAACAAACTCAGCGGGGGCAAGCCCGCCTTTTCTTACTGTGATTTGTCACTTTGAATCCGTTACGCCAACTTAACAGCAACAAATCAATTCGACCTATCTCAGTCCGGAAGGCGGGCTTGCCCCCGCTCCCTTCAGCCAGCAAATCAACTACTTAAACAGATCAGCTCAAGCTATCTCAGTCAGGAAGGGCGGCTTGCCCCGCTTCCCTGAGCAGACCACCTATCCAAGTTGATACAAACCAGTCAGAAATGGATTGCCGCTGCGCTCTTTCCCCACAGTGGTATCCGGGCCGTGGCCGCACATTACAGTAAAATCGTCGCCGAGCGTCATCACTTGCTCAGTTATCGACTTTATCAGTCGGTCGTAGTTGCCGCCGGGCAGGTCGGTTCGGCCTATGGTCCCGTTGAACAGACAATCACCCGTAAATACTATTTGTTTATCGTGTTCCGCGAGCACTATATGCCCAAGCGTGTGGCCTGGGCAATGTCTGATCTCAAATTTCAGCTCGCCTATTCTGAGTACTTCACCGTGTTCTACGAACTTGGTCGCTTTTGGTGGGCTCCCATAATCCATCCCCATTGCCGCAAGTTGATGCGGTTGCATGCCCATCATCAGCGGCTGCTGCGGTAAAGAACTGTATAGATCGTCTTCTTCCTGATGCAAAAGCACTTCGGCGTCGGGAAATTCGTTCTTAACAAAGGCCGTACCGCCGACGTGGTCGAGATGGCCGTGGGTGAGGATGATCGCCTTTAGATCGAGCCCCCCTTCCTTAATGTATCCGGCCATTTCATCCGAGGGCTCACCAGGATCGATGCAGATGGCTTCGCGCGTCAGCCCGCACGAGACGACTCGCGTATTCTGCTGAAAAGCCGTTTGGACAAAGGTTTCGACTATCATTTTCCCAACATCCTATCAATGTGCGGTTCGGGGGCAAAACCGTCTTCGGTGCGCCCCTTCAAAACGAACATGATAGCATCGCGATATGTGTCCGCGTTAGGTACGCCTGTAAAACAGGGTGTTTCCTGATCGATGAGGCTAAGATAGCTGATCATACAGCTCAGAAGCATCCAGAGAAGTATCACGTCGTCGGTGCCGAGCGGGTTGTGTTTGATGATGACGTCGCGGTCGGCTCTGATCCCATCACAAATTTCTGCGAACCTTGTTTCGCTTATGCACGCCATTTGCACTATTAAATCATGTTGTATCGTTTCATTAAAACTGAATCGAAATCGAACATCCCGTGTGTCCGATTTTCACTTTTCTGTATGGAAACAGCGCAGAGACCCGTATTGTTTTCATGATGGTTCTATGAAAGACAAGGCAAAGTTCTACGTTTTCTGCCGAAGATAGTGCGGATCGCAATTTGGCACGGACGTTGCTTTCAGGAAGGGCACTCGGAAGGTAGTTTTTTGACATCGCGAGACAACTGAAGGAACAAGGCGGGAAGTGCGATGGTCATACAACTTTGAGGAAAAGGCCTGATTGCTTGGGGGAAATCTTCGAGTGTGGGCACGAAGACTAGATTGGGTCTTTTCCTCGATTAAAAGATTTCAGGTCTTTGAAAATCGGTGACGGCGCGAAACGCTTCTTCTTATAGGGTGAACAATAATCCATTACAGGGTGAACTTAAGTCCAATCTCAAATCCTCTTAATGCTTTCGTACCGAGCCGATTTTCTTTGCATCAAACCGGAGTTACCTGTGATCAGGTGCTCCGGTTTTTCGGTTCTTGTTCGAACATCAGATAGTAAGTACGCTCCATTCCGAGTTTTTCATATACACGTTGGGCGTTTTCATTCTCCTTTTCAACGTAGAGCCTAAAGCCACAGACATTCCCGGCGTCGCTAGCCATTGCTTTGACGAACCCGTACATTTGTCCGTATAGTCCGACGCCTCGATGTTCGGGGCGAACGTACACGCTCTGAATCCACCAAAACCAGCCGTTGCGCCAATCGGACCACTCGGTCGTGACCATCAGGCCGGCCGCAACGACGCCGTATTCCTCAATAACAACATAGAACCCCTTAGCCTTATCACCGAAAACTGCCGAAACTCCTGCGCTAAGCACCTCGGCGTCCAGCGTCTTGTGCTCGGTTTCAAGCGCCATTGCCTGGTTAAATTCAACTAGTGCGGGAATGTCTGCTTCGCGCGCGATTCGTATTTCCATTACTTGACGATGAGGTTTTCGACCCTTAATCTTTAATGTTTTGTCCACGGGAGTCGAATGCGCAAGCCCGCGCGTTAGCAAGGGCTAATCATCGACTTGATCGTATCGCCCTTGCTGACGCGCGGGCTTGTGCAATATGAAACTTCGCATACTTTATCACGGCAATTGTTTCGACGGCGTTTCGTCGGCCGCGATATTTACTAAGTTCTACACATCCAAGATCCATCCCGGAGCCGAGGTCGCGTACACGCCGACCATGCATCGGGCGGGAAACGCTTTCGACCGCGAACAGTTCGACGGTGACGAGAACGCGATCGTTGATTTTAAATATTGTCCCGACGCGCGGCTGACTTGGTGGTTCGACCATCATCAGTCGGCTTTCCTATCGACGGAAGATGAAGCCCATTTCAATGCGGATAGGGGCGGCAAGAAATTTCTCGACATCCACTCGAAATCGTGTGCCGAGTTCATCGCTCGAATTGCGAAGGAGAAGTACGATTTCGAAGATCCGGCGCTTGCCGAGCTGATCGAATGGGCTCACATCATCGACGGCGCCCTGTACGAATCCCCGGCCCAGTGCGTCGAGTTGCGTTCGTCGGCACTCAAGCTGATGCAGGTGATCGAAGGCGAAAAAGACCCGAACTTTGTCGAGAAAATAATTCGGATGCTGACGCACAAGTCGTTGGACGAGATCGTCGAAAGCCGCGAGATCAAAGCCAAACTGGATCCGATCCTTGATCAGCATTGGAAAACGTCCGAGGTCATCGAAAAGCGAGCGGTTTCGGAACGCGGCGTTGTTCACTTTGATCTGGTCGGAACCGGGATCGAGGGTTACAACAAGTTCATTCCGTATTATTACCACCCTGAGGTCACCTACGTCGTCTCGGTGAGTCAGAGCAGCTTTCGCACAAAGATCTCGGTCGGCTCGAACCCATGGGCACCGCGGCCGCGAGTTCACAACATCGCCGAGATCTGCGAGCGGTACGGCGGCGGCGGACACGCGGTGGTCGGGGCCGTTTCGCTCAAGCCCGAAGATGTCGAACTTGGCCGAAAATACGCCCGCGAGATCATCGAAGAGCTCCAGTTCGCTGATTAGCCCTCTCGAATAGCATCATTGGAAGATTAGTCGAGGGCGTGATAGCTGGTATTCGGCGGTTGATACCTCGATGCCCGAAAATGTGTGATCATCGGTATGCGCAGCTTCCGGTGGGCGAGAAAAAGCGCGTTTCAACTAGCCCAAATGCGCGTTTCAAAGAGTCCAACGCGCTAGTGCAAGCCCGCCGCATCGTGCAGCCATGCGGGAAGCGTTGCAACTGAAAACACGGCTTAGAGCTTTCCCAGCAGCATCAAAATCCCGATCACGATAAACGCAACAGCGACGATCCGCTGCAGCCATTCGGTGGGGATAAATTGTGTCAGTAGGCCGCCGAATAATACCGCCAGCAGCGAAACGAACACGAGAGCGAGGCTGGCGCCGACGAAGACAGCGAGCTTTGATTCGGTCTTGGCCGACATCGTGATGATCGCGAGCTGAGTCTTGTCGCCGAGCTCTGCAAGAAAAAGGGTGACGAATGCGGTTCCGAGAATCTTCCAGTCCATTGGACGATTCTACTTAAATTTGGAACGGAGTGCAGTTGGCTAACTTATCAGCCGATCGACAATGGATATCAGTCGCAGGTCGCGGTAATCGTTGTTGCGGGATGATAGGTGAAGTTGCAATTGGTGACGCAGATAGACTGCGGCGTTGGTGAACCGTCCGTCGGATGTAAGCCGGTCGAGAATGTGGCGGAGGGCAGCGACGATCCCTTCGAACAGATCGATAATGTCGACGCGGCTGTTGATGAAAATCTCGTCTTTGAAGAAACTGAAGTCACCGCGATCAGGGTCGAGAAACGGATACGCTTCCGATTTTAGTTCGCAGGCGATCGCAAAGGCTGTGTCGAACCTGATCTTTGATCGTTCGAACGCCTCTTTGAAAGACAACAAAAGATCGGTCGCAAGCAATGCCGCCCGTGTGTCATCACGGATCACCGGTCCCGGAGGTGGCGGAAGTTCTCTCGGCAAGGTCGCGATCTGATCGGTTTTGCCGAAAACGGTCCCTCGGGCTTGAGCGACGATCCGTTCGTCGACAAACGGCTTTCGCAGGATCTCGGCCGTCCGCGTGGGGTCGCTTTTTACTATATGGATCTTTCCTGATGGCCGGCGAGATCTTTGGAGGATGCGTCGGAAAGCATTTTGGCCCTGGGCAATGCGGCCGATCGAGCGGTCGTATTCGCGCGCTTGGATTCGCGGCGATCGCGTAAAGAAGATCTCACCATCATACCCTTGCCACTCGACACGCACGGTGCCCGTGAACCGCCGATCACGTAGGAATCTGACAAGCAGGGACAGGTCGACGAACGACGTGCTCAGGTTCTGATGGATCGGCGAGCCTTTCATCCTATTTTCGAATACACCAACCCCTTTAATAACCGCCCGGAGGTGGCCTCTTTGCCCAGACAAGATACGCTTTTGAATACCATAAACGCGCAATTGCCGCCGACTTCCATTGCAACTTAAGGTTTTTTCGTTCAAAATTCGCTAGTTCCTGTGCGCTCGGCACAACCTCTGCAAAATTTTCTAGTCCATACGCGAACTTATGAGCTCATCGCTATTCCGTACAAAGTCCATTGCCCAAATCCAAGCCGATGCCGCAGCAGGACTTGGCGATCACAATCCTGAGTCGACCGAACCTACACCCGGCCTCCGCAGGACGTTAGGAGTGTTCGACCTTACGTTGATGGGCATCGCCGCGATCATCGGCGCCGGCATTTTTGCGATGGTCGGAAAGGCGTCGTTCAATGGCGGGCCTGCCGTGGCGTTGCTTTTCGTGTTTACTGCATTCGCGTGCGGCTTTTCGGCTCTGTGCTATGCGGAATTTGCGTCCCGGATCCCGGTCGCTGGCTCGGCATATACGTACGCGTATGCATCGATGGGAGAGTTCATTGCCTGGATAATCGGCTGGGACCTGATCGTCGAATACGCGATCGGCAATATTGCCGTCGCTATCTCGTGGAGCGACTACTTTACCGGCCTTTTGAAAGGCTATGGGATCAACATTCCCCTCCATTTCACGATGGATTTCCTCACGGCCAGGCGAGGCTTTGCCGCGGTCAATGAGGCTGTTGCGGGCGGTGCGACGGTCGATGGCCTAACCGCAGCGTGTGCGGAAACAGGGGCCGCGATCTCCTGCGGACAGCTCGACGGGTATCTTGCGTGGTTGAACGCGCCAAAGCTCGGAAATATGTCGATCGTCGCCGATCTGCCGGCATTGATGATCGTCGTATTGGTCACAGCCCTCGTTTACGTCGGCATCCGCGAATCAAAGTTTGCGTCGACAAGCCTGACTTTACTGAAGATTGGTATCATCCTGCTCGTTGTATTCCTCGGACTTAATTACGTGAACCCCGCGAACTGGTCGCCTTTTGCTCCGAACGGCGTCGAGGGAGTTTTGAAAGGCGTATCCGCCGTGTTCTTTGCTTATATCGGGTTCGACGCGCTTTCGACGACCGCAGAAGAGTGCAACAACCCTCGTCGCGATCTTCCGAAAGCGATCATTCTCTCGCTCGTAATTTGCACTGTCCTTTATATCGCTATCGCTCTCGTGCTGACGGGCATGGTGAGCTATACGAAGCTTGATGTCGGTGATCCGCTTGCGTTCGTTTTTGGCCCTGAGGG
>JBDSLC010000238.1:0-6094 GCA_039916585.1 Pyrinomonadaceae bacterium | reverse complement strand
CGCAATCGCATCGGCGTTCGGCTGCGCAGCATCAGAAGTGAAGATCTTCCCGTTATACAAAATCAAATCTGGCGCCGCCTTTTGCGCCAAGACGGAAAAATTAATGGAAGTACTGACGAGTAGAAATAGAATCAATGTTTTCATTTTATTATCGAAAATAAACGTTCGAAGGCGCGAATAACTAACTCCTCTTACTCTAAACATCATTTCATTCGGAGCGTGATTTACATTTTTCATCGCCCGACGAATTGGGTGTGAAAGCGAAGAGTTCGACACTCGGTTCGGCAACCAATTTCTTTGCCCAGCAGCAAATTAATTCAAGCGGGCTATTTAATAGAGCCGCGATCAACAGCTGAACCGCTCAGTTTTATTTTGTAGCTGACATTTCCTGACACGACAATTTTCAGAATAATACGACGTTTGATAGTTACTGGCAGATCTTTGACTTGCCTTTGAGGTGACCCCTGTGCCGATAAATTCTCATACTTCAATTTCTCGAATTTCGGAGTCAGTAAAGTCCACTGCAACAACCCGCCAGCATCGGATTTGTTCGTGGGCGTTAGATCCAGAGTCCACGTCAGCGTTCCCTTATTCACAAAAAAAGCGTAGTAATAAGTGTTTTCCTCACTCAAGTTGCTGGAATTCGTTGAGCTAATGGTATTTCCGGTCAAAACCGTCGGTTTGTCCGGGTCGGTTGATTGAGCGAAAATTGACGGTGCTAGAACAACTAGCACGGCGATCGCTAGAAACATCGGAAGACACTTGTTGGAATAATTCTTGAATTTTGGTTTTTTCATTTTCGCCTCGTTTTCAAAGGAAACTGTTCTACATTGATATGTAACAGGGTCCTATATTACTTGTCATCACACCGCCCTACAATGTTTTTGTTATTTTATATGCGTTTGTACCGCAACATGTTACTTTTCGGCCCAAAAGCCAAGTCGAAGTGACTAATCAAACAAGACGATAGTCTCCTGGAAGCAAAGGAAAACAGACCCGCCAGATAAGCGGAATACTTGCTGTGAGTCCCCGCACTGTATATAAACCGCGACTACCTAATCACGAAATGCAGGTGAGACGAGGATTGCTGCAGTGATGCGACCGTCAAAATCGATCGGGATCTGACCTATTATTCCGGGATCAGAGTTCGTCTTCCGCGCCCGCCATCTTGGTCAGGTGGGGAGCCATGGGCCGCCGGTCCTTGAGATGGCGACGTTCCAACTCAAACCTTTACCAACGCACCACAGATCAGTATGCACGGCGTTCGGATCAGAGATCATGCTTTGTGAGAAGGTAGCGGAATTGGTGGACTTCCATTTTTAGGAGTTCGGCGGCGCGGGTTCGGTTGCCGGCCGTGCGGCGGAGGGCTTCGGCGACTAGGTCGCGTTCGATGCATTCGATGTGGGCGCGGATGTCGAGGCCTTCGGATGGAAGGGAAGCGGCGAGCGAGCGGCGGCCGTTGGTGTTTTCGGTGCAGCGTTCTTCGGTGATCTCGCCGCCGTCGGGTGTGAGTGCGACGGCACGTTCGATGGCGTGTTCGAGTTCGCGGACGTTGCCTAGCCAGTCGCGGTTCGAGAGTGACGCGAGCGCGTTCGACGAGATGGCCACGGTTTTGCCTGATCGCGAACTGAACTTTCGTACGAAGTTTTCCGCGAGCATCGGGATGTCGTCGCGGCGTTCGCGAAGGGGCGGAACGTGGATCGGGATGACGGAGAGGCGATAGAAAAGATCTTGCCGGAATTCGCCGTCCTCGACCATCGGCATCAGGTCGCGGTTGGTCGCGGCGATGACGCGCGAGTCGACCGCGAGTTCCTGTGACGACCCGATGCGGCGGACCTTTCCGTCCTGTAAAACACGCAGCATCTTCACCTGCATCGACTGCGGCATATCGCCGATCTCATCCAAAAATATCGTGCCTTTGTCGGCGGATTCGAAGACGCCGGGCCGGTTTTGATCGGCTCCGGTAAACGAGCCTTTCATAAATCCGAAGAGTTCGGATTCGAGCAGCGTCTCGGTCACCGCGCCACAATTTACGGGGATAAAAGGCCGGTCGGCACGGTCGGAAAGATCGTGGATGGCTCGGGCTACGAGTTCCTTACCGGTGCCGGATTCGCCGGTGACGAGTACGGTCGAGCGTTCTTTTGCGACGGTCTCGATCATCGCGAAAAGCTCGCGCATCTTTGGCGACGTGCCAATGATATTTCGGATGCTGCCGCCGGCTCGCTGGGCCTGTTTCAGCGCTCGGTTTTCGTTGACGAGCGCTCGACGTTCGATCGATCGGCGGACGATGAGTTTGAGTTCTTCGTTGTTGAAAGGCTTCTGAATGAAGTCGTCGGCGCCGAGCTTGAACGCCTCGCGTGCGGTGTCGATCGTGCCGAATGCCGTCATCAGGATCATGCCCATATCGGCGTCGATCGAGCGGACATTTTTCAGCAGCTCGATCCCGTCCATATCGGGCATGCGCACGTCGGAGATGATCACATCAACGGCATGCGAATTGAGATGCACGATGGCTTCACGTCCGCTCGGGGCGGTGGCGACGGTGTATCCTTCGGCGCCGAAAACAGCGCTCAACACCTCGCGGTAACCCTTTTCGTCGTCAACTATGAGGAGATTCGGCATTGATCTAAGCGTCGTCGGAAACAGTTTCGCGGAAGACCATCGTGACCCGCGTGCCTTCGTCGGGCGTGCTCTGGACGTCGATGGTTCCGCCGTGGTCGTTCACTATCTTATACACTATCGAAAGCCCGAGACCCGTCCCGCCGGAGCCGCTGGTGAAAGGCTCGAACACGCGGTCGAGCATTTCGTCGTCCATTCCGATACCCGTGTCAGCGAACTCGATCAGAACGCGATTTCCGGCGGCGTGAGCGAGTCGAACGGTAAGCGTGCCGCCATCCGGCATTGCCTGGATCGCGTTGCGTGCAAGGTTCCACCAGACCTGTTTGAGCTGTGTTTCGTCGGCGAGGATCGTTGCGCGTCGCCCGGTGAGTTTGAGGTTGAATTCATGCTTTTCGGTGACCTCGGGGCTGTGTTTGACGAGCGCGAGGCAGTCAGAAAGTGCTGCACCGACGTCGATCTCGTCCCGAAGAGTTCCGTCGCCGTTCGCCGCCGGACGAGCAAACGCGAGGAAGTTAGTGATGATGCTGTTCATCCGGTCCGACTCGCGAAGCACTACGTCCATTAGCTTCACGTCTTCGACCGGAGCCTCCGATCTCTCCTGCAAAAATTGTAATGCCGAGCTCATTGAGCCGAGCGGGTTTCGGATCTCGTGAGCGAGTCCGGCGGCCATTCGTCCCACGGCGGCGAGGCGGTCGGATCGGCGGACCTCTTCTTCGAGCGAACGCACTTCCGTCACATCCTGAAACGTCATTATCAGCCCGTTCGTCTGGCCGGAGCGGCCGGTGAGCGGAACGATGGAACATGATACGGTCACGCGACCCGGCCCGACACCTTTCTGGATGTTCGTCTCGAAATGAACTGCGTCGAACGCCTCGGTTCGATGCGGGTCGAGAGAAAGTGCAACCCGCTCGCGCATGTCCTCGCCAAAGAGGTCGAAGATGTTCTTGCCGATGACATTCTTCGACCACATACCGGTGATATCTTCCGCCGACCGATTAAACGCGTAGATGCGTCCGATCAGGTCGGTGGTGATCAGCCCATTGCCGATCGATTCGACGATGCGTTCGTGGAGCACGTGGAGATTCGCGAACATCTCCTCGGCGTACTTCAGTTCTTCCGAGAGCTTTCGGCGCTCGGAGAGGCGAGCGGCGAGCAGGCCGACGAGAAGTATGGCGACGTTGTTGACACCGACGATCTGCAGCACCCGCGACGCGGGCTGTTCACCCGATCCCGAGTAGACAAGGTTTTGTGCGGTGAGTCCAGATAGCAAGGTGAAGATCAAAGCGCAGCCGATGGCGAAATATAGTGTTTCAGCCCGGGTCAAGAAAAATCCCGCGACGCTGATGAGAACGATGTACAGCGTTACGTACGGAGAGATGATGTCGCCCGTCAGCCAAACGAGCCAGGTGATCAAAAGCAGATCGAGAAAGAGCTGGATGCGAACCTGATCCTGCAGCCGTGGTGCGAACTGAAGCGCCGCGTAATAGATGATCGAAAGGCCAGCAGTAAGGGCGAACGCCATCACTAAGCCCTCGGCGGATTCCGGCTCAGCAGAGCTGAAGATCCCGGTTGAGCGCCAGATATTTGCCAGCAGCAGCAGCAGCAGGAAAGCCACGCGCCCTAAGATGAGGCGCTGTACTTTGCTCCGCAGCGGGAGGTCTTTGGCAACGAGATTAGAGCTCGTGGACATAGATCGAGACTCTGAAAACTGTTAAAACGACCAGAATTCCAATATCAGGCCGTATCTTGGATCTAAAGCCGTTAGATTTCCGTAGAATCCGCAATAAAGGCGCGTTCGTCAGAGAAAAAAGAATTTTGTGCGGATTTAAGACTATTCTGTGCGAAGAACAGTCGAAAAGGAAGTTCGAGACCAGTTTAGCTAAGAGCACAAGATATTGTATCTACGATGACGCCGGCCACATTTGCCTGAAACTTCTGTTGACATCGAGGCCCAATGTGAGCAAAATGTCGATGTTTAACGTTCACCCGTTTCTGGAATTTTTGGACAATTGATTGTTTGGCGTTCACACGCCGACAAATGTGCCGGTGGGTTATATTTGCGGTCTCCGCATGGGAATTCTATTGGGTCGAAAGACCATTCTCCGGTTTTCTTGGACGATCTGATTTGGAGAGATCGAAAGGCACATGAACATCATAAGTGATCCTCGAGCCACCCTCGCAGGCCTTCTCAAACGCACAGTTGAGATGGGAGGATCCGACCTACATATTCGCGTTGACATGCCGCCGCAGATCCGTGTACACGGACAGATGCAGCCGCTTGAAGACTGGGAACCGCTTACACCGGACGAGACGGCGAAGCTCGCCTACGCATATCTAACGCCGAAGCAAGCCGATCAATTCGCGCGGCAGATGGAGCTTGACCACGCCATCGCGCTCGAAGGACTGTCGCGATTCCGCGTAAACATTTTCAAGCAGAAGGAATCGATCGGCGGAGTTTTTCGTGTGATCCCATACGAGATCCGGTCTTTCGAGGATCTCGGACTTCCGCACGTCGTTTCCGATCTATGCCGAAAACCCCGCGGGCTCGTATTGGTTACGGGGCCGACCGGTTCCGGTAAATCGACGACGCTTGCTACGATGATCGACCGGATCAATACGACGCGGCATCAGCATATTTTGACCATCGAAGATCCGATCGAGTATCTGCACACGCACAAAAATTGTGTCGTCAGCCAGCGTGAACTTGGAACGGACGCTACGTCGTTTTCAGATGCCCTTCGTACCGCCCTTCGTCAGGATCCGGACGTCGTGCTCGTCGGCGAAATGCGAGACCTCGAAACTATCGAGATGGCGCTGCGGGTAGCAGAGACGGGTCACTTGACGTTCGCGACGCTCCATACGAACACCGCCGCATCGACTATCACGCGTATCATCGACGTTTTTCCCGCGGGGCAGCAGGCGAATATCCGGACCCAGCTATCGAACGTGCTCGAAGGAATAATGTGTCAGGCACTGCTTCCCACCGCCGCCGGCACCGGCCGCGTGATGGCGATGGAGATCCTGATACCCAATTCCGCGGTTCGAAACCTGATCCGCGAGGACAAGATCCACCAGATCTATTCGATGATGCAGACCGGTTCTGAGAAGTTCGGTATGCAGACGCTGAATCAATCGCTGGCGGCTCTGTTCCGTAAACGAGCGGTTACGCTCGAAACGGCGATGTCACTCTCGGCGAACGTTGACGAACTGATGGACCTTGTCGGCCATCAGGTTCGTCCCGGAGCAGCGGCCGCGATCGAGGCAAATTCGCTGCAGCGTTTTCGCGACACCTTGTAAGTTTTAAGGGCAGTTAATCGGTAGCGGCTGAACAGCCCGGCCCCCACAGCCGGAAGGAAGTTCTATGAGAAATACTATTTCGGCGAGGCGACAGAGGACCCCGGGCTTTGAGGCCGGTACCTCGCGTGAATTTGCGGCGTTCGGCAATTCACCGGATCAGCTGGCGGTAGTTTGGGGC
>JBDSLC010000237.1:0-7451 GCA_039916585.1 Pyrinomonadaceae bacterium | reverse complement strand
GTTCCGCAGCCGCAGCCGCCGGTGGCGTTGGGGTTTTCGAAGGTGAAGCCGGAGCCCATCATGTTCGAGGTGTGGTCAATGACCACGCCATTCAAGTATTGTGCTGAAAACATATCGACGAAAAGCTTGATGCCGAATTTGTCGAGGATAAAGTCACCCTGTTTCGACTCTTCTTCGATGTTAAGGCTGTACTGAAAACCCGAACATCCGCCCGGGACCACGCGTACGCGTAGACCCGACGTTTCCGGCAGATCTTCTTCGCTAGCGAGAAATTTCTTGATCTCCACCGAGGCGGCCTCGGTAACGTCCAATTCAACTGAAGGTGCCAATGCTACTGCCATATGATTTCGTCTCCTAACGTATTTTTCGGAACTCGAGTTTGAATCCTTACTTTAATGTCAACTATAACGAGGTTTCCGACAAAATTCAAGGCAAAACCTCTTCATCCGCCTCCCCCTTCGACTTGCGGACGATATTGCTCTTTTTCCTTTTCTCGCTGCAAGTAGGGAATGCCGTTCTGCATCCACTCAGGTGCCGGCGCTCCCTTGAGCTTGTTGTCAAAGAACTCTTTCATCCGGCGAGAATAATCCTTCTGGTTCTGTCGTTTCCTCAGCCCGTGGAACTCGCCGTTGTAGTTGAAGAAGTAAACCTCCTTGTTTAATCGCCGAAGCGAAAGGAAAAACTCGATCCCCTGATACCAGGGCACGGCGTCATCATTGTCGTTGTGCAGCATCAGAACCGGTGTCTGCACATTCTTTGCGTAGAATAGCGGCGAGTTCTCCATATACCTGTCGGGGGCATCCCATATGGTCGCGCCGATCCGGCTTTGCGTCCGCTCGTACTGGAACTGGCGTGGAATGCCCGTTCCCCAACGGATCCCGTTATACGCGCTGAACATATTTGAAACCAAAGCTCCGGGCGCGGCCGCCTTGAACTTGTTTGTCTGGGTGATCATGTAAGCGATCTGATATCCGCCCCAACTGTGCCCCTGAATACCGATCGCATTCTCATCAACGAAGCCCGATTTAACGACCGCTTCGATACCCGGCATTACGCACTTCAACGCGCTTTTGCCTGGATAGCCCGTTTTATAAACGATGTCCGGCATAAAGATCACATAGTCGTTACTCGCGTAATAGCTGAAATTGACCGACGTGCCCGGGCCGGGGCTCTGAAAGTTGTGTACCGTATCGGAAAGTTTTTCGTATAAATATACGATCATCGGATACTTTTTTTTCGGGTCGAAATTGTCGGGCTTGATCACGATTCCCTGCAGGGGAACGCCGTCAGCGCTCTTGTAGCGGATCAGTTCCGATCGGCCCCAGTTGAATTGCGCCCGCTGAGATTCGCCGTCGCTAAGCCTCCGCGGCGACGCCAGATCGGCCGCGGCAGTCCAGACATCCGGATACATATCAAACCTCGATGACTGGAACATCAGCCGGTCCGCGTCCTTTGCCTTTGTCGGCGTGTTAAAGTTCTTCGCTTCCATGACGAGTTTCTCGGGCGTCCCGTCGAGTTTCACACGATAGAAACCGGAATCACGCGTATCTTCGTTCTCGGCGCGAAGAAGCATTGTCTGTCCCGGCGACACGAATCGCTCGTCCGGATCGAGACGGACGTAGCGGAACTCGGTCTTTGAAGCCCGGCCGTTGGTCAGAAGTTTCGCACCCGAACCGTCCGCTGAGACCTGCCAGATATCGAAGTGGTCGTTGATCAGGACCTGTTTGTCGTCCTTTGTCCAACCCGAAAGTCCGTATGGAGGAGCGGCGCTGGGCGTATCGTTGTCTTCGCGAGCGAAGGATGTTTTCAGCTTCGCGGTCAGGTTCGTGACCTTCAGGTCCGGAATCGAGACCGAGTTCCAGTCCTTCCCGTCAAAATAAACAACGTGCTTCGCGTCCGGCGACCAGCTTGCTCCGAACTGTCCGCCTTTTCTCAAAATCTTTCGTGTCCCGTCGGCCGTGTTCACAAGATAGATATCGCTAAACCCAGGATCGTAATTTCCGCGGATACGATAGTCACGGTCATCAATTCCAATGGCGTACAGGCCGTTCGAGCTCGGGATTATCGTCTCCATTGTCGTATCGCCAAGCTGGACGAATTTTTGATCGGCGATGTGCCAGACAGCACGATACGATCGGTCCCGATCCGCAATCGCCCTGACCTTTTGCGTCGGCTGGATGTAATCATCTTTCCAGTGCCAAAGGTCGACGGCTACTTTTTCCTCGTCCGGGATCGCGTTGTTCGGATCTGGATCAGGAATTGGCGAGCTGCTAATAAACAGTCGGCTGCCGTCATACGAGAAGGCCAGCGATCCCTTTTCGCTTACGACATATTCTGGTCGGAATCCTGCCGTCTTTACAAAAACGACCTCGGTTGCGGTTGGCGCGCCTCGCTTCCAATGAAAGACGTCAAATTTCGGCTGCTTCGCCGCGGCATCATCGCGATCGCTGATGAACGCAAGTTGCTCCTGCTTCTCGTCCCACGTGAATTTCGTATATCTCCCCGGTCCTGAAAGCAACGCGACTGGTGCGTCAGCTGTTTGCGGAGTGACCACAAACGCTCCGTTAGTCTCTTCCTTTCGCGACTGCACAGCGTATACAAGCGACTTGCCATCCTTCGCAAAAGTGTAATCGAGAACGTCGGCAAAAGTTCGGTCTTTCCCCTCCAGGAGACCTCGTAGAATCACTGTGCTGCCGTATTCCTTCTTTCGGCCCGATGGGGGCGAGGGCGACGGACGCGGTGAAGAGTTGGAGTTGGCGGCCGCTGTGTTCGCATTGGCAGGGGCATCCGGACGACGATCTTCGCGAGCCGGTTCCTTCAAGATCGCCACATAACCGGAACCGTCTTCCGGAACCTGATAGGACTTCACTTCCTCGACCCGCGCCACCTTGCCCGTTGCGAGGTCCATTATCCCGAGTGCGTTCTTAGGAAAATCAGCCGGGGCTTTTTTATCTTTTCGCGCCTTCAGGATGTCGGCTTTGTTCGGCTCGATATTGAAGAACAGATATTTGCTGTCAGCCGAAAAGGTGGGGCGGAGAAGACGTCCAAGCGCCAAGAACGCCATCGTCGCCGCCGGATCCGAAGCGTCGGGCGGTGGCGTCGGCGGACGATATCCGCGCGGCGCGCTCCATTCCGTCGACCCGGTCGTGCTCCTAACGAACAGTTCGCCATCGCCGTCCTGCGGCTGCATCACGTATGCGACAAAGTTCCCGTCCCGCGAGATCTGCGAACCTTGAATGTTTCGCCAGGAGTCAAAATCGGCCGGGGTCAGGGCTCGTTTCGTCTGGCCGAGGGCGGCCGAACTCAGCAAGCTAAGAAGGACAGTAGCAACGACCGCTTTCGTGGTGATTACTTTGAGTAAGGATCTACGTGTAGGCAGCATAGTTTTCCAAAATGTTGCTCAGGACAGATGTCGAAGCTTAACCGGCTCGCGAAATGACAACCAACTCGGGCTTCATCGCCTCGATCGAGACGTGGCGGGCTACTTCTTCGGCTACGGTTCGCAAGGCTGCGGCTTGGGCTGAGTCGGGGGCAGAGACCACGACCGGTACGCCGCTGTCGCCGCCCTCGCGGACCTCGAGCCCGATGGGGACCTGGCCGAGGAAATTCAAACTGTACTCGGCCGCGATCTTCTCTCCGCCGCCTTCGCCGAATATGTTGTAGCGGGTTCCCGTGTCGGGTGCGACGAAGTACGACATATTCTCGATCACGCCGAGCACTGGCACGTTGACCGTTTCGAACATCTTGATCGCACGCCGCACGTCGGAGAGCGAGACTTCCTGCGGGGTCGTAACGATCACGGCTCCCTGCACCGGCACTAGCTGCGCGAGCGAAAGCTGCACATCACCCGTTCCCGGCGGCATATCGACGACCAGGTAATCAAGCTCGCCCCAATCGACGTCGGTTAGGAACTGGCGAACGACTCCGTGCAGCATCGGCCCACGGAGGATCATCGGCTTATCTCGCGGTACGAGCACTGCCATCGAGATCATCTTTACGCCGTGCGCTTCGATCGGAATCAGTTTTTGATCGCGAACCTCGGGCTGGTCGTAACCGGTTCCGAGCATCATCGGGACGTTCGGGCCATAGACATCGGCGTCCATGATACCGACCTTCGCTCCCTGCTGCGCCAACGACACCGCAAGATTTACCGCCACCGTTGACTTCCCTACGCCGCCCTTGCCGCTCGAAACGGCGATGATATTCCTCACGCCTTCGATCGTCACGTTATTAGCGATCCCGCGTCCCTGCGGAACCTCGGCGTCCATCGTGACATTCACGTTCGTCACGCCTTCCAGGCCACCAACTATTTCTCGCGCCTGCGACTCCATCTCTTCTTTCACCGGGCAAGCCGGTGTCGTAAGCACGATGCGAAACGAAACGTCTCCGCCGTCGATCACGAGATCGCGAATAAAGTTGAGGCTGACAATATCCTTACGCAGATCGGGATCTATGATCTGCTTCAGCGATTCCAATACAATTTCTTCTGATAATTGGCTCATTTTGTTTGCGTTTGATCGTCTATTCTAGCAAATCCACCCGCTCAAATGTCGAACGGCCAGCCCATATGGACTGGCCGACGCATTAAAATTGGCAGCTAATGTCAGCGGATTCCCTTCTTAAGCAACTGTTCCTTCAGTGCCGCGGCTACCGCCGCGTCAAAGCCGCTGGACTGGCCGAGTTTCTTTCGCTCGGCGGCGATGTAGGCGTCACGCTGTTTTGAGAGTTCGAGGATCTCGGCCCGGATCTTCTTACGCTCGGCGATGCGGACAGCGATCGTTCTTTCACGTTCTGCCGGCGACAGCTTTTGGAGATCTTCGGGCAGATCTTCGGTCTTTATGTCCTTTACTTTTACCGACTCGTTCTCCACATCCTGAAGCAGATCGCCGTCGTATTGGAACGTATTGACCGCTTTGTTCACGGCTCGATCAGCTTGAGCTGCAGACGGAGCACGGCCCGCGATAGAAAGTTCGGTTACCTGTCGGGCGGAGACGTTCGATTCGCGTTTCGATTTTTCGCCGTAGCCGACGTAGGTGCTTCCGACCTTGCCCGCGAGATCGGCGAGCCTCGCATCAAAAGGCGTCGAGATCGCCTGGACGCCGCCGTCCTGAGCGATCGCGAAATACTTACCTTCGCCGCGGAGCGCGATCGTCTGCCATATCTCGCGGGTGCCGTCGAGACTGCCGCACTGGATCGTGTTGACGATCATATTCTTGCGGACGGCCTCGGCGGTCGTTATGAGGACGTCGGGTTCCTGTGCGTAGTTTTGAGGTGGTGCATCGCCAACGAGGAACACGATCTGTGCAAGTCCGCGACGCGATTGTGACCAGCCGGCTCCGCGAACACCCTCAGCTAACGCTTTGCGCACGTTTTCGGGTGTGTCTCCGCCGCCGCCGGCTTGGTAATCCATCAGCGTCGTGTAGGCTTTGTCGAGGTCTTCAGTGATCGGCAGGAGTTTGGTCACGTATTCGTCGCCGTTGTCGCGATAAGCTACGAGCCCGACACGAACCCGAGGTTTCGTCGGTTTCTGCATTACCTCGTTGATGATCCCCCAGATCCGCTGCTTTGCCCCGTCGATCAGTCCGCCCATCGAACCGGTCGTATCGAGCACGAACACCATCTCAAGCGTGTCGCGATTGTCGCTGACGTAGATCGGTTTCGCCGTTATGGTCGTGGTGGTTCTGGTCGTTGTCGTGGTCGTCCGTGTGGTGCGATTCGTGCGTTGTGCAGAGCTTGCCGTTATCCCTGCGAGGGTGATCGCCGCTGCGAGTGCGGCCAATATCGTTCGTTTCATACAAGTCTCCCGAATCAGTTTGGAATGCGCCGTTGAAGGCTGGTGATTAGAGAACGCATTCCGTGGCTCGGACTTGCAAGTTAAATTTCGGAGGAGTAGAAGTTAACGCAAAGACGCAGAGGGACGCAAAGAGTTGGACAGCAACAGCAAGACGGCCCGTAATCTGAAAAGCGAGTCTTTGCGGTCTTCGCGTCTTTTGCGTGAAGCTTCTCTCGGCTGACTAAAAAACGTTCTCGAAGATGAGAGGTTTATCGACCGGTTTTTTTTCGGATCTCACGTAAGCGGTTCGGAGTTTGTCTTGGATCGCGGCGAACTGCTTATCGTTCCGGCAATAAACGGTGGCGATCTGATCGCCTGAGTTGACCGTGCTTCCGATCTTAGTGTCAGACGATAAGCCGACGGCGGAATCGACGGTGTCCTCGGCCAGTGTACGGCCGCCGCCGAGTTCGCAAATGGCGTTGCCGATGGCGAGGGTGTCGATGGCGGCGATGAAGCCGGTGGATTCCGCGAGGATATCGAACTTAAGGATGCTCTTATCGAGAAGTTTGTCGGGGTCGTCGCAGATCGATGGATCGCCGCCCTGGCATTCGATGTTCCGGCGAAAGAGTTCGAGAGCTTCGCCGGATCCGAGCTTGCGGGTGCAGAGTTGTTTCGCATTATCAAGTTCTGCTTCAATCCCAGTTAGCACAAGCATTCGGGCTGAGAGTTCGAGTGAGAGTTCCCAAGTTGGCCTCGCGGCTGGTTCGATCTCGTTGCGGAGTATATTGATGCACTCGTAAACTTCGAGCGCGTTGCCGACATATTTGCCGAGCGGCTGGTCCATGCTGGAGACGACCGCTTGAGTCTTGACGCCAAATTTCTCCCCGGTCTTCACCATCGCTCGTGCGAGTTCTTCAGCGTCTGAAAGTTGCTGCATGAACGCGCCGCTGCCCGTCTTCACGTCGAGCACGAGGGCGTCTAGACCCTCAGCAAGCTTCTTCGACATTATCGAGGCGACGATCAGCGGGATGTACGGAACGGTCGCGGTAGCGTCGCGGAGGGCGTAGAGCTTTTTATCGGCAGGTGCGATGTCGGCGGTCTGGCCGGACATAGCGAAACCGCATTTTTTGATGATGTCGCGAAACTCTTGAGTCGAAAGGTTTACGTTGTAGCCGGGGATAGATTCGAGTTTGTCGAGTGTGCCGCCAGTGTGACCGAGTCCGCGTCCGGAGATCATCGGGATCGCGACGCCGCAGGCCGCCACGACGGGAGCGATGATCAGCGAGGTCTTGTCGCCGACGCCGCCCGTCGAGTGCTTATCGGCCTTTGGCTTGTCAATGTCAGAGAAATCGAGCACCTCGCCCGAGTAGAGCATTGACCGCACAAGTTCGTCTCGTTCGGCGTCGCTCACCCCGCGAATGAACATTGCCATCACGAGCGCCGAGATCTGGTAGTCCGCCCACGAAGAATCGCACACGCCATCGACGAACGCGCCGATCTCCTCGGAAGTTAGTTCCCCGCCATCGCGTTTTTTGGCGATTATTTCTTGTGGTCTCATTAAAAGTTCGGAGTTCCACCTTAGGTGGCCCGCCTGCATATGTGCGTCTCACCGCAGCGGAACCCAGCTAAAGCTGGAACTCCGAGCAGCCATCTCTAGGTTTTTTCAAGCAGCACAACC
>JBDSLC010000236.1:0-11285 GCA_039916585.1 Pyrinomonadaceae bacterium | reverse complement strand
GCTCGATGCGATCTTTACGATGCTCGATTCAATTCAAAGTCTATCCAATGCCGAAGCGGACTAGGTACAGATTCTCGATCGAAGGGAAACCACTTTACCCGCACATCAAGCTCACCCGCGAGAAGTTTCCGCGCCTTCTCGCGACGCGCGTCATCGCGGATGACAACGCAGAATACTTTGGAGCTTTCTTGAACCGCACCAATGCTCGGATGCTGCTCGATTTCCTGAATCGCACCTTTCGTTTACGAAGTTGCGACATCGAGATTGACGGATCTTTCAATTATCCGTGCACGATGCACTACAAACGCCGATGCGTTGCGCCTTGTGTTCGCGATCTGACGACTTGGGAGAAGTATGACGAAGTGGTCTGGCTGGTGCGGTTGTTTCTGCTCAACGATCGGCCGCTTTTTGGATCTGTATTGAGTTCAAAGATCACTGAGGCGTCCTCTAGGCTCGATTTTGAAACCGCCGCGACATTACGAGACATACTCCAAAGCGTGGAGGAATATTGGAAGAATTTGAGGCGTTCTGTCTGGCTTGACGGCACTTCTGACACGTTCTCATTTCGCGTGACGGATTTGGGGATGGACGTGATCCTGATCTCTCAAAAGGGAAGACGAATACTAGGCGAGCGGATCTTTTCGTTTGTTAACGCCGATGAATCCGACGCCGAACAGGCGATCTCCGAGGTTATCGAGCAATTTTATCAATTTCACCTGCCGAAAGAGATTCGAATATCCGTGATGCCATTGAATAAGGCGGAGCTGGAAAGAGTCTTATCCCAGCGGATCGGAAGGAAGCCCAGAATTGTTTTGCTAACGGAGAAGAATCGCAAGATATCAACCGACCGTGCGGTCAATCGCTCTAGCGCGGAACTTGACGTGAAGCGGTCCATCATGCGACTTGAGCCGACAAAAATGCTGCAGTCGCTCAAGAGGGAATTCAAACTCGCGCTCGCACCCCAGCGTGTTACGGCAATCGACGTGTCGCATATCTCGGGCACCGATCAGGTCGCCGCCTCAGTCTCGTGGGTGAACGGTCGCATGGATCCCGGCGTTTCGAGTCACTGGCAATCCGAATCAGTCAGCGAAGTGGGCAGTATCAAGGAATTTGTTGAGAGGCTAGTGGCAAGCCGCCAGGGGAATGAGTCTGAACTATTTGTGGTCGACGGTGGCCCTGCCCAGCTTAACGCCGCCCTCGGAACTGATCTTCCGAACAATATTTCGATGATCTCAGCGGTAAAACCGGCCGGTGACCACGAGTCTATCGCCTATTTTCTTACGGCTAACAAGAGTCGAATAGAGTTCGATATTACGAATGAAGTACATCGTCTATTGCAACTTCTGCGCGACGAGGCTCACGACTATGCCAACGCCGTCCATCGCGACACGCGGGACTACTCAAACTATTATCGGATGGCCGAAGCCTTACCTTCACTGACGGAAACGGAACGCCGCAAAGTGCTTGCCGCGTTTGGGTCGATATCGAAAGTTGTTGCGGCGACCGCCGCAGACATCGGCGTGCTGCTAACAGCGGATCGTGCCACCTCGGCCGCCGCCGATCTCGAACGCTTCCGGGTAGGGGCAACCCCGCCGGTACAGCCGCTCGTAGTTCCTACACGACTGCAGGAAGAGAATGGAGCTGCCGAAGATCTTCGACCGATCTCTACCTAGCGAGTAAACTCGAAGAACCCAAAAACCGGCGTTTGCAATGGATGTTACCGACAGGAATAAGAATGGAGCCACCTGTCGGACTCAAACCGACGACCTACTGATTACAAATCAGTTGCTCTATCAACTGAGCTAAGGTGGCTTGCCTGACTTTACTATCTAAAGCGACAAACCGAGATAGTAGCAAACGGGCGTGTGTGAGTGCAAATAGTTTGGATTGAGCATTACCGCATTCAGAATCGGTCTGAATGACAAACCATGAAAAAACTTGTTGACCTTTTCGGGGGCTGGGGTTTAGACTTCTGAAGTGTGCCCGCTTCGGGCTAGTCCACCAATTTTCCGCCTATCGTTTCTTCTCCTCTCCGGAGTTCTCAAAGACACAAGATCGGCAATCATCAAAGGAGATCACAGTGAGCTTTCATAGATTTGGAAAGATCAGCGTCGCGTCGCTTTTTGCGGCCGTTTGTATTTTCGGTTCGTCGGCTGCGGCACAACGCCCGACGTCGGTTAGCGGAGACGTAGCCCGGCGCCCGATGCGTGTCGCGGAAGGTAATAATGTGTATTGCGCGGGTTATGTAACCAGTTCGTCTACCGATACAAGTTCGCGGCTGGTTGGCGGATATAACGAGCAGGACGGCTGGTTCTATTCACAGGGACAGTTCGTTTACCTGAACACCAGCGGAGCGAAGGTAGGCGATCGGTTTGCCGTCGTTCGCCCCCGGGGGCAGGTCAACACGAAGTGGTCCAGCAAGGGGAAACTTGGAATGTACGTTGAAGAAGTGGGAAGCGTTGAGGTGGTTCGCGTCAAAGGCGACCATGCCGTAGCGAAGGTTCACCGCTCGTGTAACAACTTTCTTCTTGGGGACTTAGTTCGCCCGATGGAGAATCGCGAAGTTCCTATGTTTGTCGACCGCCCGGCTTTGGACGTTTTTGGGGATCCATCTGGCAAGGCGAAAGGCCGTCTATTTATGGCTCGCGATAACAAAGAGATGCTGAGCCGAGAGAATATCGTTTACGTGGACTTAGGTGCAGAGGACAACGTCCGAATTGGCGACTATATGACGGTGTTTCGACCGCTTGGCAAGGGAAATCTCCGCGGCAATACGACAAGCGAATCCGTTGAGGCTCGTGTCAGCGATTTTGGAAGCCTTGAATATGAGGGCGGAGAGTTTTCGAATCAGACTGCTCGTAAATCGGGAGATAATGCCCGAGGACGCGTTGTAACGACTAAGAAAGCTAAAGAGGGCCGCCCGGATATCCGAAAGGTAGTCGGCGAGCTGATCGTCTTGAATGTTAAAGAACGAACCGCCACCGCGATGATCGTTCGAAACGCTCAGGAGATTCACACAGGCGATTGGGTTGAAGTTCAGTAGAGCCAGCTAATTTGATCTTGATATGAGGTGGGCATTCGTGTCCGCCTTTTTCTTTTGCGCTAGTGAGTCGCTAGACTACGGTTCGTGAAAGTGCAACGGCTGAACAAACGATCGCTTGCCGCTGCGTGTCAAGAGTTGGCAGCGGACCCGCATTTGCGGATCGTCCACGAGAATTATGGCATTCCGCCATTGTGGGATCGCGAGCCCGGATTTGCGACACTGCTTCAGATAATTCTTGAACAGCAGGTCTCGTTAGCGTCGGCAAAGGCTTGTTTCGACAAACTCGGTGAGTTTCTCGGCGAAGTCACGCCGGAGGCGGTGCTGTCTTTGAGTGATGCCGAGTTAAGATCAGCCGGGTTCAGCCGCCAGAAGACCGCGTATGCGCGACATCTTTCGGAGGCGATCCTTGAGGAGAGATTGGATCTCGAACGCCTGCATCTTCTTTCGGACGCTGATGTGAAGCAGGAGCTGATCAAGCTGAAGGGAATCGGCGAATGGACGAGCGATATCTATCTTTTAATGGCTCTCCTTCGGCCGGACGTAATGCCTAAGGGCGACATCGCTCTCCACTCCACGTGGCATCGGCTGAGCGGCGACCCGCGGCCGTCGTCCGATGAGTTTCTCGTGATCGCCGAGCGCTGGAAGCCGTATCGATCCGTGGCGGCCAGGATGCTTTGGCATTTCTATTTGAGTGAGAAGGCTCAATTGCAGAGGCCCGCGCGTTAGCAAGGGCTAACATACAACTTCATCCGCGAACGTTCGACGATGAAATGAACAGAATGTGCATTGGGCGAGAGTTCTGCGCAGGGTTGAACGTTAAGCCCTTGCTTACGCGCGGGCTTGTGCATTAACTTGAAACCCGATGAAGATACTTGACGTCGGTTGCGGGACGAATAAATATGAGGGAGCGATCGGCCTAGACAATAATCCCCGGACGGCGGCTGACGTCATTCATGATCTCGGTGAGATTCCTTACCCGTTTCCTGATAATGAGTTTGACCTGATCGTTTCAAATCACGTCGTCGAGCACGTGCCTGATGTAATGGCCTTTGTTGGGGAGCTGCACCGGATAGCGAAGCCGGGAGCGAAGATCAAACTTCTGACACCGCACTACACAAACCCGGACTGGGCAAACGACCCGACGCACCGAAATCACATCAATAGCTATACATTCAACACCTTTATCGCAGGACGCGAGGTTTTTGATTTCTATACCGACGTTCAGCTAAAGCCTTTGCGAACTTATGTGTCGCTGCTATCGTTATGGAAAGCTTTGGGGATCGAGTCTTTGGTGAACCTCGACCAAAAGGCACCGTCTATGCGTTTCCTGCGAAAATTTTGGGAGCAGTATTTGAGCTATATTGTTCGGGGCAAGGAACTACGGTTTGAGTTTGAAGTGGTGAAGGATCGAGGCAGTGTTTCCTCATGATTCGTGTTGTTCGTGTGTTTCATGGACTCATTTCTCCAACCAGTGATGAGCATTACCGCGCCGCAAGATTCACGAAATTCTCGAAAGAAGAAAAAAAAAGCGGAAATCACTCGAGGGCAAACTATTTAGCCTCGCTGAAACATCTGATACTCTTGACTGGAGTTCTACCGTATTTTCGAGGTTATATTGATGAAAAGTAAGCTGTTCGCGATTTTCACGCTGTCCGTACTAGTACTTAACCTGGCCGGATCAGCATTGGCCGACACTAAGGCTCGCAAGACGGCAAATTCCGCTGCGATCGTAGCGATGCTGCCAGCCTCGGACGGCGTAGTCGTTTTCGACATCAAGACCTTTCTCGGCTCGGCGTTGCCACAGATGCTTTCCGGCAATCAGACGATGCTGGCAGAGGTTACGAGAGCGATCGAGGAAGCAAAGACGAAAACGGGCATTGACGTTCGACAATTCGAAACGCTCGCGGCTGGTGTCACTGCGACCAAGATCAAGGACAAAGAATATGACCTCGACAGCGTACTGATCGCTCGCGGACAGGTGAGTTCGGGGGCGATCTTGGCCGCAGCGAAGCTTGCGGCAAAAGGGAAGTATCGCGAAGAAAAGGTGGGCGAGAAGACGCTATTTATCTTCGATGCTCGTGAAATAGCCGCTCAGAATGCGCCTCAGGGAACTTCGACCGGGATCCATTCGAAAATTCTGAAGGCATTCTCGAGTGAGATGGCAGCTTTCGCGGTGGATGCGAATACGTTAGCCTTCGGTTCGGTCGCTAAGGTGCGGGCGACCGCCGAGGGAACGACCAAGGTCGACAAGGAACTGACCGACCTTCTCAGCAAGGCTGTGGCTCCCGTTGCGACGTTCGTAGCTCGCGTTCCTGCGGGGATGAGTGCATTTCTTCCGCTGGATAACGACGAACTTGGTAAGAACATTGATTCGATCAAGCTGATGTACGGCTCGATGGGCGTAAACGGAACCGCAACGAACTTGAGTGCGACGGCGCGTACGTTACAGGCCGGTCAGGCTGTGAGTTTGAAAGATACGCTCGATGGGCTGCAAATGCTTGGTAAAATGTTTCTCGGAAACGCGAAGGGCGCGGACAAGGAAGTCTATGCACGCCTGATCGAGAACGTGAAGTTTTCGAACAAGGGAAATGAAGTCTCGATGGATCTGGCGATCGCCCAGACCGATGTTGATTTTCTGGTTGGGTTATTGGCGAAGAAGTAGGTCATCCTCTGGAATAAGTGGTAAGTGATAGGTGGGAAGTACTCGCCTATCACTTTTTACTTGTCACTTATCACGTATTCCGAAGCACTTTCAGCGGCGCCGGAACCTGTTTTGGCCGCCATCTCGTTTCGGGACCGTGAACTGTTCGACCTCGCGATTGAAGTTTCCTGACTCATCGAAGAGCGGATAGAGTTGCAGGCTGGGCGAAAGATACGCGGCACGGAGTTCGACCGGGCGGGAGCCGGCTCGATTAATTACTCGAACCTTGCTGCCGCGTACTTCCTCGATCCAATCTGCAAATTCCTGAGCTTTTCCAACGGTTGCTGAAAGCAGCAATATTCGGATTCGCGGAGGGGTGAGGATTATCGCTTCTTCCCAGACGTGTCCGCGTTCTTCGTCGGCTAGGTAATGGGCTTCATCGAGAATAACGAAATCCGTCCGGACCTGCTCGCCCTCGCGCATCGCGTCGAAAAGTTGGTTGCGATAGATCTCCGTCGTACCGACGGTGAGCGGAGCAACGGTATTTTCCTTACGGTCGCCCGTCAGGATCCCGACGTTGTCGGCTCCGAATTCGGCGGAGAACTCAACGTATTTTGAATTGGTTAGCGCCTTCAGCGGGGTCGTGTACCACGCTCGACGACCGTCCGCGAGCAGGCGGCGGATCTCCTCGCGGGCGATCCAGGTTTTGCCGCTTCCGGTCGGGGCGGTGACCAGAACGTCCTCCGTTTCAATGGCTTCCAGAGCTTCGAGCTGAAAATCATCGGGCTTGAACGCTTGTCCTTCGGGTACGCCGATGCCGTCAAGAAGCCTTTCCGTAGCTTTCAGTTGCCCGATCGTCTGCCGGTTTTTCTCGAACCTGGACTGTGGTGCCCCAGATGCAAATTCCCGGCTCTTATTCCGTTCATCATTTGGACGCGGCGGCTTGCGCTTGCTAGAGCTTGGGCGTCGGCGGTTGTCGGAGCGGCGTGGCATTGGTTAGACACTAATTCAGAAGCCTGCGCGTGAGCAAGGGCGTAGCTATCAAGTTGCAGGTATCGCCCCTACACGCGTGGGCCTCTGGAAATGAGCGGATCGCTGTAATTATCTTCCAATTGCGGCCGCAGAATGTTAAAATCGGGGATTCTTACCGCAACGGTTTTTGCGGTACTTGCGTCTAAAGCGTTACGGCTTGTAGTTCAGCCATTTTAGGGACGCGAAATTATATGTTCGAGCAGCACTCATACGCATTTGACGTTCCCGCGGAGCCGCTTCGCGAGGGCGATCTGTTCTACAAGCACGAGGTTGGCCGCTGGAAGTTCGACAACCGTCTCTACGCGATCGTCGCAGGGTCGGCGGTGTTTATTTTTGCCTTTTTTGGTGTAGTTGCTCAGACGCCATTCCTGACTGCACGTGGATGCGACAGCCCATTCGTCGGTCGCGTGTGCCAGGTTCTGGATATGGCATATGTTGGGACGATGCTTTACGGGACCGACCGCGAGTATATCGACGCTGAGTATGAAAAGATCGACCTCAAGGAATCGGAAGTGGTCTGGATTGACCAGACCGGGGTTCCGGCTCAGCTTGAGTATCCGGTCGGATATTTTCAGTTATCGAATCCGGAGCAATTTGCTGCTCAGCAGGCAATGCTGAACGGGGCCCCGGCTCCCTATGATTTCAGCACCTCCGGATTTCCGCCGATCTCGCCGCCCGTTCAGAGCGGCAGCAGCCTGATCGACACGCCCGCGATAAAGCCGAAGAACAACCCTAAGGCTCGTCCGACGAATTTGCCGGATTCGCCGTTTGAACTCCCCGATGATGATTCGACGGCCGACTCCAACAGCAATAAGGGCACGACCAACGTTCAATCGGGCAAAAAGCCGGACGCAGATCAGACCGCAAACGCGAATGTCCAGAAGCCGGAGTCGCCCTTGACAAGTGATCCGGTGAATGCGGTTGATATTAACAGGCGCCCGATCGAGGATCTCGGCAACACAGTCAATGATCTGATCGCCAAGAACTCACTCAATTTGCAGACCCCGTTTACAGGCAGTGTAAAGGGGAAGTTGAACAAAGACGGCCGGATCGACCCGAAGTCGCTGAAGCTACTCATTGAGAGTTCGGACCCCTACATGCAGAAGGTTGTTCAGGAAGGTGTTCTCGCGATAGACGCGGCGGGATTCCTAAAGTATTTGAGCCTTTTGAGTGGGCGTGATCTGGATATGCTGCTGCAGCAGGATGACAAGAACATCTCTGCTACGGTTCAATCAGAGATGGAGTCTGCTACCCGTGCCAATACGATTCGGACCGGCCTGCAACTCTTGCTCACTACCATGCGTGACAAGAAGCGGAACGACCCGGCAGCCGATCAGAACGATAAGGACGATCTGGCAATCCTCGAGGGAGCGAAAGTAGAAGTGAACGGCAAGAAGGTCGTCATCACATTTACGGTACCTAAGGAAGTCGCTCACCCAATGATTCAGCGAAAGCTCGCGGAACAGGCTGCCGAGTTGAAAAAGCCGAGCGGCAACGCGATGACCCCGCATAACTCGAACACGGCAGCGAAATAGTTAATTGACGAAACGTAAAGCTCAAAACTCGTTCCTTGTACTGACCACGCTTGGTGTGTATCTCGGCCTATTGATGGTCGGCGGTGCGGCTCCGCAGGTGCTGGCACATTCGGCTACGACACGGGCTTTTGAGATCACCGACGAGATCGAGATCAAGGATGATCTTGATAACAAGCCTGACGACGAACGTTCCGAAGTTAGACTGTCGCTGATCACCTATTTTCAGGATGTCGAATATTTCGTAAACACGCTCAAGCGATTGGGCGGAACAAAATATTTCGATCCAGCTTACGATTCTTTCGAAGTTAGTCAGACGACCCAGCTTCCGTGTGTTCCAGCGAACAAGGTCGGCAGTTATTCAGCCAACAAGTTCGTCGTTAAGAATGAACAGTTTCGTCCGTGGTTGGAGTCTTTCAGTAAATTGCTCACCGACGGTTACTCGCTTGGCGACTGTCTGCCGAACAGCCGGTTCGCTCCGGTTGAAACCACTGATTCCAAGTTCAATTTTCGTCTCGATAAGGACGCGTTTGCGATCGATATCGCGGTTCGTAGGCAATCTCCCGAAGCTGCTCGATTGTTAGCAGGCGACCTGGCGCATACACTCGCGGCTCTCAAGAAGGCTGAGACCGACTCCGTCCGACAAAAGCTCTACGACGCCACCAGATTCCGCTCAGAAAACGACCAGATCTTTGTCGTTACCCATATGCCTCGTGCCGGCCTCGACGCCCTTCTTGCGAAAGACGCAAAGTAGCGGCGAGTGATTAAGGTCATCCTCGCTTTACCAATAAACGACATATACACGCCGGACGAGTTTAGATCGTCTTCGTCTTGTTCCTTCTTTTCATCTTGTTCAGTGGTTAACAAAACGCGAACCACAGAACGAGAAAAACAAGAAGGAGCAAAATCGAACGGAGATCCCGATCGAGGCGGCGGTTAAAAAGAGGATCAAAATGCCAGTTAATAGTTTTGCAGATAAGTTAGTTAAGAAAGTTTTCGGATCGAGCAGCAGCATCTTTTTGAAAAAGGTGACACCGATCATTGCGGAGATCAACGGGTGGGAATCGAAGATCGAGAAGCTGTCGGATGAGGAACTGCAGGCACAGACACACAAGTTCAAGGACATCATTCGCGATCGCCTTGCTAAGTTTGATTCGAGTGTCGATGGGCAGTCGGACGCATCCCCCGATCTTGCGAGCCACGGTTCGACAAAGATACCCAAAGAAATTAAGGACCGCCGACGCAAGGCCGAGCAGGATGTTCTTCACGAACTCCTTCCAGAGGCTTTCGCGACTGTCCGTGAAGCGTCGAGACGAGTTACCGGGATGCGACACTTCGACGTGCAGATGATCGGCGGAGTCGCGTTGCATCAGGGCCGTATCGCCGAGATGCGAACCGGTGAAGGTAAGACGCTAGTCGCAACGCTGCCGTCGTATCTGAACGCACTCACCGGCCGCGGCGTGAACGTCGTGACGGTCAACGATTATCTCGCACTTCGCGATGCGGAATGGATGGGCAAGATCCACCAGTTCCTCGGCCTGTCGGTCGGCTGTATCCAGAACGATATGGATGACGCGGAGCGAAAAGACGCCTACGCCGCCGACATCACTTACGGTACGAACAACGAATTCGGCTTCGACTATCTTCGCGACAACATGAAGTTCGATGTCGAATCGCTCGTCCAGCGTGATCACTATTACGCGATCGTTGACGAGGTCGATTCGATCCTGATCGACGAAGCCCGCACCCCGCTGATCATCTCAGGTGCGACGGACGACGCAACCGATAAATATTACGTTGCGAACGACATCATTCCTCGGCTCGAGAAAGGCGAGAAGAACGAAGAGACCAAGGTCACGACCGGTGATTATCTGGTCGATGAAAAGAATCACTCCGCAGTTCTCACGGAGGCGGGCGTAACCAAGGCTGAAAAACTTCTCGGCGTCTCGAACCTCTATGATCCCGGCAACATGGAACTGCTCCATTGCGTCGAGCAGGCGTTGAAGGCTCATACACTCTATCGAGTGGATCATCACTACGTCGTCCAGGAAGGCGAGGTCATCATCGTCGACGACTTCACCGGGCGCCTGATGCAGGGTCGACGTTGGTCCGATGGTCTGCACCAGGCCGTAGAAGCTAAAGAAGGTGTGAAGATCGAGCGCGAAAACCAAACGCTTGCGACGATCACGCTGCAGAATTACTTCCGTATGTACGAAAAGCTGTCCGGCATGACCGGTACGGCCGAGACGGAAGCGGAAGAATTCGGAACAACCTACAACATTGATGTCGTCATCATTCCGACCAATCGGTCGATGGTCCGAGTAGATAATCCGGATATGATCTACCGCACCATCGAGGAAAAATGGGATGCGGTGGTAGATGAGATCAAGGATCTGCATGCCCAGGGTCGGCCGGTTTTGGTTGGTACGGTTTCGGTTGAAAACTCGGAACTGATCGCCGGAAAACTGAAGCAGATCGGTATCAAACACAACGTTCTCAACGCTAAGTATCACGAACGTGAGGCCGAGATCATCGCTCAGGCGGGCCGCAAGGGTGCCGTTACTATCGCAACCAACATGGCGGGACGCGGTACGGATATTCTGCTCGGCGGAAATCCGGAATCTCTGGCTGAAGAATATCTCAAGCGGATGGAGATCAATCCGGAGGAGGCGACGCCCGACCAATATGAGGATGAGTTGCGAAAAGCAAAGTCGGTCGTTTCCGAAGAACACAAGGAAGTCGTCGCTGTAGGCGGATTGCATATCCTGGGAACCGAACGACACGAATCGCGTCGCATCGACAACCAGCTTCGCGGCCGTGCGGGACGTCAGGGCGATCCTGGTTCGTCTCGCTTCGTACTCTCGCTGGAAGACGATCTGATGCGCATCTTCGCTGGCGACAAGGTCCGTTCGATGATGGAATGGCTCGGGATGGAAAAGGGCGTGGCGATCGAATCGCGAACCGTTTCCAAGCAGATCGAGCGGGCACAGAAAGCCGTCGAGGCACGCAACTTCGAAACTCGTAAACACGTTCTCAA